>NCDY01000071.1 GCA_002280405.1 Rhodobacterales bacterium 32-66-9 | reverse complement strand
TGCATCCAGGCGAGCCATTGGGACAACCGGATGGAATGGCTCGACCGCCCCGATCTGCGCCCCGGCCAGCCGCCCGAACTGGCGCTCCGCCTCGGCTTTCGCCAGATCAGGGGCATCGTGGAAGAGGACGCCCGCTGGATCACCGGCGCGCGCGGCAACGGCTACCAGACCGTCGAGGACGTCTGGCGCCGCGCCGGGATCAGCCCCGCAACCCTGACGCGCCTCGCCGAAGCCGACGCCTTCGCCGCCCTCGGCCTCGCCCGCCGCGACGCCCTCTGGTCCGCCGAGGCGCTGGCCGAAGGCCCCCCCCTCCCCCTTTTCGCCACCGACATGGACGGCGAGGGGATCACGGAACCCGCCGTCGCCTTCCGCGAGATGACGATGGGCGAAGCCGTGGTCGAGGACTACGTGGCGATGCGCCTGACGCTGCGCTCGCATCCCATGGAACTCCTCCGCCCCTGGCTGGAGGCTGCCTGAAAAGGGGGGCCACCTCGGGGGGCATCGAGCCCCCGCTCGGCGGCGCTGCCGCGGACAAGTGCGGAAACCCCTCAGCACGTGGCCGATGCCGACGCCTCCGGCGGGAGTATTTTTGAAGTGAGCAAATCCCCTTCAGAAAGTCTTTACCTCCTCCTGATGTCATGCCCGGGCGGTACAGGGAGGAGTCCCGATGACCGCAAGTGGGCAAGTCGCCCCGGCGGCGTGGGAAGCTCTCCCTTCGCACTGTAGTGGTGCCGACCGCCGGGGTGCATTGCTTGCCCCGCACTTCTAGGAATTTGCTCACTTCGACAAATACTCCCGCCGGAGGCATCCCGCACGGGCCAAGCGCGCACCGCCCGAGATCCGGCCCGAACCGCCCCACAAGCGCCGCGGAGACCAGCGGCGAAGGCCGCGCAGGCGACCCAGAAGGCTTGCCGCGCCAGCGGCTCCACCTGATGGACGCTGGCCCAGACGCGCGCCTTCCGCTAAGCCTCGCCCAGCCCGACCGCGAGATCCCGATGACACCAGACTTCCCCAAGATCACGGACCTCGTGCTGATCGGCGGCGGGCATACCCACGCGCTGGTCCTGCGGATGTGGGCGATGAACCCGCTGCCTGGCACCCGCCTCACCCTTGTCAACCCGGACCCCGTCGCCCCTTACACCGGCATGCTCCCCGGCCTCATCGCCGGGCACTACCGGCGGGAGGAGCTGATGATCGACCTCGTCCGCCTCGCCCGTTTCGCAGGTGCCCGGCTGATCCTCGACCGCGCCACCGGGATCGACCGCGAAAATCGCCTGATCCACCTCGCCGGTCGCCCGCCCCTGCCCTACGACCTCGCCGCCATCGACATCGGCATCACGTCCGACCTGCCCGGCCTGCCCCACGCCATCGCCGCCAAACCCCTCGGCCCCTATGCCGCGGCGTGGGAGGCGTTCCTCGCCTGCCGCCCCGCCTCGCCCCAGATCATCATCCTTGGCGCCGGCCTTGGCGGGGTCGAGCTTGCCCTCGCCTCCGCCCACCGGCTGGGCCCCGACGCAAGGGTCACCCTGATCGACCGCGCCGCCGGCTTCCTCCCGACGCTTACCGCCACAGCCCGCAACACCCTCCGCCGCCATCTCGGCAGCGCGAACATCACCCTCCGCCTCGCCACCGAAGTCACGACCATCAGCCCCAAGGCAGTCACCCTCGGCTCCGGCGAGACCCTGCCTTCCGACTTCACCCTCACCGCCACCGGGGCCCGCCCGCACCCCTGGCTCGCCACAACCGGCCTCGACAACCAGAACGGCTTCCTCCGCACCGACGCCACTCTGCGCACTTCCGACCCCCTGATCTTCGCCGCCGGAGACTGCTCCAGCCTTCCCGACCCCCGCCCCAAGGCCGGGGTCTTCGCCGTCCGCGCCGCGCCCATCCTGGCCCACAACCTTCGCGCCGCGCTGACCGGCAAGCCGCTCAAACCCTTCCGCCCGCAGTCCGACTACCTGAAACTCATCTCCCTCGGCTCACAGACCGCCCTGGCCGAAAAATGGCACCTCTCCGCCACCGGCCCCCGCCTCTGGCGTCTCAAGGACCGCATCGACAGCCGCTTCATGGATCGCTTCGCCACCTACCCGGCCATGCCCGCGCCGAAAGCCCCGGCCGAGGCCGCCGACGGCCTTGCCACCCACCTGACCCGGCGTCCGCTCTGCGGCGGCTGCGGCGCAAAACTTGGCGCTGGGGTCTTGTCCCAAGCCCTCGCCGCCCTCCCCGCGCCCAGTCGCCCCGAGGTCCGCTCCGGCCCCGGCGATGACGCCGCCGTCCTGACCACGCCCAACGGCGTCCAGGTCCTCACCACCGATCACCTCCGCGCCTTCTGCCACGACCCGCGGCTTATGGCCCGCATCGCCGCCCTTCACGCGCTGGGCGATGTCTGGGCCATGGGAGCGACCCCGCAGGTCGCCCTCGCGCAAGTCACCCTGCCACCCCTCGGCCCCGCCCTGCAAACCCGCGTGCTGGCCGAGATCATGGAGGAAGCCGCGACCACCTTCCGCGCCGCCGGGGCCGATGTCGTCGGAGGTCATTCGACCGAAGGCGCGGAACTGACCATCGGCTTCACTGTCACTGGAACGGCTGCCAGAGTGATCGCCAAAGGCGGCGCAAAACCCGGCGACGCCTTGATCCTGACGAAACCTCTCGGCTCTGGGACGATCCTCGCCGCCGAAATGGCCCTGGCCCGGCCCCCCGGCCTTCTCGTGGGCGAAATCTGGGCCGCCTGCGTCGATCAGATGACCCGCGCGCAGGGTAGCGCCGCTGCGATCCTCACCCCCCTGGCCCATGCCATGACCGATGTCACAGGCTTCGGCCTCGCCGGTCACCTTCTGGAAATGCTTGATGCCTCGGACGCTTCCGCCGCGATCCACCTCGCCGACATCCCCCTGATGCCCGGCGCGCTCGACCTCGCGCAGACGGGCCACGGTTCATCCCTGCAACCGGCAAACCTCGCCGCAGTCTCCTGGCGGATGACCGTCCCGCAAGACCCGCGCACGCAGCTCCTCACCGACCCGCAAACCGCAGGGGGCCTGCTTGCTGCCGTGCCATGGGATCAGGCCAGAGCGATACTCGCCGACCTGATGGGCGCGGGTCACGATGCCGCGATCATTGGCCGGATCACATCCGGCACTCCACACCTGACCGTGACCTGAGCCCGAAAACCTTTCTGCAAGCTGTTCGCAAAAGGGATCCATCGGATGCGCTGCGGATGATCGACTGCACCGTGGTCCGCGCCCGGCATCAGGCAGCGGGCGCTTTCCGGCCTCGCCGTTTCGCGGTAGCAGGGAAAAAAGGGAGACGGCAATGCGCGAGATTCTGGGGCGGCTTCTGGCCTTCGACACGGTGAGCCACCGACCGAACGTCGCGCTGATGGCCTATGTGCGGGACGTGCTGGAAGAGGCCGGGCTTGTCGTGACGCTGGTGCCCGACGCCGGAGGCGGCAAGGCGAACCTTTTTGCCTCGACCGGGCCATCGGGCATGTCGGGAGTGATGCTGTCCGGACATACCGATGTCGTGCCGGTCGACGGGCAGGACTGGACAGTGCCGCCCTTTGCACTGACCGAGGCAGGGGGCCGGTATTTCGGGCGCGGGGCGGCGGACATGAAGGGCTTTGTGGCCTGCGCGGTAGAGGCGATGCTGGACGCAGCCCGACGGCCCTTGCGGGTGCCCTTGCATCTGGCGCTGTCCCATGACGAGGAGGTCGGCTGCATCGGGGTGCGCTCGCTGATCGACCTTCTCGCTGCCGCGCCGGTGAAGCCCCGGTTCTGCATCGTGGGGGAACCGACGGGCATGCAGGTCGCGACCGGGCACAAGGGAAAGGTGGCGCTGCGGGCGACATGCCGGGGGCGAGAGGGGCATTCGGCACTGGCTCCCCTGGCGTTGAACGCGCTGCATCTGGCGGCCGACTTTCTGGGCGCGGTGCGGCGGCTGCAGGCCGAAGTGGCGGCCTCGGGGCTGCGGGACGGGGACTATGACGTGCCCTATACGACCCTGCATGTGGGGAAGATGTCGGGTGGCGTGCAGGTCAACATCGTGCCGAACCAGGCGGTGCTGGACTTCGAGATCCGGTCCTTGGCCGGGGAGGATGTGGCAGGGCTGATCCTGCGGCTGGAGCAGGAGGCGGATCGGATCGTCAGCCCGCTGCGGGCGGAGTTTCCGGAAGCGGCGATCGTGGTGGAAAGGCTGTGGGACTACCCGGGCCTTGGCACGCCGACGGATGCCGATGTGGTGCGGTTCGTCAAAGGGCTGACCGGGGCGAACGGGACGATCAAGGTGGCTTTCGGGACGGAGGGCGGGCTGTTCGATCAGCGGCTGGGGGTGCCAACGGTGATCTGCGGACCCGGGTCGATGGCGCAGGGGCACAAGCCGGACGAGTTCGTCTCGGTCGAGCAGATCGAACGCTGCCGGGGGATGCTGGGGGCGCTGGTGGACCGCCTGGAGGCGGGCTGGTAGGCACGGCACCGCGCGTGGTGCGGATTCCGGAATGCATAAAATCAGTAGGTTGGTCGCGGCCATTCGGACTTCGGTTGCCCTGCTCCTACGGGCGTGTCCCGGCCATTTCGGGGACGGAACCCCGGCGGCCCGGCTGGAAAGCGCCGACGTCGCTGCGCCACGGCAGATAATGCCCAAACGCCCCTAACAATCGCTTTGCCACGCCCCATGTCTAGGGAAGCGGGCCATCCGTCCGCACAAAAGGACTTTCATGAACATTGTTGAAACTGCAGCCGGAAACCCGGCCTTCTCGACACTTGTGACCGCACTTTCTGCGGCCAACCTGACCTCTGCGCTGGGCGGAACCGGACCCTTCACCGTCTTCGCCCCGTCGAACGACGCCTTCGCCAAACTGCCCAAGGGCACCGTCGAAGACCTGGTCCTGCCGGCCAACAAGGCCAAACTGACGGCGATCCTGAAACTGCATGTCGTCTCGGGCAAGCACATGGCGTCGGAATTCTCCAACAAGACCGCCGAGATTGCCACCCTGGGCGGAGAGAAAGTCACCGTCACCGGCAAGGACGGGTCCGTCCATGTCGGCGCGGCGCGCGTCAGCTCGGCTGACCTGGGTGCCTCGAACGGGGTCATCCACGTGATTGACACCGTAATGATGCCCGCCTGACCAGCGGACACCGGTCGTGACGAGTTTGGGGGCCGGTGGCCCCCGTTTTCATGACTGGAACCGATAGGTGGGCCGACGCCTGACCTGCGGCAGCCTCTTCGGCCGGTGCCGCGCCGATCCGGTCGTGTGCGGATGGAGAGAACCGGACAATCGCGCAGGCTGGCACCTTTCTGCCGGGGTCGGTAAGAGTGCAGGATGGCGATCACCCTGACCTCTCTTGCCGATCTGGCGACACACGGTTTCGATGACATCATCGATGTGCGCGCGCCTGCCGAATACGCCGAGGACCACCTGCCCGAAGCAATTTCCTTGCCGGTTCTGGATGACGCGGAACGGGCGCGGGTGGGGACGATCTACAAGCAGGTCAGCCCCTTCACTGCCCGAAAAATCGGCGCGGCGCTGGTGGCGAAGAACGCCTCGCTGCACCTGCAGGGGCCGCTCGCGGACAAGCAGGGGGGCTGGCGGCCTCTGGTCTATTGCTGGCGAGGCGGACAGAGATCTGGGTCATTCGCCACCATCCTGAGCCAGGTCGGCTGGCGGGTGGAGACGCTGGCCGGCGGCTACAAGGCCTGGCGCGGTCTGGTGGTGCGGGAGGTTTACGACACGCCAGTCCGCGCGAAAGTCGTGGTGCTGGACGGGAACACGGGGTCGGCGAAAACCGAAGTCCTGAACCTGTTGCCGTCCTTCGGGGTGCAGGTGATCGATCTTGAGGGCCTTGCCCGGCACCGGGGATCGCTGTTTGGCGCGGTCGGGCCGCAGCCGTCTCAGAAGGCCTTCGAAGCGGCGCTCGCGTCGGCTTTGGGCGGTTTGGACCCCGCGCGGCCGGTGGTTGTCGAGGCGGAAAGTTCGAAAATCGGAGATTGCCGGGTGCCGCCGGCACTTTGGAAGGCGATGGTCGCAGCCCCGCGCGTCGCGATTGCGGCCCCGCGGGAGGCGCGGGCGGCATATCTGGCGCGGGCCTATGCGGACCTGACGGCGGATGCGGGGCGGCTGGCGGCGACGGTGGGTCTTCTGGCACCGCTGCACACCGCCGCGGTGATCGAGGCGTGGCTGGAACTCGCGGCAGCGGGCGAGCATGCGGCCCTGGCCGACAGCCTGATGGAGCGGCACTACGACCCCCGTTATGGCAAGCACCGGGCGCGGATGGCGGTACCGGTGGCCGAAGTCGCGGGCGACGACCTCAGTGCGGAGGCCTTGCCGGGGCTGGCGGCGGCAGTTGCCGAGGCAGTGCGGGCAACAAGCGGTCCTGTAGGGCAAATCGGGTGAAGGCTGGAGTGACCCTTTTCCCGCAAGGATTTATCCTGTGCGCCCTGTCAGCGGTGGTCCGAGGGCGGTGAAGCGGTTGAGGATGGCCACCCTGATCACCGGCACACCGTCGTCGCCGCCGCGCTCCGCCAGGCCTTCGACCAGCCCGACCGCGCCCACGTCGGGGAAACATTTGGGCCAGGCTGGCCAAATCTGGGTGGCGCGGCGAGGCAACGCCAAGAATTTTCCAGAAAATTCTTAGCGTTTCGGCAGCGCAAGGTCGTTCAGCCGGCGACGCTGTCGGCCTTCGGCATCGAAATTCGCCGGGTCAAGCCAGGCCTCGTAGCCCGGCCTCAGGGCAAGCCAATCCTTGTCGGTCATCGCAAACCAGGCCGTGTCGCGGTTCAGGCCCTTGACGACCATGTGCTGGCGGAAGACGCCTTCATGCCGGAAACCGAAGCGGACCGCGGCCTTTTTCGACGGTTCGTTTTCGTTGTTGCATTTCCATTCGAACCGGCGATAGCCGAGGTCGTCGAAGACATGGCGCGCGGTCAGATACAGCGCCTCGGTCGCGGCGGGTTTGCGGGCAACGGTCGGGCCCCAGTAGATGTTGCCGATCTCGATCACGCCATTCGCGGGGTCGATCCGCATCAGCGACTGCCGACCGGCAACCCGGCCCGTCGCCAAGTCGATCAGCGCAAAGAACAACGGGTCGAAGCTGGCTTCGGCCTTGTCCATCCACAGTTTCAGGTCGGCGCACGAAGCGGGCGGCACTTCGGGAAGCCAGGCAAAGCGGCGGGCGGCGGCGGTATCGGCCACAGCGGCCTCGGCAAACAGGCCATCCAGGTGGCGGGCGGCCTGCAAGGGTTCGATGCGGACATGGCGACCGGCCAGAGTCGTGCGATCCGGCCGGGGGCGCGGGGTCCAGTCTGGCAGGGCTTCGGCCATTGTCGCTCTCCTTGGGTCGGATCAGTTCTGCACCGCAACCGTGCCCGTCACCGGCAGGAAGGCGGCGGCGTTGGGGCCGAGGGTCAGGCGGTCACCTTGCAGGACAGCGTGAAGCGAGGGCCCGACCGGCGCGCCGACGCCTGTGACAGTCACCGCCAGTGCCACTGGCGACAGGTTGAAAAGGCACATGAGCGCGCCCTTGCCTTCGCCACGGACAAAGCCCAGCACGGGCTCCTGCAGCACAAGAAAGCTGGTCTTGCCCGCGCGCAACGCTGCCGAGCCTTTCCGGAAGGCCAGCGCCGAGCGATAATGTTCCAGCACCGACCCCTGCGCAGCGTCCTGCCCGGCGACATGGCGGGCGGCCTGTTCGGGTTTGACCGGCAGCCAGGGCGTGCCTGTGGTGAAACCCGCGTTGGGCGATGCGTCCCAGACCATCGGGGTCCGGGTGTTGTCGCGACCGAGCGGTTCGGGCCAGAAAGCGATGCCTTGCGGGTCGGTCAGTTCCTCGAAGTCGAGCGGCGTATCGGTCTGGCCCAGTTCCTCGCCCTGCCACAGGCAGATCGACCCCTCGAAGGCCAGCAACAGCGACCCCGCCTGTTTTGCCACCGCCTCGACGCTGATCCCGTGCCGGGCCCAGCGGGTGGCATGGCGAACCACGTCATGGTTGGAAAACGCCCACATCGGCCAGCCGTCCGGTGCGCCCTTGAAAAAGCCCCCGACCCGGTCGCGAAAGAAGGCGGCGGTGAAGTCGTAGCCCATCAGCTCGAACGAATAGCACTGATGCAGCCGCCCCGGCGCGGTGTATTCGCCCATCATGCGGATGGCGTGGTGCGCCTCGCCCATCTCGCCCACCGAGGCCGCTCCGTATTCGTCCAGAAGCCTGCGGATCCGTTCCATCCAGAGGAGGTTCTCGGGCTGGTTCTTGTCGAACAGGTGATACTGCATGCTGTAGGGATTGCCCTCGGGCTCGACCTTCACGCGGTAGTCGGCCGGATTGTCGCGGAACAGCGGGTCGTGGAAGAAGTAGTTGACCGTGTCGAAGCGGAAACCATCGACTCCGCGATCGAGCCAGAAGCGCATGGTGTCCAGCGCCCAGTCCTGCACGGCCGTGGTGTGATAGTTCAGGTCGGGCTGCGAGGCCAGGAAGTTGTGCAGGTAATACTGCTTGCGCCGGGCGTCCCAGGTCCAGGCGCTGCCGCCGAACACCGACAGCCAGTTGCAGGGCGGGGTGCCGTCGTGACGCGGATCAGCCCAGACATACCAGTCGGCCCTGTCGTTCACCCGGTCTTTCCGGCTGGTCGAGAAGAAGGGGTGCTGGTCGGACGTGTGGCTCAGGACCTGGTCGATGATGACTTTCAGCCCCAGAGCATGGGCGCGGGCGACAAGCGCGTCGAAATCGGCAAGCGTGCCGAAAACCGGATCGACGTCGCAATAGTCGCTGACATCGTAGCCCATGTCCTTCATCGGACTTGGGAAGAAGGAGGACAGCCAGACCGCGTCCACCCCGAGGGCTGCCAGATGGCCCAGCCGCCGCGTGACCCCCGGCAGATCGCCGACCCCGTCGCCGTTCGAGTCCTGGAATGACCGGGGGTAGACCTGATAGGTCACCGCGCCTCGCCACCATTCGGTCATCCCGGCCTCCGCTGCTGATCCGACCGGCCCTTACCCAGACCGCAGGCCGGACAAAAGCCCCGTGCCGCGGCAAAGGCCCGCACCCGGACATAATCCGCGCATCTGCGGCAGTTGCGCAACGAATTGCCGCACCGGCGGCCAGAACCGGCGGCCAGAACCGGCGGCCAGGACCGGCTGGGCACGGGTCCTGTAACGGTCACAATATCGCGATTGACCCTGCCGGGTCCTGCGCGCACCTTCCGGGCCGGAACCGGAGACCGGAATGCCCAAGGCCAGCTTTTTCACCCCCGTCCTGATCGCCGGCTGCACGATCCTGACGCGGTCCTTCACGCCGGTCTGGTGGATCGGCGTCGGCGTGGGGGCGTTCTCGGCCTTTGTCCGCCTGCCGATCCACGGGCGGGCGCTGACCCCGCACCCTGTCTGAACCGCGGGCCCGGAACATGCGCACCGGTCTCGTCGCCCTGCTTCTGGCCTATGTGCTTAGCCAGTTCTACCGCGCCTTCCTTGCGGTGCTGACGCCGGTCCTGCAGGCCGATCTCGGCCTGACCGCCGCCGATCTTGCCACGGCCTCGGGCTGGTGGTTCCTCGCCTTCGCGGCGATGCAGATCCCGATCGGGTCAGGCCTCGACCGGCTTGGACCGCGCTGGACGACCGGGATGCTGATGGCGGTGGGCGCGGGCGGGGCCTTCCTGTTTTCCCAGGCGACCGGAGCCTTCCAGATCAAGCTGGCCATGGCGCTGATCGGCGTCGGCTGCGCGCCGGTCCTGATGGCCAGCTACTTCATCTATGCACGCAGCTATTCGCCCGCGATCTTCGGCACGCTGGCCGGTGTCACGATCGGCGTCGGCGCGCTTGGCAATGTCGCCTCGTCCCTGCCCCTGTCGTCGGCGGTCGCGGCCTTCGGCTGGCGGCCGACCGTTCTTGGGCTGGCGGCGATCACCGCAGCCGTGGCGCTGGCGATCCTCGCGCTGGTGCGTGATCCACCGCGCCTGGTGGCGGCAGGGGACGGCTCGCTGCTTGATCTGCTGCGGAACCGGTCGATCTGGCCGATTCTGGCGATCATGGCGGTCTGCTACACTCCGATTGCCGGTCTGCGCGGCCTTTGGGTCGGTCCCTATCTCGCCGATGTCCAGGGCGCGGATCAGATCGAGATCGGCAGGATCAGCCTCTGGATCGGACTGGCGATGGTCGCGGGCAACTTTGCCTACGGGCCGCTGGACCGCTGGCTTGGCACCCGGAAATGGGTGATCTTCGGCGGCAATGCGCTGACTTTGGCCGCGCTGGTCGTCCTGTGGTGGTTCGCCGCCGGGCCGCCCGGGATGGCCGTGGCCGCCCTCGTCGCGGCCGGATTCTTCGGGGCCAGCTTTCCCATGGTCATCGCCCATGGCCGGGCGTTCTTTCCGCCGCATCTGATGGGACGCGGGGTGACGCTGCTGAACCTGTTCGGCATCGCCCCGGTCGGCCTCGCACAAATCGTGACGGGCTGGGTTCACGCGGCCACCCCGGCAACGACCCCGGCGGCCCCCTATGCTGCGGTGTTCCTGTTCTTCGCCGTGACCACAGCCGCGGGCCTTGCCGTCTATCTTCTGTCGCAGGACCGGACGGACTGACGCCGCCCCAGGTTTTCCCACGAATCCGCTTCCCCCCGCGCGGCCCATGCGCTAACAGCCGCCCGTTCCCGTCTTCGGGAACACAACAAGGAGAACCCCGATGGGCTACAAGGTCGTCGTCGCGGGTGCCACGGGCAACGTGGGCCCGATGGGCTACAAGGTCGTCGTCGCGGGTGCCACGGGCAACGTGGGCCGCGAAATGCTGAACATCCTCGCCGAGCGCGAGTTCCCGGTGGACGAGATCGCGGCGCTGGCGTCGCGCAAATCCCTGGGCACCGAGGTCAGCTTTGGCGACAAGACCTTGAAGACCAAGGATCTGGACACGTTCGACTTCACCGGCTGGGACATCGCCCTGTTCGCCGTCGGGTCCGAGGCGACCAAGATATACGCGCCGAAGGCCGCGGCGGCGGGCTGCGTGGTGATCGACAACTCCTCGCTTTATCGCTACGACCCCGACATGCCCCTGATCGTGCCGGAAGTGAACGCCCACCCGATCACCGGCTATGCCAGGAAGAACATCATCGCCAACCCCAACTGCTCGACCGCGCAGATGGTGGTGGCATTGAAGCCCCTGCATGACCGCGCGACGATCCGGCGGGTTGTCGTCTCGACCTACCAGTCCGTCTCGGGCGCCGGGAAGGAAGGCATGGACGAGCTCTGGAACCAGACCAAGGCGATCTACAACCCGACCGACAACGTGCCGCCGAAGAAGTTCCCCAAGCAGATCGCGTTCAACGTGATCCCGCATATCGACGTGTTCCTCGATTCCGGCGAGACCAAGGAAGAATGGAAGATGGTGGCCGAGACGAAGAAGATCCTCGATCCGAAGATCAAGGTCACGGCGACCTGCGTCCGGGTGCCGGTGTTCGTCGGCCATTCGGAATCGATCAACATCGAGACCGAGGAATTCCTTGACTGGCAGGAAGCCCAGGATATCCTGCGCGAGGCCCCCGGCGTCATGCTGGTCGACAAGCGCGAGCCGGGTGGCTACATCACCCCCATCGAATGTGTCGGCGAATTCGCCACCTATGTCAGCCGCGTGCGGCAGGACAGCACGATCGAGAACGGGCTGAACTTGTGGTGCGTCAGCGACAACCTGCGCAAGGGGGCGGCGCTGAACGCGGTGCAGATCGCCGAGCTTCTGGGGTCGAAGGTCCTGAAGAAGGGTTAAGGGGGTCTCAACCCTGTTGCGAGAGGGTCCGGGCCTATGGTCGAGACCGCTTTTCAATGCGACGATGTGCTGTGGCGGCGGTTCACCGCGCTGTGCCGCGAGAGGGACGAGACGCCGGATGCGGTGCTCCGTGAGCTGGTGCGGCTGGAAGTCCACCGCTGCGAGCGCCGCAAAGCGAGGAGTGCCGAAGGTATCGATCAGCGGCTCCAGGCGCGCCTCCGGCTTCTTGTCGCTGAGGCGCTGGTTGATTCCGAAAGCCGGGGTCGGCTGCAATCGACGCTTCGGGAACGAGGCCTTCGCTTCATACCCGCGGGCGGCGGCCTGATCCCCGTCGACCTCGCCGGTGGTGCAACTCTGGCCAAGGCAAGCCCGGTAGGCCCGCCCTATCTGGCCCTGGCCCGTCGCTTCGGACCGGGATTTCCCGGCCACTCGAACGCAGGTCTCGCGGCCCGGGCGCTCGTCCGGGTTGACAGACGCGGGCTGACTTCACGTCAGGTTCGGGTCTGACGTGACGTCACGGTGACGTTCGCGTCAACTGCTCTGGTATTCTTGCTTCGGGGCCAGCATCTGCCGCGGCAATGAAGTCTTCCACATGACGAGTTGACCATGAAAACCGACATTCCGACCGACGTGATGACCATCCGCGCAATGTGCGAGGCCTATGACGTTACCCCGCGCACGTTGCGGTTCTACGAAGCCAAGGAATTGCTGACCCCGATCCGCGTCGGGACCAAGCGGCTGTTCACCCGGCGGGACCGGGCGCGGCTGGTTCTGATCCAGCGCGGCAAGCGCTTCGGTTTCAGCCTGGAGGATATCCGGCAGACGCTGGACCTCTATGACCGGGACAGCGGGAACAGCGCGCAGAACCGGCGCGCTTGCGAGATTGCCAGGGAAAGGCTTCGCGTGATGGAAACCCAGCGGGCCGAGCTGGAGGTCGCCATCGCCGATCTGAAGACCGAGCTGGCCAAGGCCGAAGCCAAGGGCCTGGCCCCGCCGCAGGCAGCCTGACCCGACACCGAACGACCCGCGCCCGGCACGGCGCAGCACCACCCCGGGAAGAGGAAGAACAGATGCCGACCTATGTCGCCCCCGTGAAGGACATGCAGTTCCTCTTGCATGACGTTCTGAAGATCAGCGAGGCCGACATCCCCGGCTATGCCGATCTGGACCGAAGCTTTACCGGGGCGGTGCTGGACGAGGCAGCCAAGATGGCGCAGGACGTGCTTGCCCCGCTGAATGCGGTGGGCGACAGGGAAGGCTGCGTTCTGGAAAACGACGTCGTGCGCACGCCAACAGGCTTCAAGGCAGCCTTCGAGGCCCTGCGCCGGGGCGGCTGGATGTCGCTGGACGCAAGCCCTGACCATGGCGGGCAGGGTCTGCCCTACCTGATGCACACGGCGGTGAACGAGACCTTCGTCTCCGCCAACATGGCCTTCAACATGTATCAGGGCCTGACCCATGGGGCCTATTCGGCGATCAAGGTGCACGGCACGGACGCGCAGAAGGCGAAGTGGCTGCCAAGGATGGTGTCCTGCGAATGGACCGGCACGATGAACCTGACCGAGCCGCATTGCGGCACCGATCTGGGGCTTCTGCGCACCAGGGCGGAACCGCAGGCGGATGGCAGCTACCGGATCACCGGGCAGAAGATCTTCATCTCGGCCGGTGACCATGACCTGGCGTCGAACATCGTGCATCTGGTGCTGGCCAAAGCTCCCGGCGGCGGCGAGGGGACCAAGGGCATCAGCCTGTTCATCGTGCCGAAGGTGCTGGTGAACGACGACGGCTCGCTTGGCGCGCGGAACGCGGTGTCCGTCGGCAAGGTCGAGGAGAAGATGGGCATCCACGGCAATGCCACCTGCGTGATGAACTACGATGGCGCGACCGGCTGGCTTCTGGGCGATCTGCACAAGGGCATGAAGGCCATGTTCACGATGATGAACGAGGCCCGGCTTGGCGTGGCGCTGCAGGGCTATGCGGTGGCCGAGGCCGCCTATCAGAACGCGCTGACCTACGCGAAGGACCGCCTGCAGGGCCGCGCGGTGACCGGGGCGAAGAACCCGACCGGACCCGCCGATCCCTTGATCGTCCACCCCGACATCCGCCGCAGCCTGATGGAGCAGAAAAGCTTTGTCGAAGGCGCCCGCGCCTGGGCCTATTGGAGCGCGACCCTGATCGACCGCGCCCATGCCGGAGACAGCGAGGCCGACGGGCTGGTCGGGCTGATGACCCCGGTCCTGAAGGGCTTTCTGACCGACAAGGGCTTCGAGATGGCCGTGCGGGCCCAGCAGGTCTATGGCGGGCACGGCTATATCGAGGAATGGGGCATGTCCCAGTTCGTCCGCGACGCCCGCATCGCGATGATCTACGAAGGCGCCAACGGCATTCAGGCGCTGGACCTGGTGGGCCGCAAGCTGGCCACCGACGGCGGCAGGCATGTGATGGCCTTCTTTGACATGGTGAAGGCCGAGGTGAAGGCGCATGATGGCGACGCGCGGATGACCGGCTTTGCCGAACCCTTGAAAGCCGCCTC
>NCDY01000070.1 GCA_002280405.1 Rhodobacterales bacterium 32-66-9 | reverse complement strand
GAAGGTGGCCGGTCTGGTCGGCGATCTGGCCCCGGTCGAGGCGGCTTACAGCTTGAAGACGCTGGTGGAGGCGCTGGGTGGTCATGTCGAGTGCCGGACCGATGGGGCCAAGCTGCCGGTGGGCAACCGCTCTGCCTACGTCGGGACGGCGCGTATCGAGGACATCGACAGCGCCAAGGTGATCCTGCTGATCGGGACCAATCCGCGGGTCGAATCGCCGGTGCTGAACGCCCGCATCCGCAAGGCCTGGGCCAATGGCGCTATGGTGGGGCTTTTCGGCGAGAGGGTCGATCTGACCTATGACTACAAGCACATGGGCTCGGATCGTGCGGCGCTGGTGGAGTTGGTGAGTCGCGTGACCCGGAAGGACAACACGCTGGTCATCATCGGACAGGGCGCAATAAACGAAGCCGATGGCGAGGCGGTGCTGAGCCAGGCGATGGCCTATGCCACCGGCGCGGGGGCCAAGTTCATGGTCCTGCACACGGCAGCGGGCCGGGTCGGCGCGATGGACGTGGGCGCGGTGACCGAGGGCGGGATCGCGATGGCGACGCAAGGCGCGCAGGTGATCTACAACCTTGGCGCGGACGAGGTCGAGATCAGCCGCGACGGGGCCAATGCTCCGTTCGTGATCTATCAGGGGTCGCACGGCGACCGGGGTGCCAGCCGGGCCGACATCATCCTGCCGGGCGCGGCCTATACCGAGGAGAATGGCCTGTTCGTCAACACCGAAGGCCGCCCGCAACTGGCCTTCCGCGCGGGGTTTGCCCCCGGTGAGGCGAAGGAGAACTGGGCGATCCTGCGCGCGTTGTCGGCGGAACTGAGCGCGCAACTGCCGTGGGATTCGCTGGCGGCTCTGCGGGCGGCGCTGGTGAAGGCGCATCCGCATCTTGGCCGCATCGACGAGGTGCCGGAGAACGATTGGCAGCCCTTGCCGGTGAAAGCCCCGGCCAGGGCCACCTTCCGCAATGCGATCAAGGATTTCTACCTGACCAATCCGATTGCGCGTGCCTCTTCGGTGATGGCGGAACTCAGCGCGATGGCCAAGGCCCGCGCTGCGGCTCCGATTGCAGCGGAGTAGGCGGATGGCGCAGCGCCTCGCCTTGCTGGCGACCTTGGGCACCGCGACAGCGGTCTTGGGGGCTTGCACCCCGGCGGGAGAGGTGCCAGAGGAACGCGGGCAGGTGCCGGTCTATCAGGGGGTCTCGACGATCCTTCTCGACGCGGATCTGGTCAGCCTCAACGTCGCGATGACGGGGGCGAAGGACCGGGCGGATGTCGAGGCCTATGGCCGCTGCGCTGCCGCGCAATATGCGCTGGATCAAGACGGAATGCGCAAGGCTTGGAATATCGACCGAGTAGGGCTGGCGGTTTGAGGATGAGGGACTGACATGGACGGCTTTCTTGCCACGGGGTTCGGGACGGCGGTGCTGATCGCGGCACAGTCGCTGCTGATCGTGGCCTTCGTGATGATCAGCCTTCTGTTCCTCGTCTACGGCGACCGGAAGATCTGGGCGGCGGTGCAGATGCGGCGCGGGCCGAACGTGGTCGGGCCGTTCGGCCTGCTGCAATCGGTGGCCGACGCGCTGAAATATGTCGTCAAGGAAATCGTCGTCCCGGCGGGCGTGGACCGCCCGGTGTTCTTCCTGGCACCCATGCTGTCCTTCGTGCTGGCGATCCTCGCCTGGGCGGTGATCCCCTTCGATGACGGCTGGGTGCTGGCCAACATCAACGTGGCGATCCTGTTCGTCTTCGCCATCTCCAGTCTGGAGGTCTACGGCGTGATCATGGGCGGCTGGGCGTCGAACTCCAAATACGCCTTCCTCGGGTCCCTGCGGTCGGCGGCGCAGATGATCTCTTACGAGGTATCGCTGGGCCTCATCATCATCGGCGTCATCATCTCCACCGGAGCGATGAATTTCAGCGCCATCGTGGCGGCGCAGGACGGGGCATATGGCCTCTTTAACTGGTACTGGTTGCCGCATTTCCCGATGGTGTTCCTGTTCTTCATCTCGGCCCTGGCCGAAACGAACCGCCCGCCCTTCGACCTGCCCGAGGCGGAATCCGAACTCGTCGCCGGGTTCATGGTGGAATATTCCTCGACCCCCTATCTGCTGTTCATGGCCGGCGAATACATCGCGATCTTCCTGATGTGCGCGCTCATCAGCCTGCTCTTCTTCGGCGGCTGGCTGTCGCCGATCCCAGGGCTGCCCGACGGCTGGTGGTGGATGGTCGCCAAGATGTGGCTGTTCTTCTTCATGTTCGCCATGGTGAAGGCCATCGTCCCCCGCTACCGCTATGACCAGCTGATGCGGATCGGCTGGAAGGTCTTCCTGCCGATGTCGCTGGCCTGGGTCGTGATCGTGGCGTTCCTGGCCAAGTTTGAAGTGCTGGGCGGGTTCTGGGCCCGCTGGGCGATTGGAGGCTGATGATGGCGGAGAATGTCGACAGTCTGGTGCTGGAACAGCTTCGCCTGATCCGAGAAGATCTGGGTGCGTTGAAGACGGGCATGGCCGCATTCAAGGATGAGGTTCATGGCGAATTTGGTGATGTGAAAGCGGAACTCCTTGGCCAACGCACCATGATCTTTTCGCTCGCCACGACCATTGGACACATTGACCGACGGGTCGAGCATATCGAAGAAAAGCTGGGAATCGAGCAATGACCCAAATCGACTGGACCCGGGCTACAAAGTATTTCCTCTTGATGGATTTCATCAAGGGCTTCGGCCTGGGGATGAAGTACTTCTTCGCGCCAAAGACCACGCTGAATTACCCGCATGAGAAGGGGCCGCTGTCGCCGCGGTTCCGTGGCGAACATGCGCTGCGCCGCTACCCCAACGGCGAGGAACGCTGCATCGCCTGCAAGCTGTGCGAGGCGGTCTGCCCGGCGCAGGCGATCACCATCGACGCGGAACCTCGGGAAGACGGGTCAAGGCGCACCACGCGCTACGACATCGACATGACCAAGTGCATCTACTGCGGCTTCTGCCAGGAGGCCTGCCCGGTCGATGCCATCGTCGAAGGCCCGAACTTCGAATTCGCGACCGAAACGCGCGAGGAGCTTTTCTACACCAAGGAAAAACTCCTGGAGAACGGCGCCCGCTGGGAAGCCGAGATCGCCCGCAACCTTGAAATCGACGCCCCGTATCGCTGATGACCGAAGATTTCGCCAGGATGTTCGCCGCGATGATGGAGCAGGGCCAGAAGATGGCCAGCTCCTTCAGCCCCGGCATGGCGAACGTCGATGCGAAGGGCTTTGAAAAGTTCTTCCCGGCCATGCCGAAAGAGCTTCTGGAGATGTGGTTCGGCAAGACCTTCAACCCGGAAGGTCTGGATGCGCGGACGCGGTTCCTGGTCACCATCGCGGCCTTGACCGTGCTGGGGCCGGTGGGCGAGCCGCAGCTGCGGCTGACGATCAGGAACGGGCTCGCCGCCGGGGCCACCAAGCGCGAGGTCGCGGAAGTGATCTGGCAGATGTCGATGTTCGGCGGGGTGCCCGCCATGCAGAAGGCGCTGGAAGTGGCCCAGTCCGTCTTCGCCGAGACCCCTGAGGAGAAAGACGCATGACCGTCTTCGCATTCGCCTTCTACATGTTCGCCGTGATCACGGTGCTGTCGGGCCTGATGGTGACGCTTTCCCGCAACCCGGTGCATTCGGTCCTGTGGCTGATCCTTGCATTCCTTTCCACTGCGGGTCTTTTCGTGCTTCTCGGGGCCGAATTCGTGGCGATGCTTCTCGTCATCGTCTACGTCGGCGCGGTGGCGGTCTTGTTTCTGTTCGTGGTGATGATGCTGGACATCGACTTTGCCGAGCTGAAGGGGGAGCTGGCCCGCTACATGCCGCTGGGCCTTCTCATCGGCGTGGTCCTGTTGATGCAGGTTGCCATCGGTGTCGGCGTCTGGACGGTGGCCGACGGGTCGCAGGGTCAGCGACAGGCGGTGGCGCCCGCGCCCGCCGAGATGGAGAACACCCGGGCCCTCGGCATGCTGATCTATGACAGGTACTTCCTGCCGTTCCAGTTGGCCGGCCTGATCCTTCTGGTGGCGATGATCGGGGCGATCCTTCTGACGCTGCGGCACAGGAGGGACATCAAGCGGCAGAACGTGCTGCAACAGATGTGGCGCGATCCGGCCAAGGCGATGGAACTGAAAGACGTCAAGCCGGGGCAGGGGCTGTGATCGTGATGGGGTAGAACCCCACCCAGGGAATGCCGGGTAGGGTGGGGTTCCACCCCACCGAACGAAATTCGGGCCACGAGAGCCCAAGAGGGACCAGACGATGATCGGACTTGAGCATTACCTGACGGTGGCAGCGGCGCTGTTCGTCATCGGGATCTTCGGGATCTTCCTCAACCGGAAGAACGTGATCGTCATCCTGATGTCGATCGAACTGATGCTGCTGGCGGTCAACATCAACCTCGTCGCGTTTTCCTCGTACTCGGGCGATCTGGTAGGGCAGGTCTTCACAATATTCGTCCTGACCGTGGCCGCCGCCGAGGCTGCGATCGGCCTGGCCATCCTGGTCGTGTTCTTCCGCAACCGCGGCACGATCGAGGTTGAAGACGTGAACGTGATGAAAGGCTGACCAGATGGAAACGATCATCCTCTTCGCCCCTCTGGTCGGGGCCCTGATCTGCGGCTTCGGCTGGCGGCTGATCGGTGAAAAGGCCGGGCAGGTCATCACGACCTCGCTTGTCTTTCTGGCCGCCGCGCTGTCGTGGTACATCTTCCTGACCTTCGACGGCGAGACGCAGCAGATCGTGCTGATGCGCTGGATCGAGAGCGGGACGCTGGGCAGCGAATGGGCGATCCGGCTGGACCGGCTGACGGCCATCATGCTGGTCGTGATCACCACTGTCTCGGCGCTCGTGCACCTTTACAGCTTCGGCTACATGGCCCATGACGAGAACTGGCGCGAGGGCGAGCATTACAAGGCGCGCTTTTTCGCGTATCTGTCGTTCTTCACCTTCGCCATGCTGATGCTGGTGACGGCCGACAACCTGATCCAGATGTTCTTCGGCTGGGAGGGCGTGGGGGTCGCGTCCTATCTGCTGATCGGTTTCTACTACCGCAAGCCAAGCGCCAACGCCGCCGCGATCAAGGCCTTCGTGGTGAACCGGGTTGGCGACTTCGGCTTCGCGCTGGGCATCTTCGCGCTGTTCTACCTGACCGACAGCATCCGCTTTGACGATATCTTTGCCGCCGCCCCGCAGCTTGCCGAGACCAACCTGACCTTCCTGTGGTCCGAGTGGAATGCGGCGAACCTGGTGGGTATCCTTCTGTTCATCGGCGCGATGGGCAAGTCGGCGCAGCTGTTCCTGCACACCTGGCTGCCCGACGCGATGGAGGGGCCGACGCCGGTGTCGGCGCTGATCCACGCGGCGACGATGGTGACGGCGGGGGTGTTCCTGGTCGTACGGATGTCGCCGCTTTACGAATATGCGCCGCAGGCGGCGGCCTTCATCACCGTTCTTGGTGCCATCACCGCTTTCTTCGCGGGCAGCGTGGGCATGGTGCAGAATGACATCAAGCGCGTGATCGCCTATTCCACCTGTTCGAACCTGGGGTTCATGTTCGTGGCGGCCGGGATCGGGGCCTATCCGGTGGCGATGTTCCACCTGTTCACCCATGCCTTCTTCAAGGCCCTGCTTTTCCTTGGCGCGGGCTCGGTGATCACCGCCACGCATCATGAACAGGACATGCGCAACTACGGGGGCCTCAGGAAGAAGATTCCATTTACCTACTGGACAATGATGATCGGCACGCTGGCGGCCAGCGGCGTGGGCATCCCGTTGACGCAATACGGTTTTGCCGGCTTCCTGTCGAAGGACGCGATCGTCGAGAGCGCATGGGTCGGATCGGGTTTCGCCTTCTGGGTGCTGCTCGCGGCGGCGGGCATGGGCAGCTTCTATTCCTGGCGGCTCTTGTTCCTCACCTTCTTCGGGACCAGCCGGGCGCATGACAACGGGCACGATCATCACGATCACGCTGGCGCGGTGCATGAGGTGCCCGATGCGCATGGTGCCGATGACCATGGCCATGAACCGCGGGAAAGCTCGATGACCATGCTGATCCCCTTGGGCGTGCTGGCGCTGGGGGCGGTTTTCGCCGGCATGATCTGGTACAAGGTGTTCTTCGGCGACGAGGCGAAGATGCGAAGCTGGTTCGGCATGGAACCGGTCGCGGTCGCCGAGGAGGGTGCCACCGCGGCCCCCGAGACTGCCCTGGGGACCACCTCCGAGCCTGCCGCGTCGACCGCTGCCGAAGCCGAAGCTCCGGTGGTCGAGGGGAACGCCGCCGCCGCCGGGACCGGCGGGACGGCGACAGTCGCGGCAGCGCCGGAAACTGCCCCCGGCACGGCCGAACCTGGCGCGGTGCCGGCGGCAGGTGTGGCACCCAAGGGCGCGGTGCTGATCCTGCCTTTCACCCCGGAAGAGCAAGCGGCGGCGAAGGCGCGCCTCGGCGTCGACGAGGCCGCGGGCGGCGACCCGCCCGCCAACATCATCGCCGCCGCCCATGAGGTGCCGAAATGGGTCAAGGTCTCGCCCTTCGTCGCGATGCTGATCGGCCTGGGCCTGGCCTGGCTGTTCTACATCCGCGACCCCAGCCTGCCGCGCCGCCTGGCCGCGCAGCAGCGTCCGCTCTACCTGTTCCTGCTGAACAAGTGGTATTTTGACGAGCTCTACGACTGGGTCTTCGTCCGGCCCGCCAAATGGCTTGGCGGGTTTCTGTGGAAGAAGGGCGACGGGAGTATCATCGACGGATCGCTGAACGGGGTGGCGATGGGCCTCATCCCGGCACTGACCCGCCTCGCCGGTCGCGCGCAGTCGGGATATCTGTTCCACTACGCCTTCGCGATGGTGCTGGGGATCGTGGCCCTTGTCACCTGGATGACGCTGTTCGGCGGCGCGAAGTAAGGGGCGCATGATGGACAACCAGCTTCTCTCGATCATCACCTTCCTGCCTCTGGTCGCGGCGCTGATCCTTGCGCTGTTCATGCGCGGGGATGACGCGGCGGCGCGGGCCGGGGCAAAGTGGCTTGCGCTCTTCACCACGTCGGCGACCTTCGTCATTTCGCTTTTCGTGCTGTTCCGTTTCGATCCGTCGAACACCGGCTTCCAGTTCGTCGAGGAACGCCAGTGGATCCTGGGCCTGACCTACAGGATGGGCGTTGACGGCATCTCGATCCTGTTCGTGATGCTGACCACCTTCCTGATGCCGATCACGATCTGGTCGTGCTGGGGCGTGGAAACACGCGTCAAGGAATACATGATCGCCTTCCTCGTGCTGGAAACGCTGATGCTGGGCGTGTTCATGGCGCTGGATCTGGTGCTGTTCTACCTCTTCTTCGAGGCCGGCCTGATCCCGATGTTCCTGATCATCGGCATCTGGGGCGGCAAGGACCGGATCTACGCCGCATTCAAGTTCTTCCTCTACACCTTCCTCGGCTCGGTCCTGATGCTGGTCGCGATGATCGTGATGTATTTCGATGCGGGGACCACCGACATCACCAAGCTCCTGGTGCATGACTTCGGGTCCGAGACGTTCAGCCTTCTCGGCATCCAGGTCGTCGGCGGCTTGCAGACCATGCTGTTTCTGGCCTTCTTCGCCAGCTTTGCGGTGAAGCTGCCGATGTGGCCGGTCCACACCTGGCTGCCCGACGCCCATGTGCAGGCCCCGACGGCTGGGTCGGTGGTGCTGGCGGCGATCCTGCTCAAGTTGGGCGGCTACGGCTTCCTGCGCTTCAGCCTGCCGATGTTCCCGGTCGGCTCGGAGGTTATGGCCCCGCTGGTCCTTTGGCTCTCGGCCATCGCCATCGTCTACACCAGCCTTGTGGCGCTGGCGCAGACCGACATGAAGAAGCTGATCGCCTATTCCTCGGTCGCGCACATGGGCTATGTCACCATGGGCATCTTCGCGGTGAACCAGCAGGGGGTGGACGGCGCGATCTTCCAGATGCTGTCGCACGGCTTCATCTCGGGCGCGCTGTTCCTGTGCGTCGGCGTGATCTACGACCGGATGCACACCCGCGAGATCGACGCCTACGGCGGCCTGGTGAACCGGATGCCCGCCTATGCGCTGGTCTTCATGTTCTTCACCATGGCCAATGTCGGCCTGCCCGGCACCAGCGGTTTTGTCGGCGAGTTCCTGACGCTGACCGGCATCTTCCAGGCCAACACCTGGGTTGCCGCCGTGGCGACGACGGGCGTGATCCTGTCGGCGGCCTATGCGCTGTGGCTCTACCGCCGGGTCGTGCTTGGCGATCTGATCAAGGAGGCGCTCAGGTCGATCACCGACATGGACCGCCGCGAGAAGGCGATCTTCGCCCCCCTGATCGCGATGACGCTGATCCTTGGCATCTATCCCAGCCTCGTGACCGACATCATCGGCCCGTCGGTCGGCGCGCTGGTTGCCGACTATGAGGCCGCCCAGCCCGCCGAGGGGCTGGCGCTGAAGGAAGGAACCACGGAATGACGCCCGCCGATTTCCAGACCCTGCTCCCCGAGATCGTGCTGGCAGGCTATGCCATGGCGGCCCTGCTTGCCGCTGTCTACACGTCGAAGGACAAACTCGCGCCGACGCTGGTCTGGGCGACGGCGGGGCTGTTCGTGGCGCTTGCGCTGTACATCGGCGGCACGGGCGAGGGTGAGCGGACCGTGTTCGGCGGCCTTTTCACCGACGACCCCTTCGCACGATTTGCCAAGGTGACGACCCTTCTGTCGGCGGCGGCGGTCCTGGTGATGAGCCAGGACTACATGACCCGGCGCGACCTCTTGCGGTTCGAGTATCCGGTCCTGGTGACGCTGGCCGTCGTCGGCATGATGGTCATGATCTCTTCCGCCGATCTGGTCACGCTTTACATGGGGCTCGAGCTGCAGTCCCTGTCGCTGTATGTCGTTGCCTCGATGCGGCGGGACAGTGCCCGGTCCTCGGAAGCGGGGCTGAAGTATTTCGTTCTCGGAGCGCTTTCCTCGGGGCTGCTCTTGTATGGCGCGTCGCTGGTCTATGGCTATGCGGGAACCACCCAGTTCGCGGGCATCCTGTCCACGGTGCGGGACGGCGTGCCGCTGGGGCTGCTGTTCGGCCTTGTGTTCATGCTGGCGGGCCTGGCCTTCAAGGTCAGCGCCGCGCCCTTCCACATGTGGACGCCCGATGTCTATGAAGGTTCGCCCACCCCGGTCACCGCCTTCTTCGCCACCGCGCCGAAGGTGGCGGCGATGGCGCTGATCGCGCGGCTGGTGCAGGATGCTTTCGGCGGCATTCCGGGGCAGTGGGGGCAGGTTCTGGCCGGGCTGGCGGTCGCCTCGATGTTCCTTGGCGCGGTCGCCGCCATCGGGCAGCGCGACATCAAGCGGCTGATGGCCTATTCCTCGATCGCGCACATGGGCTATGCGCTGATCGGTCTTGCCGTCGGCACCGCCTACGGCGTGCAGGCCACTCTGATCTACATGGCGATCTACGTCACGATGAACGTCGGCACGTTCGCCTTCATCCTGTCGATGGAACGCGACGGCCGCCCGGTTTCGGACATCGCCGGCCTGAACCAGTTCGCAGTGAAGGAACCGCTGAAGGCTCTGGCCATGCTGGTCCTTCTCTTCAGCCTTGCGGGCGTGCCGCCGATGGTCGGTTTCTTCGGCAAGTTCTACGTCCTGAAGGCGGCGGTCGACGCGGGTTGGGTCTGGCTTGCGGTGGCGGGGGCGGTGGCCTCGGTCATCGGGGCGTTCTACTATCTGCGCCTGGTCTATTTCATGTATTTCGGCGCGGAACAGGAACCGGTCGACAGCCGGATGGCTCCGGTGCAATGGGGCATGCTGGTGGCGGTGGCGGCGATCATGCTTCTGGGCATCGTGAACCTGTTCGGGATCGAGCCCATCGCGGCAACCGCCGCCGAAGCACTTGTCCGCTAAGGGCCAGCCCGGGGCGGGGCGCATCGCCCTGCCCGAGATCGACAGCACCAATGCCGAAGGCTTCCGCCGGGCGGCCGGCTTGCCCGGACCGACCTGGATCATCGCCGGGCTGCAGACCGCAGGCCGGGGCCGCCGCGCCCGGCCCTGGGCAAGCCCGCAAGGCAACTTCCACGCCACCCTGGTCCTGAAACCGGTCGAGCCGCCCGAACATGTCGCCCTCCGCTCGTTCGCGGCTGCCCTCGCCCTGCGCGATGCGCTGGTCGCGCTGACCGGCTTGCCGCAAGGTTTCACCCTGAAATGGCCGAACGACGTTCTGTGCAACGGCGGCAAGCTTGCCGGCATCCTGCTGGAAAGCCAGGGCCTGGGCGGCCCCGACCCGGTCCTCTGCATCGGGATCGGCGTCAACCTTATTGCCGCGCCCGACGCCGGCCTTGTCGAGACCGGAGCCGTCCCCCCGGTCTCGCTGCTGCAGGAAACCGGTTTTCGCGTTGCGCCCGAGGCCTTTCTCGATGCCCTCGCCCCGGCCTATGGCAAGTGGGAGGCGCGCCTCGCGACCGAGGGCTTCTCCCCGCTGCGCGAGGCCTGGCTTTTCCATGCCGCGCGTCTGGGGGAAACCATCCGCGCCCGCACCGGACAGGACACCCGCGAGGGCGTGTTCCAGACCATCGACGCCACCGGCAACCTGATCCTGCGCATGGCCCAGGGCCCGGTTGCCATTCCTGCCGCCGAGGTGTTCTTTTGACCCACGCGCAAAATTTTTCGGCGAAAGATTTTGGGCACCGTCCTGAACTGGGGGCCTGAGATGCTTCTCGCCATCGACTGCGGCAACACCAACACCGTCTTCTCGATCTGGGACGGAGCGCGCTTCATCGCAACCTGGCGCATCGCCACCGACCACAAGCGCACGGCGGACGAATATTTTGTCTGGCTCTCCAGCCTGCTGGCGCTGACCAGAACCGAGGCGCGGGTCACGGAAGCCATCATCTCCTCCACGGTTCCCCGCGTCGTCTTCAACCTCCGCGTCCTGTGCGACCGCTATTTCGGGTGCCGCCCGCTGGTCGTGGGCAAGCCCGATTGCAGGCTTCCCGTCGCACCCCGGGTCGATCAGGGCACGACAGTCGGGCCGGACCGACTGGTCAACACGGTCGCGGGGTTCGACCGGCATGGCGGCGACCTGATCATCGTCGATTTCGGCACCGCCACGACCTTCGATGTCGTCGACCGGGACGGTGCCTATATCGGTGGCGTCATCGCGCCCGGGGTGAACCTCTCGCTTCAGGCCTTGCACATGGCCGCCGCCGCCTTGCCGCATGTGGACGTCGCGAGGCCCGCGAAAGCGATCGGCACGAATACGGTGGCCTGCATGCAGTCCGGCGTGTATTGGGGCTATGTCGGTCTGGTCGAAGGTATCGTCCGCGAAGTGCGGCGCGAACGCGGCCGCCAGATGAACGTCATCGCGACGGGTGGCCTCGCCAGCCTTTTCGCCCAGGGAACCGAGCTATTTAGCAGCGTCGAGGACGATCTGACCATGCACGGCCTCGTCCTGATCCACGCCTTCAACAAGGACCACCCATGAATCGCCTTATCTACCTTCCGCTCGGCGGTGCCGGCGAGATCGGCATGAACTCCTACGTCTACGGCTATGGGCCGAAGGGGAAGGAACGCCTGATCCTGGTCGACATTGGGGTCGCCTTCCCGGACATGGACACGTCGCCCGGGGTCGATCTGATCCTGCCCGATGTCAGCTGGCTGCATGACAAGCTCGACCGGCTGGAGGCGATCTTCATCACCCACGCGCATGAGGATCACATCGGCGCGCTGGCCCCCCTGTGGCCGGGGCTGGAGAAGAAGGTCTACTGCCGCCGCTTCACCGCCACCATCGGGCGGCTGAAGTTCGAAGAGGCGGGCTTGCCGGTCGACCAGATCGTGACGGTCGAACCGCGGCCCGCCACGGTCGAGGTCGGGCCATTCAAGGTGCAATTCGTGCCGGTGTCGCATTCGATCCCCGAAAGCTCGGCCCTGGTGATCGACACCCCCGCTGGCCGCATCTTCCATTCAGCCGACTTCAAGATCGACCACAACCCGGTGGTGGGCGAGGCCTGGGACGACGCGCGCTTTGCCGAGATCGTCGCCGAACGCCCGGTCAAGGCAATGACCTGCGATTCGACGAAC
>NCDY01000069.1 GCA_002280405.1 Rhodobacterales bacterium 32-66-9 | reverse complement strand
GTCCAGTTGTTGGAGCCGATGGCGTCGGCCGGGATGTCCACCAGGCTGATTTCGAACGGCCTCCAGTCGGTGACGCGGTATTCGTTGGGCTTGTCGTCGTAGGCCTTGGACGTCGCCGCGACGAGCGGGTTGAAAAGCGCCACCGCAAGCAGCCCCAAAGCGACAGAAACCAGAAGCGGCGTCATCAGGAAATGCAGACCGGACCGGCCCGAAGCGCGCACCACCACCAGCTCGGATGATCGGGCGAGGCCGAGGAAATTCGCGATCGCCCCCATCACCATGATGAGCGGCAGGATCCGGTACAGCGTTTCCGGCACGCTGAGCAGCGACAGCTCGGCCGCCACCGCAAGCCCGATCCTCGCGTCGGAGAACCGGCGCAGCTGCTCGATCATGTCGACAAGCATCAGGATGGCGAAAAAGATCAGGAAAACCTTCCCCACGGTGCCAAGGAACCGCCGTGCGATGTACAGGTTCAGCGTCACGCCGGCACCTTCCGCCGCCTGGGTCGCTGGGCCTGCCACAAAAGCGCCGCCGCAGTGGCGATGCCGGCAAGGGGCGCAAGGTAGAGCGCGGGCCAGGCCGCGGCCGAAGCTATGGCCACGCTGCCCGCCCAGGTCCAGACCAGCTGCTCGGCAATCAAGAGCGCCACCGCCAGCGTCATCTGGCGCCACAGGCCAAAGCGCGAGAAGCTGCCCAGCATCAGAGCTGCAAACCCGATCAGCGGCGCGGCAACCGCCAGCAGGGGGGCGGCAAGCCGGGAATGTCCCTCTTCCAGCATCTCGGAAAGGCGCGCGCCGGTTGCCGCCTGGGCTCCGGGCGTTGCCGCCAGAAGCTCGCGCGTCGGAATGGCGTTCAGCGCGACCTGCCCTCCGCCGTCGAACGCGACAAGACCGGCAAGATCAAGCGTGAAGTCGGAAAACCGGGTGACCGCCATCCGCCCCCCGTTGCGCGTCAGTGTCTGGGTCGAGCCGTCAACCATGACCAGCTTTGGCGCGGTCGCGCCACGAACCAGGAAAGCCTTTCGCGCGGAATGGATTGTGCGCTCTGCTGGCGAGCGTTCATCGGAGAGGAACAGGTCCAGCAGCTCTCCGGTCGGGCTGATCTCGCGGATGTACAGCGTGACACCGGCCGCAGGGTGCATGAACTGCCCGGCGTTGAGAAACCGGGCGGTCACGTTCCGCGAAATCTCGGCGCTGCGTTCGCCGAGGACACGCTGGCTGGCCGGGACCAGCAGATTGGTCAGCACCGCCTGCATGAGCATCACGATCAGCCCGAAGTAAAGCACCGGCCGGGCAAGGCGAAAGGCGGAAAATCCGGTGGCCTGCATCACCACCAGCTCGGATTCCTGCATCAATCGGTTCGTCACATAGACCGCTGCCGCGAAACCCGCGACCGGCAACACAAGCCTGATCGCATTCGGCAGCGTCAGGATGGTGAATTCCAGAAACACCAGCGCGGACTGCCCGTCGCCGATCAGCTGGTCAAAGAGGCCGACCGCGCGGTTGACCCAGTAGACCGCGACCAGCACCAGGGCAAAAAAGCCAAACAGCGCGAGGAGTTGCGACAAGATATATCTGTCGAATCTAGACACGCCCGACCTGGCCCCTACAACATCTTGAGTTGACCGTAGCGGAATTCGCCGGCGGCGAAAACTGCTATCTGGCCAATCGGCGGGGTCGGTTGTAGCCTCCCGGCAAACCGCCGCCGCCGGGGCCAAACCAGCCAGCCGAAAGATCCGATGATGCCGAAACCCTTGCCGATCCAGTTCCACGCGACCGATCTTGACGGTTTTGCCAACCGCAAGGGCCGCATTGCGGTTCTGGCCGAACCGGGCCAGGCGCCAAGTCCCGGGTTTCGCAGGCTGGACCGGCTGATCCGGGGGGCGCTGACGCGGGCTCTGGGGTCTGAGGCGTTCGGCAAGCTGAAGTCGGGCGAGGCGATGGATCTCGCCTTTCCACCCGGCATCGCTGCCGACGCCGTCCAGCTGATCCGCCTGCCGAAAAAGGCCGATCAGGCCGCAGCGCGCAAGGCCGGAGCGGCGATCGGGCGCGCGCATGCTGCCGGCGGGTCGCTGGTTCTGGCCGAAGCGCATCCGCGCGCCGCCGACATCGCTTTCGGACTGGCGATGCGGGCCTATGACTTCGACAGCCACCGGACCGGCGAGAAGACCGAACCAGGCCCGGTGACGTTGATGGTGGCGAACGCCGAAGCCGTGGCCCGGGCGGCAGCCCCGATGGCCGCCGTCGCCGAGGGCGTGTTCTTCACCCGCGATCTGGTGAATGAACCGGCCAACGTGCTGACCACGCATGATTTCGCCGCCCGGCTGGCCGCGATGCAGGACCTTGGTCTCGATGTCGAGATTCTGGAGGAACCGGAACTGGTGAAGCTGGGGATGGGCGCACTTCTGGGTGTGGGGCAGGGGTCTGAAAGCCCGTCGAAGGTCGTCGTGATGCAGTGGCACGGCGGCAGGACAGGCGAAGCCCCGTTCGCGTTGATCGGCAAGGGCGTGGTGTTCGACACTGGCGGGATTTCGATCAAGCCGGCTGGCGGCATGGAAGAAATGACGATGGACATGGGCGGCGCGGGCGTCGTTGCTGGCGTGATGCGGACGCTGGCGTTGCGCAAGTCCAAGGCCAATGTCGTCGGGCTGGTGGGTCTGGTGGAAAATATGCCCGACGGGCGCGCACAACGCCCCGGCGACATCGTGAAGTCGATGAAGGGCGACACGATCGAAGTGATCAACACCGACGCCGAAGGCCGTTTGGTGCTGGCCGATGTGATGTGGTACGCGCAGGAACGCTTCAAGCCGACCGGAATGATCGACCTTGCCACCCTGACTGGCGCAATCATCGTGGCCCTTGGGCATGAAAACACCGGCGTCTTCTCGAACAACGACGATCTCTGCAATGCCTTCCTGGCTGCGGCCAAAGCGGAAGGCGAGGGGGCCTGGCGGATGCCGATGGGCGAAGCCTATGACGCCAAGCTGAAGTCCCGCCTTGCCGACATGATGAACGTCGGGGGGCGCGACGGCGGAGCGATCACTGCGGCGCAGTTCCTGCAACGCTTCGTCACGCCGGACCTGCCGTGGTGCCACCTCGACATCGCGGGCACGGCGCTGCTGAAATCCGATACCACGCTTGCGCCGAAGGGCGCGACCGGCTGGGGTGTTATGGCGCTGGATCGGCTGATCCGCGACCGGTTCGAGAAGTAAGGGTCGGAGTCGGGGTCGATGGGCACGGTGATGTTCTTCCACCTCATGCAGTCGTCCCCGGCCGACACCCTGGCGATCAATGCGCCGCGGG
The DNA here is from genome assembly GCA_002280405.1 of Rhodobacterales bacterium 32-66-9. Classification (GTDB taxonomy): domain Bacteria; phylum Pseudomonadota; class Alphaproteobacteria; order Rhodobacterales; family Rhodobacteraceae; genus Tabrizicola. The sequence goes on along the minus strand of NCDY01000069.1, from coordinate 26,208 downwards.
CATTGGGCCAGGGCTGGCGCGTCATGGTGCGCGGGACCGATCCCGCCGGGCTTGAACGTCTGGACGGCGAGCTCTGGCTGAAAGGCGGCGACGACAGCTTCTTGCCGCATGGCCTGGCGGGCGGACCACGGGATGGCGACCAGCCGGTGCTTCTTGGCCTTGGCGCGGCAGGCAACGGCGCGAAGGTGCTGGCGCTGGTGGACGGGGCCGAAGCGACCGATGCCGAGATCACCGCGATGGAACGGGTCTGGATCCTTTTTGACGGCAGCGATGCCGCCCGCCTGCAGGCTGCGCGCGCGCAGTGGAAAGCCGTGACGGCTGCGGGCCATCCGGCGCAATACTGGTCCGAGGAAACCGGCCGATGGGAAAAGAAGGCGGAAAGCCCGGCGCGCTGAGGGGTCTTCAGCCCAAGCGGAGGAGCCGGGCAACCTCAGGTGCGAAATAGGTCAGAATGCCGTCACAGCCTGCGCGTTTGAACGCCAACAGGCTTTCCAGCATCGCCCTTTCACCGTCCAGCCAGCCATTCCGGGCAGCCGCCAGGATCATCGCGTATTCGCCCGAGACCTGGTAGGCGAAGGTCGGTGCGCCAAACGCCTCTTTCACGCGGGCGCAGATGTCGAGATACGGCATCCCGGGTTTCACCATCACCATGTCCGCCCCTTCCGCAAGATCCCGGGCAACCAGCCGCAGGGCTTCGTCCCGGTTGCCGGGGTTCATCTGGTAGGTCTTCTTGTCACCCTTCAGCGCGCCGGTGGCCCCGACGGCATCGCGGAACGGGCCATAGAAGGCGGAGGCGTATTTGGCCGCATAGGACAGAATCGCGGTCTCCTTGTGGCCGGCTGACTCCAGAGCCGACCGCATCGCCCCGATCCGACCGTCCATCATGTCCGAAGGGCCCAGGATGTCCGCCCCCGCCTCGGCCTGGGCCAGCGCCATCCGCACCAGGGCCTCGACCGTCTCGTCGTTCAGGATGATGCCGTCAACCACCAGGCCGTCATGGCCATGCAGGTTGTAGGGATCAAGCGCGACATCGGTCATGACGGCGATGTCGGGGACCTGCGCCTTGATCGCCCGGATCGCCCGGTTGGTCAGATTCTCCGGGTTCCAGGCCTCTTCGCAGCCGGCGGTCTTCACCTTGGGATCGGTATAGGGAAAGAGGCAGATGACCGGAATTCCAAGGTCGCTCGCCTTGGCCGCAGCCTCTACCGCCAGATCAAGGGACAACCGGTCTACGCCCGGCATCGAACCCACGGGCTGGCGCTCTTGCACTCCGTCACACAGGAACACCGGCCAGATCAGATCACCGACCGTGAGGGTGGTTTCCTGGGTGAGCGCCCGCAGCGCCGGCGTGCGCCGCAAGCGGCGAAAGCGGGTCAGCGGATAGGATGCCTGGACAGGCTGCATCGGTTGGCTCCTTCTTCCCGGGGCAAAGCAGGGACTTGCGGCTTGCCGTTCTGCCTGCCATGGAAAGGCATCGGCCTCAAGCAAGGTCTTGGGGCAAAATTGCTGTGCGGCAAGGAGACCGGGCAAGGTGGACGTCTTCGACATTGCACTGGATGTCATCGACCTCAGGTCGTTTTCGAACCTCTGGTACTGGATCGCCCTCGCCGTCCTCTGGTCGTCGGTCAGCCACTGGGTGCTGGGCGTTCCGCATGACATGGTCCAACGCGCGCGGCGCGAGGGTGGTCAAGCGCTTGCCGATGTCGAGGATCTGGTGCGGATCAACGTCGGTCGGCTCTTGACCCTGGTCGACGGCGGAGCGCTGATCATGGTCGGCATCGCCGGGTTCTGGCTGTCGACTTTGGCCGTGCTGGCCTTCTACTACGACGTCGAGTTCGCGAAGGCCGTGTTCCTGCTGGTTGCGCCGCTGGTCCTTGTGCTTTGGGCCAGCGTCGTCGAATGCCGCCGCATTGTCGGCGGGGCAAACCGGGGCGAGGCCCTTTTGCGGCGGCTGACCGTGCATCGCCGGTTGGTGCAGGTCATCGGCATCTTCTCCATCGCGGTGACGGCCTTCTATGGCACCTGGCTGAACATCAGCGTGTCGATCCTGAACTGATCTTGTGGACTGCCACGCATGACTGCCGAACGCATCTTGATGGGCGGTGCGCCCGAAGGTTTTGACGCCCGGATCGTGGTCCGCGAACTGGCGCGGGGTCAGCCGGTGGTGCACATCGCCCGCGACGACAAGCGGGCGGAGGCGATGCGGGCGGCCCTTGCCGTGATGGCGCCCGATGTGGCCGTGCTTGACTTTCCGGCCTGGGACTGCCTGCCCTATGACCGGGTGAGCCCGAACCCCGAGATCTCTGCGCGCAGGATGGCGACGCTGGCGGTTCTGGCCGAAGCGGTGCCGGGACCGTTCGTTCTTTTGACCACACTGAACGCGGCCACCCAGAAGGTGCCGACGCGCGAGGTGGTTCGCGCCGCGTCGTTCCGGGCCGAGGTCGGAAGCCGCGTGGATGAGGCGCGGCTGAAGGGTTTTCTGGCGCGGATGGGGTTTACGCCCGTGTCCACGGTGGCCGAGCCCGGTGACTATGCGCTGCGGGGCGGGATCGTGGACATCTTTCCTCCCGGCCCCGGCGGTCCGATCCGGCTGGACTTCTTCGGCGACGTGCTGGATGGCGCCAGACGTTTCGACCCCGAGACGCAGCGCACGACCGAAAAGTTGCAAAGTGTCGCGTTTTCAGCAGTTTCCGAGGTTATCCTCGATGAAGCGGCGATTGCGCGGTTCCGGCAGAACTATCGCATCGCCTTTGGTGCGGCGGGGACGGACGATCCGCTGTACGAAGCGGTCAGCGCCGGGCGCAAGCATCAGGGAATGGAACATTGGCTGCCCTTCTTCCACGACCGGCTGGAAACCCTGTTCGATTATCTGCCGACGGCCTCGGTGCTGCTGGACGACCAGGTGACGGCGGCGCGGCTGGCGCGGTGGGAGGGGACCCTCGACAGCTATGACGCGCGCCACGAGGCAATGGGCGCAAAGGGGCGGATCGACACGGTCTACAAGCCGGTGCCGGCGGGAGAGTTGTATCTGGACGATGCCGCCTGGGAGGCGGCTCTGGCGACCTCGCGTGTGGTGCAGCTTTCGCCGCTGCCGCAAAGCCCGGGGCCGGGGGTTCTGGACGCAGGTGCCCGGGCGGGTCGCAACTTCGCGCCGGAACGACAGCAAGAGAAGGTCAATCTTTTCCAGTCGTTGGCCGACCATATTCACGCTTTGGTCAAGGTCGGGCAGGTGGTCGTTGCGTCGTGGTCCGACGGCGCGCGCGAGCGGCTGAAGGGGCTTCTGGCTGACAATGGCCTGACCGGCGCCAAGGAGATTGCGGATTTCCGCGAGCTGCCCGAAGGCAAAGGTGGCTTGTTCCTGGTCGTCTGGCCGCTGGAGGCGGGCTTTGTCGCCTCCGATCTGGCGGTGATCTCGGAACAGGACGTGCTGGGCGAGCGGCTGGTAGGCAAGCCGCGCCGCAAGCGCAAGGCCGACAACTTCCTGCGCGAGGTGGATACCCTGTCCCCCGGTGATCTGGTGGTGCATGTCGAACATGGCGTGGGCCGGTATCTGGGCATCGAGACGATCACCGCTCTGGGGGCCCCGCACGCCTGCGTGATGCTGGAATATGCCGATAACGCAAAGCTTTACCTGCCGGTCGAGAATATCGAACTGCTCAGCCGGTACGGCCATGAGGAGGGGCTTCTGGACCGGCTGGGTGGCGGTGCCTGGCAGGCGAAGAAGGCCAAGCTCAAGGAACGGATCAAGGAGATCGCCGACCGGCTGATGCGGGTCGCGGCGGAACGCGCCCTGCGGCACGCGCCGATCCTGGAGGCGCCGCATTCGATCTGGGAGGCCTTTGCGGCGCGGTTTCCCTATCAGGAGACCGACGATCAGCTTGCGGCGATTGCCGATGTGGTGGCGGACCTGGAAAAGGGGTCGCCGATGGACCGGCTGGTGGTCGGGGACGTGGGGTTCGGCAAGACCGAGGTCGCGATGCGGGCGGCCTTCGTGGCGGCCCTGTCGGGCATGCAGGTCGCGGTGATCTGCCCGACGACGTTGCTGGCGCGGCAGCACTTCCGCAGCTTTGCCGAGCGGTTTCGCGGATTTCCAATTTCGGTCAAGCCCTTGTCGCGGTTTGTTGCCACGAAGGATGCCAATGCCACGCGGGCCGCAATGGCCGATGGTTCGGTGGACATCGTCGTCGGCACCCATGCCTTGCTGGCCAAGGGGGTCAGTTTCAAACGGCTGGGCCTGCTGGTCATCGACGAGGAACAGCATTTCGGCGTGACCCACAAGGAACGGCTGAAAGAGATGCGGTCGGAGGTCCATGTGCTGACCCTGACCGCGACGCCGATCCCGCGGACGCTGCAGCTTTCGCTGACCGGCGTTCGCGACCTGTCGATCATCGCGACACCGCCGGTCGACCGGCTTGCGATCCGAACCTATGTTTCCGAATTCGACACGATCACCCTCCGCGAGGCGATCCTGCGCGAACGTTTCCGGGGCGGGCAGACCTTCTATGTCGTGCCCCGCATTGCCGACCTGCCCGAGATCGAGGCGTTCCTGAAGACCCATGTGCCGGAAGCGAGCTATGTCATAGCGCATGGCCAGCTTGCGGCGGGCGATCTGGACGAGCGGATGAACCAGTTCTACGACGGCAAGTATGACGTGCTGATCGCGACCTCGATTGTTGAAAGTGGTCTGGATATTCCTACGGCCAACACCATGATTGTCCACCGGGCGGATATGTTCGGCCTGAGCCAGCTGTATCAGATCCGAGGACGGGTGGGGCGGTCCAAGACGCGGGCCTACTGTTACCTGACGACCAAACCGCGCGCGCCGTTGACGCCGCAGGCGACAAAGCGGCTGCGGCTCCTGGGCAGCCTCGACAGCCTGGGAGCGGGGTTCAACCTGGCGAGCCACGACCTCGACCTGCGCGGGGCGGGGAACCTGTTGGGCGAGGAACAGTCGGGCCATATCCGCGAGGTGGGCTACGAACTTTACCAGCACATGCTGGAGGAAACGATCGCCCGGATCAGGTCGGGCGAGTTGCAGGGGCTGTCCTCGATTGACGACGACTGGTCGCCGCAGCTGAACCTGGGCGTGCCGGTGATGATCCCGGAGAGCTATATCCCCGATCTCGACATCCGGCTTGGCCTCTACCGGCGGCTGTCGTCGCTGACGACGAAGGTCGAGCTGGAGGGCTTTGCCGCAGAGTTGATCGACCGCTTCGGTGCGCTGCCGAAAGAGGTCAACACGCTGATGCTCATCGTGCGGATCAAGGCGATGTGCAAGCGGGCGGGCATTTCCAGGCTGGACGCGGGGCCGAAGGGGGCGACGGTCCAGTTCCGGGGTGACAAGTTCGCCAATCCCGCCGGGCTGGTCGATTTCCTGAAAGCGCAGGGACCTGCGGCGCGGGTGAGCGGCAACAAGATCGTCCTGACCGGCGAGATGAAGACGGACTCCGACCGGATCAAGGGCGCCTTCAACATCGCCCGCGATCTGGCGGAAGTGGTGAAGGCGGGCAGGAAGCCGCAGTAGCGCCGGCGCGGGCAATCAGCTCTGCGGCTCTGCCAGCGTCTTCAGCGACAGGATCAGATTCAGCCCGACCAGAACGGCCACGCCGATCAGAAGCGGTGTCGCAGTGCCGTCGAAAGCAAGGCCGATCGGGATCGCAAGGATCACCGAACCGACCGTGGCCAATGAGGATATGACCGAGGCGGCAAGCCCGGCGATATGGCCCACGGGCTCCATCGCCAGAGCGTTCAGGTTGCCCATCGTCAAGCCCATCATGGCGAAAAGCCCAATCGCCCAAAGCATTTGCATGGCAAAGCCAAGGTTGCCCGATACCAGGCCGGTGCCAAGCGTCGCCAATGCGACAAGGGTCAGGACGGCAACTCCGGCGTAGGTGCGGGTGACGACGCGGCGCATGCCGAGGGTCATCACGATCCGGCTGTTCAGAAGGCTGCCGGTCATCGAGGCGACAGCGATGAGCGCGAACCAGAGCGGAAACGTCGCGGCCCGGTCGAACTGGCGCTCGAAGATGCCTTGCAGGCTGGAGAGGGTGGCGAAAAGCGCGGCCAGCGTCAGGGTCTGCAGCAGGATGGAGACCAGAATGATGCGATGGGTGAAGACCGCCCGGGTGCCCCGCCACAGGTCGCCCGGACGCAGCGGACGGCGCCTGTCCGGCGGCAGGGTCTCGGGCTGGCGGAGCCCGAGCCAGAGCATCGTCAGGCCCGCGAAAACAATGTAGGCGAGGAAGATCGCGCGCCAGCCACCAAGCGCGATGATGCCCTGGCCCATCAGCGGCGCGACGGCCGGGACTATGGTGAAGATCATCATCACAAAGGACATGATCCTGGCCATCTCGCGGCCCGAATACAGGTCTCGGACCATCGCGATGGCCACGGTCCGGGGGGCGGCGGCGGCGAGGCCCTGAAGGAGACGGGCGGCAAGGAGGATTTCCAGGTTCGGGGCGAAGGCGCAGGCCAGCGCGGCCAGCGCATAAAGCCCGGAACCGACCAGGATCACGCGCTTGCGGCCGAAGGCGTCGGACAGCGGACCGGTGAAGAGCGTGCCGATTCCCATGCCAAGAACAAAGCTGGTCACAACCAGTTGCGCGGCGTTGGGGGCCTCGGGCGACAGGGTGGCGGCGATTTCCGGCAGGGCGGGGAGCATCGCGTCGATCGAGATCGCGATGGTGGCGAAAAGCATGGCGACAAGCGCCACGAATTCGGTCTGCGACGCGCGGGAGCCGATCACTCGGACCGGCCCGCGAGTTCGGCGATAACCTTGTCCCAGGTCTCGACCGGCTGGGCGCCCGAGACAACGTACTGCTGGGCCACAAGGAAGGTGGGCACGGCATTGACACCCTTCCGGCGCGCATCCTGGTCGCGGGCAAGGATGTCGTCGGCATCGGCGTCCGAGCGCAGCAGGCGCAGGGTGGCGCTGCGATCCATCCCGGTCTCTTCCGCGATGTCGGCAAGGGTGTCGAGGTCACCGATGTCGCGGCCCTCGACCCAGTAGGCGCGCATCAGGGCACCGACGATCGGGGACTCCAGCCCCTCGATCCCTGCCCAGTGGATCAGCCGGTGCGCGTCCAGCGTGTTCGGCATCCGTTGCGGTGTATCGGGGTCCAGATCGAGGCCTGCGCCGCGCGCAATTTCGCGCAAGCGGTCGTGGATGGCGTCGACCCGGACCTTGCCGCCAAACTTGGCCTCGAGATAGGCGCGTTTGGCGACGCCTTCGGCGGGCATGTCGGGGTTCAACTGGAACGGGTGCCACCGGACTGCGAACGGGTGGTCGGGGTGGGTGGCCAGTGCGCGCTCAAGGTTTGCCATGCCGATATAGCACCAGGGGCAGACCGGGTCCGAGAAGATGTCCAGTCGGACTTCAGGGCGGATCATTCGTTTCTCCTGAACTGGGCGGCCAGAGCCTTGCGGATCAGTTTTCCCGTTGGGCGTATTCGGTGGCCTCGGTCTTGAGAAACTTGCGCCGCGCCGGGGTGTTGAAGAACAGGTCCTGGATGTCGATCGTGGTGCCGGGGGCGGGCTCGACCGGGACGGCGGCACAGGCGATAAGGTCGGGGAGGGCGTGGAAGGCGGCCTCGACCTCAGTTGGAGAGACGCGGAAACCTCCGGCATTCAGAAGGTCGTCCGTGCGACCAAGGTGGGTGACCGATCCGTCCGGGGCCATGACGGCGGCGTCGCCGGTCCGGAACCATCGGCCTTGCGGCGGGGTGTGGCCGAGATAGTGGCGCATGAGGCCGGGGTCGGCGGTGGAGACGGCCAGCTCTCCTTGCTGACCGCGCGGGACGGGGTGGCCGGTGTCGTCGAGGATGGCGAGGTGGCGGCCGGGCTGGGGGAAGCCAGTAGCACCTTCGGGCGCAGGGCGGGTTGGGGAACCGGAGATGTAGGTGGAGCATTCCGACATGCCGAGGGCTTCGTGAAGGTCCGTCCCGGTGCGGTTGCGCCAGGCCTGGCGGAGGGCACCGGACAGCGCTTCCCCGGCGGAGAGGCCATGGCGAAGGTAGGGCAGCGGCGGAATCTTGGCGCGGAGAAGCTGGCGGTAAAGGCCGGGGGCGGCGGCAAGGATGCTGGCCTGGGCGCGTTCGAGAAGGGCGGGCAGGGCCGCGGGCGGCATCCCGGCAGCGGGGATCAGGGCGGTGGCACCAACAGTCCATGGGTCGAGGAGGCCGGTGCCGAGGGTGTAGGTCCAGTTCAAGGCCCCTGCATGGAGGAGGCGGTCGTTCTGGCGCAGGTCCTCCCAGTGCCGGTGCATGGTCTGGCGCGCGAGGATGGCACGGTGGGCGTGGCTGACAGCCATCGGGGCACCGGACGTGCCGGAGGTGAAGATGATATAGGCCTCGCGGTTTGGGTCGGCGAGGTGGATCTCGGCGGGAGGCAGGCCGGACCAGGCGGCAAGATCGGGGGTGACAACCAGGGCCGGATGATCGGGCAGGGGGATGCCCGGCTCGGCGACGATGAGACGCGGGGAAACCAGGGCTGCGAGGGCAGTGATCTCGAACCCGGTAAGGGCGGCCGAGGTCGGGACGGGCACAAGGCCGGCCCAGATTGCCCCGAGATACAGGACCGGAAAGGCCAGCGTGTTGCCAAGGCGGAGCAGGATCCGGTCTCCCGGCGTCAGGCCGAGGGCAAGCAGGGCAGTCGCACAGCCCCGGGTCAGCTGGAGAAGCCGGGAATAGCTGACGGTCTCGTCCGCTTCCGGGTGCAGGATGACGAGCGCGGTCCTTTCGGGCGATGCGGCGCGGGCGAGAACGTGTCCGGAAAGATTGAAGGCCGGGGGAACGGCTGGGAAAGGGCGGGTGTCGATCTCGGACAGCATGGCGCAGGGGTAGGCAGCACGCGCGGCTGTTGCAAGGGCAGAGTGGCTGCACTATCCGGAACCCCATGACAGTGACCGATCCGAAAAACATGATCCGGGTGGCGCGCGAGGCCAAGAACGGCCCGGCGAGCGAGACCCAGGTCGAGCCGTTGAACCTGGGTGAACGGGTGCGCGAGTTGCGTCGCAGTCTCGGCTGGACCCTTGAGGAGGCTGCCCGACGTGCCGGCCTGGCCCGGTCGACCTTGTCGAAGATCGAGAACGGCCAGATGAGCCCGACCTATGCGGCGCTGAGGAAGCTTGCCGGGGGCCTGGCGATTTCCGTGCCGCAACTGTTCACCGCGCCCTCGAAGCCGCAGGTCACTGGCCGGATGGCGGTGACAAAGGCCGGGGAGGGCCAGGCGCAGGCCACGGTCACCTATGAGCATGAGTTGCTTGCCGCGCATCTGACGAAAAAGCAGATGCTCCCGTGGTCCGGCTTTACACCGAATTCTACGAGCCGGTGGAGCTGCGCCGGGGTGACAGCGCCTATTACGATGCGGCGATGGGCCACAATGTGATCAGCCTGTCGGAAGAGGATGCGACGATCCTCTGGGTCACGTCGCTGATGTGAGACCTTTGATCTGGCTCATGTCGTGGATCGGGCAAGGCCGATAGGCCACGGGCGAATGACCCCGGCAGGAGGGAATGGATGCGGATTGCTGTCCTGACGGACATCCATGCCAATCGCGAGGCGTTCGAGGCGGTGCTGGCCGACATCGCGGGGCACGGCGTCGACCGGATCGCGCTTTTGGGCGACATCGTCGGCTATGGCGCGGATCCCGAATGGTGCTGCGACCGGGCGGCAGAGCTGGTGGCAGCGGGCGCGATCTGCGTCCGGGGCAATCACGACGCTGCGGCGGCAGGGTCGGCAGAGGCCATGGCACCGCTGGCGAAACGGGCACTGGACTGGACAAGGGGTCGCCTCGGCCCGGCCCAGACGGCGTTTCTCGCGGAGCGGCCAATGACTGCGGACAGCGAAGGGATGCTGTTTGTCCATGCCTCGGCCAGCCAGCCCGAGGCCTGGAGCTACATCACCAGCGACACCCGCGCCGCGCCATCGTTCCGGGCGACGACGGCGTGGCTGATCCTGTGCGGGCATGTGCATGTGCCGCTGCTTGCCAGCTGCGACAGCGGCGGGGTGGTGCGGCAGCAGGCGTTCCGCACGGGTTTGCCGATCCCGCTGTTGCCAAGCCGACGCTGGCTGGCGGTGGTGGGATCCGTGGGCCAGCCGCGCGACGGGGTGGCTCAGGCGGCCTGGGCGCTGGTCGATACCGGCACGCGGGAACTCAGCTTCCGTCGCACACCCTACGACACGACCGGGGCGGCGCGGAGGATCCACGAGGCCGGGCTGCCCGAGGAGTTGGCCGTGCGGCTGCTGGTGGGGCGATGAAGCAGCTTCGGCCGCAGCAGGGGTTGCAGATCGACGGCTTCACGCTGGGCGAGAAGCTGCACACTGGCGGCTTTGCGACGATCTGGGCGGTGACGCATCCCGACCACGACCTGCCGATGGTGATGAAGGTCCCGACGATCCTGGACGGCTATGATGGGCCGACCATCGTGGGATTCGAGGTCGAACAGATGATCATGCCCCGCCTTTCCGGCCCGCATGTCCCGAAGGTGATCGCGACCGGGGATTTCGACGTGATGCCCTATATCGTGACCGAACTGATCGACGGAGGCTCGTTCCTGCCGGTGTTCCAAAGGGCACCCTTGCCCGTGTCCGACATGATCGAGATTGCCGCCCGGATGGTGACAGCGGTTGCGGACCTGCATCGGCAGCATGTCATTCATCTGGACCTGAAGCCCGAGAACTTCCTGCAGCGCAAGACCGGCGAGATGGTGATGGTGGACTTTGGCCTGAGCCGCCATGACCAGCTGCCGGACCTTCTGGCCGAGGAATTCACCATTCCGATGGGAACCTATCCCTACATCGCGCCCGAACAGTATCTGCGGTGCCGGGACGATCCGCGGTCCGACCTCTTCGCGCTTGGTGCGATGCTGTACGCGCTGGCCACAGGACGCAATCCCTGGGGGACGCCCAGGACGCTGCGCGGCGTGCGCAAGCGGCTCTGGCGCGACCCCGAACCGCCGCGCGCGCTCCGGCCGGAGATCCCGGAGTGGCTGCAGGAGATCATCCTGCGCGCCCTGGCGGTCGATCCGATGCGCCGCTATCAGACGGCGGCCCAGCTCGCCTTCGACCTGAGCCATCCCCAGCAGGTGACGCTGACCGCGCGGGCGCTGAAACAACGGCGCGACGGCTGGCTCAGGGTCTTCGACCGCTGGCGGGTGATGCGCAGGATCAGACGCTTCACCGCGCCTTCTTCGGTCGCTGCGCAGCTTGCATCCGTTCCGATCATCGTGGTCGCGGTCGACCTGACGCCCGAGGGCGAGCGGCTGGCCGCAGTCCTGCGACGGGCGGTAAAGCGGATGCTGCTGATCGAGCCCGATGCCCGGATCGCCTGCGTCAATGTCATCAAGACCGCAAGGATCGGACTGGACCAGGGCACGGATGATCGGGGCAACAATCTGCATGTCGTCCGGCTGGTGCAACTGAAAGCCTGGGCCGAGGGCATCGAGCTTCCCGACCATCGGCTGACCTATACCGTGCTCGAGGGCCCGGATCCCGGCCAGCAGATCATCGACTATGCCAGGGCCAACCAGGTCGACCACATCCTGATGGGCGCGCGGGGGCACTCGACGACCCGTCGCTATCTGGGGTCCGTGTCGGCGCAGGTGGTGGCCGAGGCGCAATGCTCGGTCACGGTGATCCGCGCACCGGAACAGCAGGCACGGGACGCGGATCGGCTGCCGCCCGCAAGCATCGCGCCTCCGTCCGGCAGAACGCCCGCGCCGGAACCGCCTCAGAACGTGTCCTGAACCGTGCGCGCACCCGAAGAGATGTCCGCGCCCACGCCCGCGATGGTATTGCAGCCCGCCAGAACCGCCAGCGTGGCCAGGATTGCCAGTTTCTTCATGATCTATGCCCCTTACCTTGCCTCTTGCCACCAGGTGTCCGGCAGGAATCCCGTCCAGTCCCCGTAAAGCGGCAGCTTCTCGGGATACTTCAGGTCGGCCGCGTAAGCCAAGCGCGAAACGTCGGAATACCAGATCGGGATCACATAGCGGCCCGAGGTCAACACCCGGTCCAGCGCCTTGGTCGCAGCGATGAACTCGCTTCTGTCGGGGGCTTTCAGCATGGCGGCGATCATCGCTTCCACGGCGGGGGAATTCACCCCCATCCAGTTTCGCGTTCCGGGCTCGGTCACGCCACCCGCGCCCCAGTAGAGCAGCTGCTCGTTCCCCGGGGACAAAGACAGGGACCGGATGTAGTGGGTCATGTCGAAGTCATAGGCGGTGGTGCGTTCCTTGTATTGCGCATCGTCGATCTTGTTCAGCGTGGCGGTGATGCCAAGCGCCTTCAGCGCCTCGATGTAGACTTCGGCGGTCGAAGCCAACTCGTCCTGCCCGGTGACCAGCAGGATCTCGAAGCTGAAGGGCTCGCCCCCGGCATTCTTCAAGACGCCATCCTCGCCGACGGTCCAGCCGGCCTCCTCCAGAAGTTTTGCCGCCGCGCGGATGTTCTTACGGTTGGCCTGATCGCCGCTTGCGACCGGCAGCGCATAGCCCTCGATCGCGCCGGGCAGAAGGTCGGCCTTGAAGGGTGCCAGAAGCTCCAGCTCGCGGCCTTGGGCAGGCTTGCCGGGATCCATCCCGAGGTCGGAGTTGCCGAAATACGACGGGATGCGGGGCAGGAGGCCGCCGTTCAGGGTCTGGTTGATGAACTCGAAGTTGAACGCCAGGATCAACGCCTCGCGGACGCGCCAGTCGGCGAAGATCGCTTTGCGGGTGTTGAACACAAAGCCCTCGATCCCGGAGGGGCGGCCGTGCGGGATCTCGGCCTTGATCACGTCGCCCGACTGCACGGCGGGGAAGTCGTAGGACGACAGCCATTTCGACACGTTGGCCTCGCGGTAGGCCGAGACCTGGCCCGCCTTGAACGCCTCGAAGATCGCCTGCGGGTTGGCGTAGTAGTCATAGCGGATCGTGTCAAAGTTCCACTGGCCCCGGTTGAACGGCAGATCCTTCCCCCACCAGTCGGGGTTGCGGTTGTAGGTCACCTGCACGCCAAGGTCGGAGGCGGCCAGGGTATAGGGGCCCGAGCCGACGGGAACCTCCATCGTCGCTTCGGCGAAGTTCTTGCCCTGCCACTGCGCCTTCTTCAGGATCGGCCGCAGGCCGAGGATCAGCGGCAGCTCGCGGTCTTCCACGTTGAAGGTGAACCGGACGGACCGCTCGCCGGTCTTTTCCATCGACGCGATCTTCTTCCAGGCCCCGGCATAGCGCGGGTTGCCCTGGGTGCCCAAGGTCTCCATCGACCACATCACATCTTCGACAGTGACAGGTGATCCGTCCGAGAATCGGGCCTCGGGGCGCAGGGTGAATTCGACGTAGGTCCGGGCCGCGTCGGTGTCTATCGATTCGGCCAGAAGGCCATAAAGCGAGAAGGCCTCGTCGTAGTTCCGGCCCATCAGCGTCTCGACCGTGAGGGCCGAAATGCCTGACGCAGGGCGGCCCTTGGTGACGTAGGGGTTGAAGCTGTCGAAGCTGCCCGCCTCGCCCCAGCGGTAGGTGCCGCCCTTTGGCGCATCAGGGTTCACTTGCGGCAGGGACACAAAATCCGGGGGCAGGGCAGGGTCGCCATACATAGCTATGCCATGCCGGGTCTCGGCCGTCGCCGTCCCGACGAAGGCGAAAATACCCACGGCCAGCGCGACCATCCGCAAACCTGCTCTCCTTTGCGTGATCATTCCCTGCCGCTCCCTGTTCCTAGTGGTTGTGTCGACGCGAGCCTAGGACGGAGATCGTGGCAATTCAAACTTTTAGCTTGGCCATCGGCAGAGAGCGGACTATAAAGACCTTACTGCTCGATAGGTTTCTTGCCTGTATGAAACCTGCCTCAAAGACTTAACGCCGGCTTCGCGCCGGCGTTTTTTTGTTTCTCGGCTTCCGGCTTTCCCTTCTCGGCGCGGCGTGCCATTCTTTCGCGCATGCAGAATGGAAAGGACGTGACATGACGCTCAAGGGCAAACGCGCGGTGATCACGGGATCGAACTCCGGCATCGGGCTCGGCATCGCCGAATCCCTCGCCGCGGCCGGAGCCGACGTGATTCTGAACAGCTTCACCGACCGGCCCGAGGATCACGACCTCGCCCGTGATCTGGGTGCCCGGCACGGGATCGCCGCACGCTATGTCGCTGCCGACATGTCGAAGGGTGCCGACTGCCGGACGCTGGTCGAAAAGGCCGGTGGCTGCGATATTCTGGTGAACAACGCCGGCATCCAGTTCGTCGCGCCAATCGAGGAGTTCCCGGTCGAGAAGTGGGACATGATCCTGGCGATCAACCTGACCTCGGCCTTCCACACCATCGCCGCCGCCCTGCCCGGCATGAAGGCCAAGGGCTGGGGCCGGGTGGTGAACATCGCCAGCGCCCATGGCCTGACCGCCAGCCCGTTCAAGGGTGCCTATGTCGCGGCCAAGCACGGCATCGTCGGGCTGTCGAAGACCGTGGCGCTCGAGGTGGCGGGGCGGGGCATCACCTGCAACGCGATCTGCCCTGGCTATGTGCTGACGCCGCTGATCGAGGCGCAGATCCCCGAACAGATGAAGGTTCACAACATGGACCGCGAGACGGTGATCCGCGAGGTGATGCTGGAGCGCCAGCCCTCGGGGCAGTTCGCGACGGTGGAACAGATCGGCGCGACCACGGTCTTTCTGTGCAGCCCGGCGGCGGATCAGGTCACCGGCACGACGCTATCGGTCGACGGCGGCTGGACGGCATTGTGACCCTTCGCATCAACCTGGCGCTGCAGGGCGGCGGCGCGCATGGGGCCTTTACCTGGGGAGTCCTCGACCGGCTTCTGGAAGACGAGACGCTGGAAATCGCCGGCATTTCCGGCACCTCGGCCGGGGCGCTGAACGGGGCCGCGCTGAAGGCGGGGCTTCGGGCCGGGGGCCGGGAGGCCGCACGCAAGCGGCTGGACCGCCTGTGGGATCAGGTGGGGGAAATCGGCGACTTCCGCATGTTGCCCTGGATGCAGGCATTCCTGCCGATGCTGCGGTTCTGGCAGACGGCGACCGACGGTTTGCTGCCGTTCTCGCCGCAGGGCATGGCGGCGCAGATCTATTCGCCCTATGCCTGGGGGGAAAGCTGGCGCAATCCGCTGGAACCCATCGTCCGCGACCTGGACTTTTCCCATGTTTGCGCCGCCGACGGGCCCAGCCTGTTCGTAAGCGCGACGAATGTGCGGACCGGCAAGATCAAGGTCTTTGAAGGCGAGGCGATCACACCCGAGGCGCTGATGGCCTCGGCCTGCCTGCCAACGGCGTTTCAGGCGGTCCGGATCGGGACCGAAGACTACTGGGACGGCGGGTATGCCGGAAATCCGGCCCTGTTCCCGCTGTATGAACCCGCTCTGCCCGAGGACATCATCGTCGTCTCGATCAACCCCTTGCGGCGCGACGCCATTCCTGACACGCCCATGGAAATCCAGAACCGGATCAACGAGATCAGCTTCAACGCCAGCCTGCTGGGCGAGCTTCGCGCCATCAACTTCGTCCGCCGCCTGATCGACGAAGGCCGGATCGAGGCGGGCCGGATGAAGGCCGTGCGGGTGCACATGATTTCCGACGACACGCTGATGAACGAACTCACGGCGACCAGCAAGCTGTCACCAAGCCCCTATCTGCTGGAGCGGCTGAAACTGGCGGGGCGGGCGGCGGCGCAGGCCTTCCTCGATGACGGCGCGCAGGGCATCGGCTCTTGCGGGATCGACATCCATGACCTTCTGCATCACGGCTGAGGCTGATCCTTCGGCAGCGGATAGACCAGGCCACCCGAGACTATCAGCTTGGCGGCATCTTCGATCTTCATGTCGAGAAAGGTGAGATCCTTCGTCGGCACGAAGAGCAGCATCCCGCTGGTGAACGGCGTCAGTCCGACGAATACCGCCGAATAGTCCGGCCCGAGCGACGCCAGCCGGTGCGCGACTTCGCCTTTCGGCTTGGTAGAGATGAACCCCAACGCCCAGGTGCCGGATCGGGGAAATTCCAAGAGACAGACCTGGTCAAAACTTTTCTCGGTCTTGTTGAAGAAGGTCTCCGCGACCTGCTTGATGCCGCCATAGACCGACCGGATGATCGGCATCCGGTCCACCATCTCTTCGCCCATCTTGATGACCGAGCGCCCGAACAGCCCCTTGGCCAGCCAGCCGATGATCACGGTGAAGACCAGGAACACCAGAACGCCCACGCCCCGCACCGGGAAATTCGCATCGGGTCCGAAATAGCGTTCGACAAATGCCTCGGGTTGCAGGTGCGCCGGGATCAGCGGCAGGATCCAGCCATCGATCCAGCCGACCAGGGTCCAGGCGAAATAGGCGGTCAGCCCGACCGGCAGGACGACGACCAGCCCGGTCAGGAAGCTGGCGCGCAGCCTGCCAAGGATGCCGCGGCGGCGAGAGGGCAGGGGTTCGGTCATCTGGACTCCGGGTCACGCGGTCGGCTGCAATCTATGGGTGGCCCTGACCAATGCAAAGGGGGCGCATCAGGATTTGCCGCGCAGTCCGGAGATTTCCTTGGCAATCCCGGCCGCAAGCCGGGCATTGTTCAGAACCAGCGCGATGTTCGAGGCAAGCGACCGGCCTTCCGTCAACTCGAAGATGCGTTGCAGAAGGAACGGAGTGACGGCCTTTGCGGCGATGCCTTGCGCTGCCGCCTCGCGCAGGGCCGCCTCGATATGCGGCATGATCTCGGACCGGGGGATCTCCGCTTCCTGCGGGATCGGATTGGCAACCAGCTGTCCTCCCGGCAGGCCCAGCCGCCCGCGCAGGACATGCGCTGCGGCGATTTCGCCCGCGCTGTCCATTCGCAAGGGCGCGGTCAGGCCCGAGGAGCGCGACCAGAAGGCCGGGAAATCCGCCTGACCGAAGGCGATGACCGGAACGCCCGAGGTCTCGAGGTATTCCAGCGTCTTCGGCAGGTCGAGAATTGCCTTCGCCCCCGCCGCAACCACCGTGACCGCCGTCTGGGCGAGCTCGGGCAGATCCGCCGAGATGTCAAAGCTCGTCTCCGCCCCCCGGTGAACGCCGCCGATGCCGCCGGTCGCAAAGACCTCGATCCCGGCCAGATGCGCGCAGATCATCGTGGCGGCGACGGTCGTGGCCCCCGTGCCCCCGATGGCAAGGCAGGCCGCCAGATCGGCGCGGGACAGCTTGGCCACGTTCCGCGCCTGACCCAGCCAATCCAGTTCCGCCTCGGTCAGGCCGACGTGAATCTCGCGGTCAAGGATCGCAATGGTGGCCGGCGTCGCACCATGGGCGCGGACTTCCGCTTCCACCCGCCGTGCTGTCGCCACATTCTGCGGAAATGGCATGCCGTGGGTGATGATTGTGCTTTCCAACGCAACAACGGGGGCACCCGTGTCATGCGCCTTCGCGACTTCGGGGGAAAGGATCAGGGGCAGGGTCATGCGCTGATGTCTCCGGATACATAGGTTGCCGCGGCGCGCAACGCCTCGTCCAGCGCGGCCTGCCGCGAAACTCCGCGCCGCTCGGCGACCAGATGGGCCGCCATGAACGTGTCTCCCGCGCCGGTCACGCGCGTGACCAGCACCTGCGGCGGCTGGCCTTCGATCACGCCCGCGCCATGCCGTCCTTCCGCAGCCGGCCTGCCCCCGTCCGTCACCAGCACCCGTCCCGCGCCGCGGGCAAGCAGCGCCTCTGCGGCCATGGGCGCGTCGGAGTGCTCGGCCCGTGCGAGAATGTTGGCCTCTTCCAGATTGACATACAGCGTCGCCGAAGGATGGGTCAGCAACGGCAGCAGCCGCCCCGCCTTGCCGGGAGAGGCGGGTGCGACCCGCAGGTCCGCGCGGGCGAAAAGCGGCGAGACCGCGATGTCGGCCAGAAGGCCTTCGGTCAGGTTCCCGTCCAGCGCGATGGGGCCGGGCCATGCCGAAGCTGCCGTCCCAAGACGACCATCCGCCAACGGCCGCAGGATCTTGTCGCCCGCTGCTTCCAGCGAATGTGCGTCGGCGATGGCGGCGATCAACCCGTTCGCCCCTTCGATGGCCATGTAGCGGTCGGTGGGCAGATCATCCGACCGGTAGACATGTGCCGTCACCAGCCCAAGCCGATCGCAGGCGGCGATCAGCGCATCCCCCTCGGCATCCCTGCCGATCGCGCTCAGCAGGCCAGGGGTCATCCCGAACCGCCGCAGGGTCATCGCGATGTTCATCGCCACCCCGCCCGGCAGCCGGGTGATCCGCCCCGGCACATCCGAGCCAAGCCGCATCGCGGTGGGCGAGCGGCCGATGATGTCCCACAGGACCGAGCCGATGCAAAGGATGTCCGGTGTCATGGCCCGCTTCATGCCCCGTTCGGACAGGCGGGGTCAACCGCTCACCGCGTGCCAGACAGTCCGCCCCGGCGGGTTTTGCCGCCTTCGGGAAAAGGTATTTCGCCCGGATGGCGCCGGTGGCGGCGGGAAAGCACCTCGCAGAAGAAGCGTCACATCCGGCCACAAAGCCCCTGGAATGGCGAAGCCGCCCGAAGGCCGACGCGGATCGGCCTCTATCACGTCGTCCGCCGACCGCTGGACCAGCCAATGGCCGGTTGACCGCCCTTGCGCCCCCGCAGAAAACCCCCTATACGCGCGCCACTTCACAGGTGCTGTCGGGGCTGATGCGGGGAGAAATCCCGTGCGGTCCACCGGTTGTCCCGGACTTGATCCGGGATGAAGACGGCGGCATCGAGGATCAAACCGGAAAAGGACAAGGCATGGCTCTTCCCGAGTTCACCATGCGTCAGCTTTTGGAAGCTGGCGTTCACTATGGCCACCAGACCGCACGCTGGAACCCGAAGATGGGCGAATACATCTATGGGGACCGCAACGGCATCCACATCATCGACCTGACCCAGACTGTTCCGCTCTTGGACGCGGCACTCAAGGTCGTCCGCGACACGGTCGCCAAGAACGGCCGCATCCTCTTTGTCGACCAAGAAAGAGCGTCTGGGCATGGAACGCGACCAGGCCAAGCTGCAGGCCTCGCTGGGCGGGATCCGCGAAATGGGCGGCACCCCGGACCTGATCTTCATCATCGACGTGGGTAAGGAAGACCTTGCCGTGCTTGAGGCCAACAAGCTGGGGATCCCGGTCGTGGCGGTGGTGGACACCAACTGCTCGCCGAAGGGTGTCACGCACGTGATCCCGGGCAATGACGACGCGGCCCGCGCGATCCAGCTTTACTGCGACCTCGTCAGTCGTGCGGCGCTGGACGGCATGTCGGCCCAGATGGGCGCTGCGGGTGTCGATCTCGGCGCGCTCGAGGCCGCTCCGGAGGAAGAGGCGGTCGCCGAGGCCTGAGGCCTTCCTGCCGTCACCAGACTTTCACCCGGCGGGACTATCCCGCCGGGCCATCGATGCCAAGGAGTGAGACCATGACGATCACCGCCCAGATGGTGAAGGAACTGCGCGAATCGACCGGCGCGGGGATGATGGATGCAAAGAAGGCGCTGACCGAGGTGGGCGGCGACATGGAAGCCGCCGTCGACTGGCTGCGCACCAAGGGTCTGGCCAAGGCCGCCAAGAAAGCCGACCGCGTGGCCGCCGAGGGCCTGATCGGCGTCGCTGTCTCGGACGGCAGAGGTGTGGCGGTCGAAATCAATTCGGAAACCGACTTCGTCGCCAAGAACGAGGACTTCCAGGCCCTGGTTCGCGACGTGGCCAACGTCGCCCTGACCACCGGCGCATCGGTCGAGGTCGTGAAGGCGGCACATCTGAACGGCAAGACCGTCGACACCGTGATTCAGGAGGCCATCGCCCGGATCGGCGAGAACATGACCTTCCGCCGCCTGCATGTGCTGGAGGGCGACACGGTCGTCTCTTATGTCCACAACGCGGCAACCGCGGGCATGGGCAAGATAGGCGTTCTGGTGGCCCTGAAAGGCGACAAGGCCAAGGCCGAAGAGATCGGCAAGCAGTTTGCCATGCACATCGCCGCAACGAACCCGCTGTCGCTGTCGGAAGCCACACTTGAGCCTTCGGTGGTGGAGCGTGAGCTGTCCGTGCAGACCGCGAAGGCGCTGGAAGAAAACGCCGCGTCGGCGAAGCCCAAGCCGGATGCGGTGATCCACAACAACATCATCCCGGGCCGGATGAAGCGGTTCCTGGCGGAAAACACGCTGCTCGGCCAGGCCTTCGTGATCAACCCCGACTTGACCGTCGAAGCCGCGGCCAAGGCGGCGGGAGTGGAAATCACCGGCTACGCCCGTGTGGCCGTCGGCGAAGGTATCGAGAAGAAACAGGAAGACTTCGCCGCCGAAGTGGCCAAGGCGCTGCAGGGCTGAACAGGACCGGAAGGACGGGGCAGGGGGCTGGTGCCGACGCGCACCGGCCCCCTGCGTTCAATCCTGCACTGCGTCAGCGTCGAAGGTCCGGGAAAAGCCGGCGGCGCGGTTCTGGGGAAAAACCGCGCCGCGTCGTCTTGCCCAATCCCCAGGGGATGCGGGGACGCGAGGGCAAGGTCTTGCGTCGGCCGCGTGAAAACGCGGCCTCTGAACCAATGACGCGGGGGTCGACCAGACGCCGCCGATCCGCAGGACATCGCAGAAGTTTCCGCTACGTCACCAGACCTGCCTGACACGGGCCCGGCCCTCGGGCGAGTAGGGAAATCCCTACCTGCAACCTACCGCGCCGCCTGGGCGACCTCGGGGATGCGCTGGAAGATCATGTTGAGCAAGGCACCCTTGGCCACCGCCTGCGCCGTGGTCTCGACCGCCAGTGCCTCGCGCGCCAGACGCAGGTGCTTTTCGACCATCGCCGGGCTGACACCCATCAGCAAGGCCACGTCCTGCGTCGTCTTGCCATCGGCCACCCATTCCAGCGCCTCGCGCTGTCGCGGGCTGAGCGCCCGGTGCCGCGACAGCTGCGGCAGATGCACGATTGTCAGATGCATCATGTTGGCGACGGCCAGGATCTCCTCCTGCTTTTCGGCGAAGATCTTTTCGACATCTTCGGTGCTGATGCCCTGATCGGCAATAAGCCCCAATGCACCCTTGGACCGGGACAGCACTTCCGGATAGCTGACCGAAATGCCCGCAACGATTCCCATCGCCGCGTTCTGCCGCACCGCCTCGGCCTCTTCCGCCGACAGCTTGCCCGCCTCCAGCGCCCGCCTGACCCAGGACCAGGTGCAGATGCCCGAATTGTGCTCGGCCCAGCGGAAAACCGGAGTCTTCGCATAGAAGCTGCCCTGGAAATACCGCTTCACATAATCCGCATCGCAGGTGGTCAGGAACAGCGCATCATCCGGATCGCCGATGGTCTTCAGATGCTTGAACCGGGTGAAGCCATAGTTCACCCGACCAAATCCCAGCGCGGCGAAATAGCCGGTGGCCCGATCCCAGGCATCGTCGATCCGCTGCGAGGCGGCAATACGGTTCAGCAGCGGCAGGATCGACATTTGGCTCATGTTTCTCATCCCTTGTCCCTGGAAGCCGCGCCGAAGGTCGATTGACCCAGGGGCATCTCGCATGACTTGGACGTCAGATACGGCAGCTTTCCTTGGCTTGTCGACCCATTTGCCCGTCAGAGGGTCGTCAAATCGACCGGATGACGGCAGATGTCACCCGATCTTGCCCGATTGCGTGGCAAAATCGCTGCATCAGCCCAGCCCGGCCAGGGCCGCGGCCCGGATCGCCCGGATATTCTCGCCATAGGGGGCAGAGTGTTCGGGCGAGCCGCCCTTGAACACCGCAGCACCCGCAACCAGCGCATCCGCCCCGGCACGGGCCACCAGCGGAGCCGTGCTGGTCGAGATTCCGCCATCGACTTCGACATGCACCGGCCGGTCGCCGATCATTTGCCGCAGACGGGCGATCTTGTCCAACTGGCTCGCAACGAAGCCTTGCCCGCCGAACCCCGGGTTCACCGTCATCACGCAGACGAGGTCGATCATGTCCAAAAGCTCGGTCAAAGCCTCGACCGGGGTGCCCGGATTGATTGCAACGCCAGGCTTTTTCCCAAGCGCACGAATGGTTTGCAGCGTTCTGTGAATGTGCGGTCCGGCCTCGACATGCACCGTCAGATGGTCCGCTCCGGCCTGGGCGAATGCCTCAAGATAGGGATCGACCGGGGCGATCATCAGATGCACGTCCATCACGCCCTTGATATGTCGGCGCAAGGCCGCGCACATCGCCGGACCGAAAGTCAGGTTCGGCACGAAATGGCCGTCCATCACATCGACATGCACCCAGTCCGCGCCTTCGGCCTCGATCGCGCGACATTCCGCGCCGAAATTCGCAAAGTCCGCGGCCAGGATGGAGGGGGCGATCTTGATCGAGCGGTCGAACATCGGACGGGCTCCTCAGAGTATGATGCGTCATATCTCGAGCAATCAAGCCTTTCCAGCGCACAATACATTACATAATACTGATTACGCGTTAATTGGAGGCGGCCATTACCCGCCCCTGGAAACGACTGCGGCCCGGTCGCGACGACCGGGCCGCATCTTTCAGGACAGCCGACCTCAGCCGACCAGTTCGAGGCCCGAAAAGAAGAACGCGATCTCGCGCGCGGCCGAGGCTTCGCTGTCCGACCCGTGGACCGAGTTCTCGCCCTTGGACAACGCAAATTCTTTGCGGATCGTGCCCGCAGCCGCGGCGGCCGGATCGGTCGCGCCCATCACTTCGCGCTCCTCGAACTTGGCAACGATCCTGCCGGTCAGGTTGCGCTTGGTCGCATCGGGTTTGATGATCGACAGGGTACGTTCGGTGGCCATCGGGCTCTCCATGAGGTTCTTGGCGCCGGGCGCCGGAATGGGACGCCGGGCTGCTACCATGCGCAGGACGCTTTGAAAAGGTGCCCCGGCATTGACCTTCCGCGTCCGATAAGGCACTTCCCCGCCCATGCTGAAGATCGAGGACATCACCTACAACGTCGAAGGCCGCCCCCTGTTCGAGGGCGCCACGGCCACGATTCCCACCGGCCACAAGGTCGGTCTTGTCGGGCGCAACGGCGCGGGCAAGACCACGCTGTTCCGGCTGATCCGGGGCGAGCTGGCGCTGGAGGGGGGCACGATCACCCTGCCCCAGCGCGCCCGCATCGGCGGCGTCGCGCAGGAGGTGCCGTCGTCGGAAACCTCGCTTCTGGACACGGTCCTTGCCGCCGACACCGAGCGCGCCGCCCTGATGGCCGAGTCCGAGACGGCGCATGACGCGCACCGCATCGCCGAGATTCAGGCCCGCCTCGCCGACATCGACGCCTGGTCGGCCGAGGGCCGCGCCTCCAGCATTCTCAAGGGCTTGGGCTTCGATCCTGACCAGCAGCTCATGCCCTGTTCGGCCTTTTCCGGCGGTTGGCGGATGCGGGTGGCGCTGGCCGGCGTCCTGTTCGCCCAGCCTGACTACCTCCTCCTCGACGAGCCGACCAACTATCTCGATCTCGAAGGCGCCTTGTGGCTGGAAAGCTACCTGCAGAAGTATCCCCATACTGTCCTGATCATCAGCCACGACCGCGGCCTTCTGAACCGCGCCGTGCAGGGCATCCTGCATCTCGACAACCGCAAGCTGACCTACTGGCAGGGCGGGTATGACCAGTTCGCCCGTCAGATGGCCGAACGCCGTGCGGTCCTGCAGGCCGAGGCGAAGAAGGTCGAGGCACGGCGGGCGCATCTGCAAAGCTTCGTCGACCGCTTCAAGGCCAAGGCGTCCAAGGCGGTTCAGGCCCAGTCGCGCGTGAAGATGCTGGAAAAGCTGACGCCGATCACCGCGCCCGAGGATGCCAAGAAGGTCGTCTTCACCTTCCCCAAGCCCGAGGAACTGGCCCCCCCGATCATCAACCTTGATGGCGCTGCGGTCGGCTATGGCGGCCCCCTTGTCCTGAAACGGTTGAACTTACGGATCGATCAGGATGACCGGATTGCCCTTCTTGGTCGCAATGGCGAAGGAAAATCCACGCTTTCCAAGCTGTTGGCGGGTAAACTTCAACCTGCCGAGGGAAAATTCTCCCGTTCGTCCAAGCTGCGGATCGGCTATTTCGCCCAGCATCAGGTGGACGAGCTGCACATCGACGAAACCCCCTTGCAGCACATCATGCGCCTGCGCCCAGCCGAGGGTCAACCGAAGCTGCGCGCCCGCCTGGCGGGGTTCGGGTTGATGGCGGATCAGGCGGATACCGTCGTCGCGCGGCTTTCCGGCGGGCAGAAGGCCAGATTGTCACTGCTTTTGGCAACAATCGACGCGCCGCACCTGTTGATCCTTGACGAGCCGACCAACCACCTCGACATCGAATCGCGGGAGGCCCTGGTCGATGCGCTGACCGAATATCCCGGCGCGGTCATCCTCGTCAGCCACGACATGCACCTTCTGGGCCTGGTCGCCGACCGGCTCTGGCTGGTCAAGGGCGGCGCGGTGACCCCCTATACCGAAGACCTCGAGGCCTATCGCCGCCAGCTTCTGGCGGGTGAGGATGAGGTGAAGAATACCACCCAACCTATCGGCAAACCAAGAAAAAGCAGCCGGGACGATATCCTTTCGATGAAGGCCGAGGTGCGCAAATGCGAAGACCGCCTCGCCAAACTGAACGACATGCGCGACAAGCTGGCCAGGAAACTCGCCGACCCCGAGCTTTACGAAGACACCCGCAAGGGCGAGCTTGCGACCTGGAACGCCAAATACGCCGAGGTGATGCAGGCCCTCGACCGGGCCGAGGCGCTGTGGCTGGACGCACAGGAAAAGCTGGAAGACTCTGCGGCCTAGCCTGCGCGAGCCGACAGCATCGGTCGGAAGCCCCGCGCGCGGGCGGCTGGCCCGTTTTGTCCCAGGGTCAACCCGATCCCGCGGGTTCCGCCTTCCAAAGGCGATGGCGTCGGGCTACCGTCCCCGGCAAGGAGCGACCATGCCCGAAGCCACCTTCCTGATCACCGCCTTCGCCACGCTTTTCGTGGTGATCGACCCGCCGGGCCTTGTTCCCCTGTTCATCGCGCTGACCCGTGGGATGGGGCCGGACAAGCGGCGGGCCATGGCGCGGCGGGCCTGCATCATCGCCGCCTGCCTCCTTTTGGTCTTCGGCGTTGCGGGCGAAACCATCCTGGAATTCATTGGCATCTCGATGCCCGCCTTCCGCATCGCGGGCGGGATCCTGCTGTTTCTCACCGCGCTCGACATGCTTTTCGAACGCCGCACCCAGCGCCGCGAAGGCCAGCAGGCCGAGCCGGACCATGACCCTTCCGTCTTCCCGCTCGCCACCCCGCTGATCGCCGGACCGGGTGCGATCGCCTCCGTCATCCTCCTCGTCGGACAATCCGGACCGGGCTGGACGGGCACCTTCTGGGTGCTCAGCCTGATGGTCCTGATGATCGCGGTGACCTATGCCTTCCTTCTTGCCTCGCCGCCCTTGGAGCGGATGCTGGGCCGGACGGGCACCATCGTGATCACCCGCCTTCTTGGCATGCTCCTCGCGGCGCTGTCGGTCCAGTTCGTGATCGACGGTGTCCGGGGCACCGGGCTGATCGGCTGATCTTTCCTTGGCCCCGCCCTGCCCCCATATCTGCGCCAACGGAGGTGACTATGGACGGTGAAACTCTGACCCGGGTGGGCTATCTGGCGATCATCATGGTCGCTCTCGGCGGCTGGGTGATCGTCGAGTTCCGGCATCGGATGGGCCAGGCCCTGCGCATGGCGCTTGCCTGGGGGTTGATCTTTGTCGGGGTGATGGCCGGGTTCGGGCTGTGGAGCGACATCCGGCAGAACATCCAGCCGATCCAGGAAATCACGGCGAATGGCTCGGTAGAAGTGCCCCGCGCGGAAGACGGCCACTATTATCTGACCCTGAAGATCGACGGGACGCCGGTAGGCTTCATGGTCGATACCGGAGCGTCCGGCCTGGTTCTGGCGGGGGCGGATGCCAGCCGGCTGGGCATCGACCCTGGCAGCCTGCAGTATCTGGGCGAGGCGTCAACGGCGAACGGAGTGGTCCGGACGGCGCGGGTCACATTGCCGCTGGTGGAACTCGGGCCGTTCCGGAACGAGCGGTTTCCGGCCTATGTGACCGAGGGCGACCTGAGCCAATCGCTTCTCGGAATGGACTATCTGGGCCAGTTCCGGATGGAGTTCGCGGGCGGAAAGCTGATCCTTCGACAATAGCTGTCCGAGGTGGGCTTCAAACAGGGTGACGCCAGATCAATGGCGTGTCGTTCAATTTCGACCTGCGGGAAAGATCTTCTGTCTAGATCGGGATGACCCTACACGGAACCGTATCCTGCGTTTCGGATGTAGTTTTCGCATTC
>NCDY01000068.1:27482-31877 GCA_002280405.1 Rhodobacterales bacterium 32-66-9 | reverse complement strand
GCGGATCGTGCATCTTCTGAACCAGCACAAGGCCCGCCCGAACGAGATTCTGGCCGTGACCTTCACCAACAAGGCCGCGCGCGAGATGAAGCTGCGCGTCGGCCGCATGCTGGGGGAGGTGGCCGAGGGGATGCCCTGGATGGGCACCTTCCACTCCTTGTCGGTCAAGATCCTGCGGCGACATGCCGAACTTGTGGGACTGAAACCGAATTTCACCATTCTTGATACCGACGACCAGCTGCGCCTTTTGAAGCAGTTGATCCTTGCCGCGAACATCGACGAAAAACGCTGGCCCGCGCGGATGCTCGCTGGCCTGATCGACGGCTGGAAGAACCGTGCATGGTTGCCCGAAAAGGTGCCTTCCTCCGATGCCGGCGCCTACAACAACCGCGGAACCGAGCTTTACGCCGCCTATCAGGACCGCCTGAAAACCCTGAACGCCACCGATTTCGGCGACCTTCTTCTGCATTGTGTCACCATCTTCCAGACCCACCCGGACGTGCTGGGCCAATATCAGCGCTGGTTCCGCTACATCCTTGTCGACGAATACGAGGACACCAACGTCTATCCGGCTGGAGCAGAACTATCGCTCGACCGGGCATATCCTTGCGGCGGCGTCGGGGGTGATCGCGCAGAACGCCGGGCGGCTGGGCAAGACGCTGTGGACGGCGGGAGAGTTGGGCGAGAAGGTCCGCCTGATCGGCCACTGGGATGGCGAGGAAGAGGCGCGCTGGATCGGCGAGGAGGTCGAGGCGATCCAGCGCGGCACAAGGGGGATGGAGCCGGTGGACCTGAACCGGCAGGCGATCCTGGTCCGCGCCAGCCACCAGATGCGCGCCTTCGAGGACCGGTTCCTGACCATCGGCCTGCCCTACCGGGTGATCGGCGGGCCAAGGTTCTATGAGCGCCAGGAAATCCGCGATGCGATGGCCTATTTCCGGCTGGCGGTGTCCCCCGACGACGATCTCGCGTTCGAGCGGGTGGTGAACCTGCCGAAGCGTGGCCTTGGCGACACGGCGCAATCGAAGATCAACCAGCTTGCGCGGGTGGCGGGGGTTTCCTTGCTGGACGGCGCGCGGGAGTCGCTGGCCAATGGCGTGATCCCCGGGAAAGGGGCCTCGCAACTGCGGGCCTTTGTCGACGGGGTGGACCGCTGGCACCTCGCGACGCTGCACCCCGAATATGACCATATCCGGCTGGCCGAGACGATCCTGGACGAAAGCGGCTATACGGGCATGTGGCAGACCGACAAGACGCCCGAGGCTCCGGGGCGGCTCGACAACCTCAAGGAACTGGTGAAGGCGCTGGAGCAGTTCGACACCCTGCAGGGGTTTCAGCCGAGTCCGGGGGGAGGGGGCTGGAGGAGGAACGGCGGCTGGCCTATGCGGGGATCACGCGGGCCGAGCGGCTGGCGACGATCAGCTTCGCCTCGACCCGGCGGGTCTACGGGCAATGGCAGTCGCAGCTTCCCAGCCGCTTCATCGACGAGTTGCCGACCGATCATGTGGAGGTGCTGACCGCGCCGGGGCTTTACGGCGGCGGCTTCGGGGCGGCGGCGCAGGTGGGCTTCGGCTCGGCCCTGGAGGAGAGGGTATCGAAGGCGGACGTCTACAACTCGCCCGGCTGGCGGAGGCTGCAGGAGAATTCGACGATCCGCCCGCTCCGTCAGCCGCAGGAAGCCCGGCATGCGGTGATCGACATGGAGGCGGCGTCGCCCTATGTCCCGGGCGACCGGGTCTTCCACCAGAAGTTCGGCTACGGCGAGATCATGGGGATCGAGGGCGACAAGCTGGACATCGAATTCGACCATGCCGGATCGAAGAAGGTCGTCGCGCGCTGGGTGATCCCCGCGGATCAGGCGGACGAGGTGCCGTTCTGATCCCGGCTTGCGCCGCCGTGCCGGGTTGCGCCATGGTGGCGGAAACGGCGGGGGGGCGTGCATGGCGGGTGGGGCAAACGATCTGTCGCGGCTGGCGGACCTTCTGGAGGCCCGCGCTGCCGGCGGGGAGCGGGTCATCGTCGCCATTGCCGGGGCTCCGGGGTCGGGGAAGTCGACGCTGGCCGACAAGCTGGTGGGCAAGCTGAACGGGCGGCAGGCGGGGCTGGCGGCGGTCCTGCCGATGGACGGCTTCCACTACGATGATCTTTACCTCGTCCCGGCGGGCCTGCGTCCGCGAAAAGGCGCGCCGCATACTTTCGATGTGGGCGGCCTGTGTCACACCCTGAGACGGCTGCGGGCGCGGGACGAGGCAGAGGTCTTCGTCCCGGTCTTCGACCGCAAGATCGAGATCGCGCGGGCCGGGGCGCGGATGATTTCAGCAAGCGTGCGGGTGATCGTGGTGGAGGGGAACTGGCTGCTTCTCAACCAGGCCCCGTGGGACGGTCTGCGGCCGCTGTTCGACGTGACCGCGATGGTCGAGGTGGCCGAGCATACCTTGCGCGCCCGGCTGCGGGGGCGGTGGGAAAGGCTGGGGCTGACCGAGGCGGAGATCGTCGCCAAGCTTGACGAGAACGACCTGCCGAACGGGCGGCTGGTCCGCGACGGGTCCGATCCGGCGGACTTCCGGCTGGGGAACGGATGAGGGCGCGCCACGCGTGGACAGGTTTTCGAGGCGTTTGATTTCAAGGGGTTGGCTGTGGACGTTAACGATCCGGAAAGGGTTGCCCCCGCGGCCGCAACCACGGCAGGGCCGCCCGCATGACGCCGGATGAGTTCATCGGCAAATGGCGCGCGGTCGAGCTGAAAGAGCGGTCGGCCAGCCAGTCGCATTTCAACGACCTCTGCCGCCTGCTGGCCCTGCCCGACCCCATCGCCGCCGACCCCAAGGGCGAATGGTTCGCGTTTGAACACGGCGTGTCGAAGGCGGGCGGTGGCGAGGGCTGGGCCGATGTCTGGCGCAAGGATTGCTTCGGCTGGGAATACAAGGGCAAGCGCCGCGACCTCAAGGCGGCGCTGAACCAGCTTCTGGGCTATTCGCAAAGCCTGGGGTCGCTGCCGCTGTTGATCGTGTCCGATACCGACCGGATCGAGATTCACACCAACTGGAACAACACGGTCCAGAAGAAATATGACCTGTCGCTGGACGACCTGCGCGATGCGGGCAAGCGCGACCTGTTGCGGGCCTGTTTCACCGACCCCGAAAAGCTGAAGCCCGCGCAGACACGGGCCGACCTGACCGAAGAGGCGGCGCAGAAGTTCGTGGCGATTGCCGAACGCCTGCGCCAGCGCCGGCACGACCCGCATGCGGTGGCGCATTTCGTCAACCGGCTGGTGTTCTGCATGTTCGCCGAGGACGTGGGGCTGCTGCCGGACGGGCTGTTTTCCGCGATGATCGAGGAATGCCGGGGCAACAACGCGCATCTGTTTCAGGACAACGCCGCGATCCTGTTCCGGGCGATGCGCGACAAGGGCGGCAAGGTCGGCTTCAAGCCCGTCGAGTGGTTCAATGGCGGGCTCTTCGACAGCGACGAGGCGCTGCCGCTGACCTATGCCGACATCGACGACCTGAAACGGGCGGCGCATCTGAACTGGTCGGACATCGACCCCTCGATCATGGGCACGCTGTTCGAACGCGGCCTTGACCCCGACAAGCGCAGCCAGCTTGGCGCGCATTACACGGACCGCGACAAGATCATGATGATCGTCACCCCGGTGATCGTGGAGCCCTTGCTGGCGGAATGGGCGGCCAGAAAGCGCGCGGGCTTCGGACCAATTTGTAATTGCTAGATTTGCAACGTAATCTCTGAGACCTCATAGACCTCTTCCAACCAAGCCTCCAGTGCGTTCTTTTTCCATCCGCCAACTCGTAAGCGATCACTGTGTGCTGCAGAGATCAGGCGTGTAGACTCGATTGGAATAAACCTAACGACCGGGAACTCCGTTAGATCCACAACAACCACACGATCACATGCCTCAAGCGAAGATACCAACTTCTGCTTGGTAGACTTTCGCCCAACTCCAACATCCTTCGACTGCTGAAACTTAACTCCGTTCGCAGTAAGGGCCTTGACGCTTATCTGTGCACTTCCGATCTGGCCAATCGCAAACTGTCCGTCCGAAAAAGGTTGGTTGGTGTTCGCGTGCTTAATGAACTCATACAAGCTCTGACCCCAAAGCTCCGAAAATGGCCAAGCGCCGCGACCATCACTGAATGCCTTCACGACTTCGTCTTCGTCAATATGCAAAGCTTTAGCAATCATCTTGGTATCGAAAACTAACTTGCTGATCGCCATCCTTGGCTTCTTCACTTGAAGCTCCGAACTCTATCGGCTGCTGCATCAATGTATTGGCTGTCGATCTCAATCCCAATACCGGAGCAGCCAAGTTGCTCGGCTGCGACAAGTGTTGTTCCTGCGCCCAGAAAAGGGTCCAGAACCACGAGCGGCCCCGATCCA
>NCDY01000068.1:16576-27418 GCA_002280405.1 Rhodobacterales bacterium 32-66-9 | reverse complement strand
CCCGATCCATGAAGACGAATGCACCGTCTGGGAAGCTCTATCGGGAATCCAGCTGGATGATTGTATTTCTGCGCTTTTGTCCTTACCGTCTCATACGGAATGAACCAAACATTGCCTGAACAGCGCCGGTCCTGCGCGTGCCCCCAGCGGTTGATATTGCTCTTGTCCTTGAATGGAACGCCCACAGCAAGGCGGTCGATGTTCGTCCGGCCGGTCTTTGTAAAGTGCAAAATTGCTTCATGGTTGTTGTTCAGAAAGCGATTACTCGTGATAGGCTTGAAGTGTCCAAAGCTCTCATCACCGATGGACAGTGACTTCACCCATACAATATGATTTTGAAGTTCAAAAACTTTACGAAAGGCGTTGGCAACATCCATTACGATCCAGGGATCGGAACCAGTTCCGCCGACATTTATGAAAAGCGACCCGTCCTCTACTAAGACGCGGCGCAGTTGATTGCCAATATCGGAGAGCCAACGAAGATAGACTTCTCTCGGTTTCTTATCATCGTACGATCGGTAGTTTACACCAATATTGTACGGCGGCGAAGTGACGACAACGTCAATTGTCTCATTGTCAAGCGTCTGAAGTTTGGCAAGGCAGTCACCATGCAGGATCGTTTGATTTCCGATTCTCTTGACACCCAGTATTTCTGCTTCTGGAGGAACAATTGCACGAAAGTTCATCTTTCCGCCTTACTTTGCCCTTGTGTAGGTTCTCTCAAGGGCATTGTTTTCGTCGCTCCCGGTCGCGATAATGATAACATGCCCGACTCGCGTGTTCGTCGCAAGGGCAACTCCCGCCTCTTGACGAAATTCCCCGAGGGCCTTACCCCCGACATCCCCGCAAGCGAATACGCCACCGACCCACGGGCCATCGCGATTGCTGGTGCGGCCGCAAGGCTGAACGAGCTGCGGGAAAACTGGCTGAACCCTCCCGACCTCATCAACCGCGTGCCCGAGGTGGTGGCGGGATACCCTGACCGCATCCTGCCCAAGGACGACAAGGCGGCGATCCTCAAGACCCGGACGCTGACCAATCTTTACAACCAGCGCCCGGCCTGGCTGGACCATGCGCATGCCGCGCTCGATCAGGCGGTGGCCGAGGCTTACGGCTGGGGGGAGGATTGGGCCAAGGGAATGAGTGAGGATGAGGTACTGGCGCGGCTTTTCCGGTTGAACCAGGCCCGCGCGGGATCGCGCTGAGCCGGGGCTTGCGGCGGGGCAGGGCAGGGGTGAGAGGAGGGTCGGGCAGAGGCCCGACCCGCGGGGCGCGGGGCGAACGGCGGGCAGCGCCCTACAGCCCCAGCTTCGCCTCGGTCGCGGCCAGAAGCCGGGCGGAGGCCGCCAGCGCCCGGGCTTCGGGGGCGTCAAGCTCGGGGCGAAGCTCGGCGGTGATGCCCTTGCGGCCGATCACCCGGGGCAGGGACAGCGTGACGGCGGGGACGCCGCCGATGTCGGTCGTGCGGGTCGAGACGGAGAGGACGGCGCCCTCGTCCGCCGAGATGGCGCGCACGATGCGGGCGAGCCCGGCACCGATGCCGTGCCAGGTGGCGCCCTTGCCCGCGATGATCCGGTAGGCGGCGCGGCGGACGCCCTGGTCGATCTCGGCGCGCACCGCCTCGGTCACCGGGGCGCCGACCTGGGCGGCGAAAGCGGCGATGCTGACGGACCCGGCGCGGGCGGCGGACCAGGCGAGGACCTCGCTGTCGCCGTGTTCGCCCAGGACATAGGCATGGACCGACTGCGGCGCTGTGCCGAGGTGGCGGCCGAGCAGGCTGCGGAAGCGGGCGGTGTCAAGCAGGGTGCCCGAGCCGATGACGCGGGCGGGCGGCAGGCCTGACAGCCGGGTGGCGACATGGGTCATCACGTCGACCGGGTTGGTGGCGACCAGAAGGATGGCGTCGGGGGCGACGCGGGTGACGGTGCCGATGATGCTGCGGAAGACCTCGGCATTGCGGGCCAGAAGTTCGAGGCGCGTCTCGCCGGGTTTCTGGCCCACGCCTGCGGCGAGGATGACCACGCCCGCCCCGGCAAGATCGGCGGCATCGCCCGCCCGGACGGTGACGGGGCGGCCGAAGGGAATGGCGTGCGAGATATCCTCGGCCTCGGCAAGGGCGCGGGCGGGGTCGTGGTCGACGAGGACGATCTCGTCCGCGCCGCCGCACAGCGTGAGGGCAAAGCCCGCCGCGCTGCCGACCATGCCCGCGCCGATGATGCCGACCTTCATGCTGTGCCTCCGCCGTCCGACCGGGACAGCTTGCCAGTTTCCGGGCGGCGGGCAAAGGGGGGACGGGGCCCTGCGCCGCGATGGGCCGGCCCGCCAGGGCGCCGCCGCCCGATGCCTCTGCCAAATGCCCCGCATTCCCGCTGGCCATGCGCCCCGTTTGGCGCTACTCTTGATCGCAAGATCCGGGGGCTACATCCGGGCGTTGAGGCAGAGCAGGCATAACAGGCGGTTTTCCATGACTGAAATGGTCTATGGCTCCAACCCCGCTCGGGTGGCAGAGCCGGTCATCCCGCGGTGGTGGCGCACGATCGACAAGTGGACCTTGACGAGCGTGTTCATCCTGTTCGGGATCGGGCTTCTGCTGGGACTGGCGGCGTCGGTGCCGCTGGCGACGCGGAACGATCTGGAGCCGTTCTACTATGTGCAGCGGCAGGCCGTGTTCGGCGTGGTCGCGCTGGTGGCGATGCTGGGCGTGTCGATGATGACGCCGGACATGGTGCGCAGGCTTGGGGTCCTCGGCTTTGCGGTGGCGCTGCTGGCGCTGATGCTGCTGCCGCTGTTCGGGACGGATTACGGCAAGGGGGCGGTCAGGTGGTTCTCGTTCGGCTTTGCCAGCGTGCAGCCGTCCGAGTTCCTGAAACCGGGCTTCGTCATCGTGGTGGCATGGCTGATCGCCGCGAGCCAGGATCTTGCGGGGCCGCCGGGCAAGACGGTTTCCTTCGCGCTGACGGTGCTGGTGGTGGGGTTCCTAGCGATGCAGCCGGACTTCGGCCAGTCGGCGCTGATCCTGTTCGCCTGGGGGGTGATCTATTTTGTCGGCGGGGCGCCGATGCTGCTGATCGGGGTCGTGAGCGGTCTGGTCGGCGCGGTCGGGCTGTTCTTCTACGAGACGAGCGAGCATTTCGCGCGGCGGATCGACGGGTTTCTGTCGCCGGAAGTGGACCCGCGGACCCAGCTTGGCTATGCGGCGAACGCGATCCAGGAGGGCGGGTTCTTCGGCGTGGGTGTCGGCGAGGGCCAGGTGAAATGGTCGCTGCCGGATGCGCATACCGATTTCATCATCGCGGTGGCGGCCGAGGAATACGGGCTGATCCTGGTGCTGGTGATCATCGCGCTGTACGGGGTCATCGTGGTGCGGTCCCTGTGGCGGCTTCTGCCCGAGCGAGAGCCGTTCGCGCGGCTGGCGGGGGCGGGGCTGGCCACCATCTTCGGGGCGCAGGCGATGATCAACATGGCCGTCGCGGTGCGGCTTCTGCCCGCGAAGGGCATGACATTGCCGTTCGTGAGCTATGGCGGGTCTTCGGTCATCGCGGCGGGGATCACGATGGGGATGCTGCTGGCGCTGACGCGGGAACGGCCCCAGGGTCAGATGAGCGACGTGTTCCGGCGGGGGCGGTGATGGTCGCGCGTGCGCCGTGCTCTCCCACCACGGTCCTCCTCCACGGAGGGGGGAGGGCGGCGCCGCAGGCTGGCGTCGGGAGCCAGCGCTGATGGCCAAGCTGCTTCTGATCGCGGCGGGCGGGACGGGCGGGCACATGTTCCCGGCGCAGGCTCTGGCCGAGGCCATGCTGGCGCGGGGCTGGCGGGTCCGGCTTTCGACGGACGACCGGGGTGCCCGGTATGCGCAGGGCTTCCCCGGCGGCGTGACCGTCGAGCGCGTGAGCAGTGCAACCTTCGCGCGGGGCGGTCTTTTGCAAAAGGCGCTGGTGCCACCCCGGATCGCTGCGGGCAGTCTGGCGGCGGTGGGACGGATGCTGCGCGATCCTCCGGCAGTGGTGGTGGGATTTGGCGGCTACCCGTCAATCCCGGCACTGACAGCGGCGGTGCTGACGGGCAGAAAGCGGATGATCCACGAGCAGAACGGGGTTCTCGGCCGGGTGAATGCGCTGTTCGCCAAGCGCGTGGCGCATGTGGCCTGTGGCACCTGGCCGACCGAGGTGCCCGTCGGGGCGCACAAGGTGCATACCGGCAATCCCGTCCGGCAGGCGGTCCTTGACCGGGCGGCGGCACCCTATATCCCGCCGGGCGATTATCCGATGAGCCTGGTGGTGATCGGCGGCAGCCAGGGCGCGCGGATCCTTTCGGACATGGTCCCCGCGGCGGTGGCGCTGTTGCCGGACAATCTGCGGGCAAGCCTGCGGATCGCGCATCAGGCGCGGGACGAGGATGGCTCGCGGGCGCAGGCGGCCTATGAGGCGGCGGGTGTCCGGGCCGAGATCGCCCCGTTCTTCAGCGACATTCCGCGGCGGTTGTCAGAAGCGCAGCTGGTGATCAGCCGGTCGGGAGCGTCGTCCATTGCCGATATCAGCGTGATCGGGCGGCCATCGATCCTGATCCCGTTCGCGGCGGCCACGGGCGACCACCAGACCGCCAATGCCAGGGGGCTGGTCGAGGCGGGCGGCGCGGTGCTGGTCGCGGAGACGGAGCTTGACGCGGGCGGCCTTGCGGGCCACATCGCCGCGATCCTGGAGGACCCCCACAGGGCCGAAACCATGGCCCGGGCGGCGCTGGGAGAGGGCAAGCCGGACGCGACAGCGCGGCTGGTGGCCCTGGTCGAGGAGTTGGGCGGAGACGCATCATGAACGCAGCAACGAAGCTTCCGCTGGAACTGGGCCCGATCCATTTCGTCGGCATCGGCGGGATCGGGATGTCGGGCATCGCCGAGGTTCTGATGACACTGGGCTACCGGGTGCAGGGCTCGGACGCGAAGGCGTCGAAGATCACCGACCGGCTGGTCAGGCTGGGGGCGACGGTTTTCGAGGGGCAGCGGGCCGAGAACATCGGCGATGGCGTATCGGTGGTGGTGATCTCGTCCGCGATCAAGAAGGGCAACCCGGAACTGGAGGAAGCGCGGCGGCGCAAGTTGCCGGTGGTGCGCCGGGCCGAGATGCTGGCGGAACTGATGCGGCTGCGGTCGAACATCGCGGTGGCCGGGACGCATGGCAAGACGACGACGACGACGATGGTGGCGACGCTGCTGGACAAGGGCGGGTTCGATCCGACCGTCATCAACGGGGGCGTGATCCACGCCTACGGGTCGAACGCGCGCGCCGGGGCCGGGGAGTGGATGGTCGTGGAGGCGGACGAGAGCGACGGGTCGTTCAACCGCCTGCCCGCGACGATCGCCATCGTGACCAACATCGACCCGGAACACATGGAGCACTGGCACACCTTCGACGCGCTGCGGAAAGGGTTCCTGGACTTCGTGTCCAACATTCCCTTCTACGGGCTGGCGGTCTGTTGCACCGACCACCCCGAAGTGCAGGCGCTGGTTGGCCGCATCACCGACCGCCGGGTGGTGACCTTCGGCTTCAACGCCCAGGCGGATGTGCGGGCGGTGAACCTGACCTACCAGAATGGCGTGGCGCAGTTCGACATCGCCTTGCAGGCCGAGGACCAGGTGATCGAGGGCTGCACCCTGCCGATGCCGGGGGATCACAACGTGTCGAACGCCCTGGCTGCCGTCGCCGTGGCCCGGCACCTGGGGATGAAGCGCGACGAGATCCGCGAGGCGCTGGCCGGGTTCGCCGGGGTTAACCGGCGGTTCACCAGGGTGGCCGAGGTGAACGGCGTCACCATCATCGACGACTACGGCCACCACCCGGTGGAAATCGCGGCGGTCCTGAAGGCGGCGCGGCAGGCGACGAAAGGCCGGATCATCGCGGTGCATCAGCCGCACCGCTATACGCGCCTCAGCCATCTGTTCGAGGAGTTCTGCGCCTGTTTCAACGCGGCGGATGTGGTGGCCATCGCCGATGTCTATGCCGCCGGCGAAGATCCGATTCCGGGGGCGGGGCGGGATGATCTGGTGGCGGGGCTGATCGCGCATGGCCACCGGCACGCCCGCGCGCTGGCAGACGAGGCGGACCTGGCGCGGCTGGTGAAGGAACAGGCGCGGCCGGGCGACATGGTGGTCTGCCTTGGCGCGGGCAGCATCAGCGCCTGGGCCAATGCGTTGCCTGCCAGGCTGATCGGGGCCGCGGCATGAGCGCGGGCAGGGCATTGCAAGACGCCCTGCCGGGTCCGTGGCCGGACTGCGACCCCCGGCGGCGGCGGCGGGTCGGCCGGGCATGAGCGCGCCGCTGATCCTGGGTGCGGTGTGGGTGCTGGCCTCGGCCGTGGTCGCGATGCTGCCGATGAAGCGGCAGATGGTTCCCGGACTGGCGCTGATGGTGGCCGCGCCCGTGCTTCTTGGGTGGATCGGCTGGGTGCATGGCTGGGCCTGGGGCGTGGCGGGCCTGCTTGCCTTCGCCTCGATGTTCCGCAATCCCCTGCTGTATTTCCTGCGCCGGGCGCTGGGCCGACCCGCTCCGTTGCCGCGGGAACTGGAGAAGTGATCCTGCCGCTGATCCTGAGTCTGGTCTGGCTGATCGCTGCCAACCTGATCGGAATGCTTCCGTCGCGCGACCGGCACTGGCGGGCGGCCTATGTGCTGATCGCCATCGGCGTGCCGCTTCTGGGCTGGACGACCTACGAGGCCGGGCCGGTGGTGGGGCTGTTGCTTCTGGCCGCCGGGGCGTCGATCCTGCGGTGGCCGGTGGTGTATCTCTGGCGCTGGCTGCGCCGCCAATCGGGGTAGGACATGCTGCCTTATCTTGCCGCTCTGGCGCTGACGTCCTTCGCGCTGACCGGGATTTTCACCTGGGGCGTTGCCCGGCGCTATGGGCGCGGGCATGCGCTTGTGGTGCCGGTCATCGCCCTTGGCGCGATCCTGTTCGTGATCGGACGGATCGGCATGTCGGGAAGCGGCGACGGGCAGATCCTGACCGCGCTTGCCGTGACCATGGCCGGATCCTCGGTGGTCGGGGCGCTGGCCGGATTGCAGCTTTCGCGGCGCGGCCGCAAATAGGGGTTTGCCCGCGGCATGGGGGTACAGATGGACGCAATCATGCCGGCGCTTCTGGCGGCGGGCGTGCTGGCGAGCGCCGGGGCCGCGTGGTTTGTCGCGCATCGCCGGGGCGCGCCCGCCGGGCTGGTCCTGCCGGCGGTTATCGGGGCCGCAGCACTTTGGCGCGGGGCGATGCCGATTGGACATGCCGAAGCGGCGATGGGGCGCGGGATCGAGATGTTCCTGCTCTGGACGCCGCTTCTGGCGCTGACGGTGATCGGGGCGGGACTGGGTTTTCTGTCGCGCCGGAGGCTGGGGCCGGTGCCGCGCGGGTGATGGCTCTTGCGCGAGGGATCAAAGCGCCGCAGAAGGCGGGGATCATGGCGGACACCTCCTTCACACTGCCACAGACGCGCGGGATCCTGACACCCGGACGCAGGCTTGCCGACCTGACCTGGCTGCGGGTCGGCGGGCCGGCGGACTGGCTGTACCAGCCGGCGGACGAGGCCGATCTGGCGGCGTTCCTCGCGGCGCTTGACGCGGCGGTGCCGGTGTTCCCGATGGGGGTGGGCTCCAACCTGATCGTGCGCGATGGCGGCATCCGGGCGCTGGTGATCCGGCTGGGGCGGGGGTTCAACGGGATCGAGGTTCAGGGCGACCGGGTGATCGCCGGGGCGGCCGCGCTGGACGCGCATGTGGCGCGCAAGGCGGCGGAGGCGGGGCTGGACCTGACGTTCCTGCGGACGATCCCGGGGTCCGTCGGCGGGGCGGTTCGGATGAACGCGGGCTGCTACGGGGCCTATGTGGCAGACGTGCTGGAAGAGGTGCGGGTGGTGACGCGGGACGGTCGGATCGAGGTGCTGCCTGCGTCTGCGCTGAACCTGCGCTATCGGCAGAGCGACCTGCCCGAGCGGGCTGTGATCGTGTCGGCGACGTTCCGGGCGGGGCGCGGCGATCCGGCGGCGCTGGAGGCGCGGATGGCGGACCAGATCGCGCGGCGCGATGCCAGCCAGCCGACCAAGGCGCGCAGCGCGGGGTCCACCTTCCGCAATCCGGTGGGGTTTTCGTCCACCGGCCGGGCGGACGACACGCATGAATTGAAGGCCTGGAAGGTGATCGACGACGCCGGAATGCGGGGCGCGCGGCTGGGCGGGGCGCAGATGTCGCCGATGCATTCCAACTTCCTGATCAACGCGGACGGGGCCACGGCGGCGGATCTGGAAAATCTGGGCGAGGAGGTGCGAAAAAAGGTTTTCCAATCAAGCGGTATCACGCTAGAGTGGGAAATCATGCGGGTCGGAGAATACCCGCAGGGTTAACGATATCACGGGGCGGGCAAGCCCCGGATGAGGCAGTGCATGGCGGGCGCATCGAGCAGGATGGCCCCCGAAGTGGCGGTTCTGATGGGTGGGCTTTCCGCTGAGCGGGAGGTGTCTCTTGTCTCTGGGCGCGAATGCGCCACGGCTCTTCGGGCGGCGGGATACCGGGTGACGGAGGTCGATTGCGGCCCCGATCTGCCTGCGCGTCTGACCGACCTGCAGCCCGATGTCTGTTTCAACGCGCTGCATGGCCGCTGGGGCGAGGATGGCTGCGTGCAGGGCATCCTGGAATGGCTCGGCATTCCCTACACGCATTCGGGGGTGCTGGCCTCGGCGCTGGCGATGGACAAGGCCAGAACCAAGGAGACCTACCGCGCCGCCGGTCTGCCGGTCGCGGACAGCCTGCTTGCCGCGCGGGCGGCGGTCGAGGCCGGGCATGTGCTGCCGCCGCCCTATGTGGTCAAGCCGAACAACGAAGGCTCGTCCGTCGGCGTCTACATCGTGCGCGACGGCGCGAACGCGCCGCGGCTGGCGGCGACGATGCCGGAGGTGGTGATGGTCGAGGCCTATGTGCCGGGGCGCGAGCTGACGACCACGGTGATGGGCGACCGGGCGCTGGGCGTGACCGACATCCTCACCGACGGCTGGTATGACTATGAGGCGAAGTATGCGCCCGGTGGCAGCCGGCACGAATGTCCGGCGAGGCTGCCCGAGGACATCGAGGCGGCCTGTCTGGACTATGCGCTGCGGGCGCACCGGGCCTTGGGCTGCCGGGGTGTCAGCCGGACGGATTTCCGCTGGGACGAGGCGCGGGGGTTGGCCGGTCTGATCCTTCTGGAGACCAACACCCAGCCCGGCATGACGCCGACCTCGCTGGCCCCGGAACAGGCGGCGATGCAGGGAATCGGCTTTCCCGCGTTCTGCGCCTGGATGGTGGAGGACGCGTCATGCAATCGCTGATCAGCCGCCGCCCCGCGCCCGGAACCCGCCGCGACCCGGCGCCGTCGAAATGGGACTACCGGCTGCAACGCTGGATGCTGACACCCTATGTGCGCGGCTTTCTGCTCAAGGGCCTGCCAAGCCTGGTTGTCGCCGGTGGCTTCGCCTTGTGGTTCGCCCAGGAGCCGAACCGGCAGGCGCTGATCGGCCAGCTTTCGCTGTTGCGCGACCAGTTCGAGGCGCGACCCGAGTTCCGCGTCTCGCTGGCGCGGATCGAGGGGGCCTCGGATGATCTTGCCGAAGCCGTCCGGGAAAAACTGGCGCTGCCTTTGCCGATGTCCTCTTTCGACATCGATCTGGATGCCGCGCGCGCCCGGATCGAGGTGCTGGATGCCGTGAAGTCGGCCGACCTGCGGGTGCGGTCCGGCGGGATCCTTCAGGTGACGATCACCGAGCGCAAACCCGTTGCGGTCTGGCGGACCGAAGACGGCCTGCTGCTGGTGGATGAGACCGGCCGCCGTGTCGCAGGTCTGGTGTCGCGCGCCGACCGCCCGGACCTGCCGCTGATTGCGGGTGTGGGTGCCGACAGCGCGACGCCGGAAGCGCTTGACCTGATCGCCGCCGCCGGCCCGCTTGCGCCCCGAATGCGTGGCCTGGTCCGGGTCGGCGAGCGGCGCTGGGACCTGGTGCTGGACCGCAACCAGCGCGTGCTTCTGCCAGAGAAGAACCCGGTGCAGGCGCTGGAGCGTCTGCTGGCACTGGATCAGGCGCAGGATCTGATGAACCGCGACATCCTGACCGTCGATCTGCGCTCGAACCACCGCCCCACCCTTCGCCTTACCCCCAACGCCCTTGCCGAGCTTCGTCGCGCGGAAGGCCTAGACACCGTGGAGAACGAACTGTGACCGATCTCTATACTTCCCAGCGCGCCATGCGGAACATGCGGCGGGCTGCCATGCAGCGCGGCGTCATCGCGATTCTGGACGTGGGCACTTCGAAGATCGCCTGCCTGGTCCTGCGCTTTGACGGGCCGGACCGGCTGCGCGAGCAGGACGGGGTCGGGCCGATGGCCGGGCAGAGCCAGTTCCGGGTGATCGGCGCGGCCACCACGCGGTCGCGCGGGGTGCGGTTTGGCGAAATCTCGGTGATGAACGAGACCGAACGCGCCATTCGCACCGCGGTGCAGGCGGCACAGAAGATGGCGAATGTGCGGGTCGATCATGTGATCGCCTGCTTTTCGGGGGCAGAACCCCGCAGCTACGGGCTGGCGGGCGAGCTGGACCTGCAGGATTCCGTCGTGACCGAGCAGGATGTGAGCCGGGTGCTGGCGTCCTGCGATGTGCCGGACCTCGGCCACGGGCGCGAGGTGCTGCACGCCCAGCCGGTGAACTTTGCGCTGGACCATCGCAGCGGTCTTGGCGATCCGCGCGGGCAGATCGGGCACCGGCTGGCGGTGGACATGCACCTCTTGTCGGTCGAAGGCGATGTGGTGCAGAACCTGCTTTACTGCATCAAGCGCTGCGATCT
>NCDY01000068.1:0-16505 GCA_002280405.1 Rhodobacterales bacterium 32-66-9 | reverse complement strand
ATCTCGATCTTCATGAAGAAGCACATGATCTATGCCGATTCGGTGCGGATGGGCGGGGACCATGTGACGTCGGACATCTCGAAGGGGTTGCAGATCCCGATGTCGGTGGCCGAGAAGATCAAGACCCGGCACGGCGGGCTTTATGCCACCGGCATGGATGACCGCGAGATGATCGACATCGGTGGCGGCGACAGCGGCGACTGGGACAAGGACCGGCGGCAGATCAGCCGGACCGAACTGATCGGCATCATGCGGCCGCGCGTCGAGGAAATCCTGGAGGAAGTGCGCGCCACGCTGGATGCGGCGGGGTTCGACACGCTGCCCAGCCAGCAGATCGTGCTGACCGGGGGGGCGAGCCAGATCCCGGGCCTTGATGGCATCGCAACGCGGGTCCTGGGCCAGCGGGTGCGGCTGGGGCGGCCGCTGCGCGTGCAGGGGCTGCCGCAGGCGGCGACGGGGGCGGCCTTTGCCTCGGCCGTGGGGCTGTGCCTGTTCGCGGCGCATCCGCAGGACGAATGGTGGGATTTCGAGATTCCCGCGGAACGCTATCCGGCGCGATCCTTGCGGCGGGCGGTCAAATGGTTCAGGGACAACTGGTGACCACAATATCCATGCAAAGGGGCGAAATGCCGCTGAATTCGGGGCGTTGACCCCTAGATTTCGTGGTTTGCCGCGAGTTTTCTCGTGACCTTTGCAACCGTTGTGGGTAGACTCAGCAGCAAGTCGGCCTTCCGCAGGGGAAATCGCGCGAGAAAGGCCCGGTAAACAGGCGGCGGACAACGGACAGGCAAACAATGGCACTCAATCTGACGATGACTTCGGAGCGTGAAGAGCTGAAGCCGCGCATCACCGTGTTCGGTGTCGGCGGCGCGGGCGGCAACGCGGTGAACAACATGATCGACAAGATGCTGGAAGGCGTCGAGTTCGTCGTGGCCAACACCGACGCGCAGGCCCTGCAGCAAAGCCGGGCGGGGTCGCGCATCCAGATGGGTGTCAAGGCGACGGAAGGTCTAGGGGCGGGTGCCAGGCCGACGGTGGGGGCCGCTGCGGCGGAAGAGACGATCGAAGAAATCGTCGACCACCTGGCCGGGGCGCATATGTGTTTCATCACCGCCGGCATGGGCGGCGGCACCGGCACCGGCGCGGCCCCGATCATCGCGCAGGCCGCGCGTGAGCTGGGCGTGCTGACCGTGGGCGTGGTGACAAAGCCCTTCCAGTTCGAGGGCGGCAAGCGCATGCGGCAGGCGGAGGAGGGCATCGAGGCCCTGCAGAAGGTCGTCGACACCCTCATCATCATCCCGAACCAGAATCTGTTCCGGCTGGCCAACGAGCGCACGACCTTCACCGAGGCCTTCGCGATGGCCGACGATGTGCTCTATCAAAGGCGATTGCAAACCCGCTTCTGGACGAGATCAGCCTGAACGGTGCCAAGGGTGTGCTGATCAACATCACCGGCGGGCATGACCTGACACTGTTCGAGCTGGACGAAGCCGCGAACATCATCCGCGAGAAGGTGGACCCCGAGGCCAACATCATCGTGGGTTCCACGCTGGACACGGAGATGGAGGGCCGGATCCGCGTGTCGGTGGTGGCAACGGGGATCGACGCCTCGGCGGCGAACAAGGCGGAGCCGCCGGTCGCACGGCGGGCGATGGGCGCGTCCGCGGCCCCGTTCCCGACGCATCAGCCCGAAGCACCGCGCGCGGCGGCCGCGGTCCATGTTCCAGCCCCTGCTCCGGCGCCGGTGATGGAAGGGCGGATGGCGTTTCGGGACGAAGTTGAGACCGTCGCGGACGCCGCCTTTGACGCAGCGGCTTCAAGGGCCGACTTGGACAGTGCAGACCTGAGCCTTGCGGATGACCTGCCGCCCCCGGCCTATCGGCCGCAGGCCCCGGCGCAGCCGGTGCTGGTGCGCTCGACCCCGGCGGCGATCGAGGCGGACCCGACGGAATTCGTCGCTCCGCGTCCGCGGGTTGCGGGTCAGCCCTCGCCCGAGGCGCTGGCGCGGCTGCAGGCGGCGGTCAGCCGTCCGGGCAGCAGTGCCGCGTCCAAGGCCAACCGTCCGGCACCGCTTGCTGCCCCGATGCCTGCCGCCGCCGCCGCTGCGCCCAAGCCGCGCTTTGGCATCGGATCGCTGATCAACCGGATGGCGGGCCATCTGGAGGCCGGTGCCCCGACCGCCCCCGCAGGCCGGACCCAGCCGCCGGTGACATCCTATGACGACGATCATGAGCTTGGCTCTGATCAGGACCGGATCGAGATTCCGGCCTTCCTGCGCCGCCAGGCAAACTGAAAAAACGCGGTGCCAACCTTTCCAAAAGGCCCGGGAAGCCGGGCCTTTTTTCTTTTGGCGGCAAGCACTTGCCAGGTGCGTCCTGCCTGTCATATACCGTCACAAAGAGTGAGTTGAGAACGCCTGGCTTAACGAATAGCTAACGGATACCGGGCGGCAGGCTGCGCAAGCGGGCGTAAAGCCTGCCCGGCCACGAGGTTGAGCGAGACGTGCAGAACACCCTGAAATCCCCTGCGACCTTCACCGGGTCGGGCCTGCATGGCGGCAAGCCGGTGCGCATGGTCGTGCGGCCCGCGCGCGCCGACCACGGGATCCGCTTCCGTCGC
The DNA here is from genome assembly GCA_002280405.1 of Rhodobacterales bacterium 32-66-9. Classification (GTDB taxonomy): domain Bacteria; phylum Pseudomonadota; class Alphaproteobacteria; order Rhodobacterales; family Rhodobacteraceae; genus Tabrizicola. The sequence continues at coordinate 13,886 of NCDY01000068.1, read as the reverse complement.
ACCGACATCGCCGACCTCGATCCGATCGTCCCGGCGCGCTGGGATGTGGTGACGCAGTCCCGGCTGTGCACCGCAATCGAGAACGGCGATGGCGTCTCGGTGTCCACGATCGAACACATCATGGCGGCGCTGGCGGGCTTTGCCGTCCACAATGCGCTGATCGAGATCGACGGGCCGGAAGTTCCGATCCTTGACGGGTCGGCGGTCCCGTTCATCGCGGGGTTCATGGCCGCGGGACTGGAAGAGCAGGACCTGCCGGTGCGCGCGGTCCGCGTGCTGCGGTCGGTCGAGGTGCGCGACGGCGCGGCCATGGCGCGCCTGGAACCGGCGGAGATGCTGGAGATCGACTTCCGCATCGATTTCGCGGATGCGGCGATCGGGGTTCAGGAACGCCGCCTCAACATGGCCAACGGTGCCTTTGTCCGCGAGCTTTCGGACAGCCGCACCTTCTGTCGCCAGGCGGATGTCGATGCGATGCGCGCGAAAGGCCTTGCCCTGGGTGGCACGCTGGAAAATGCGGTGGTCTTCGACGGCGATCAGGTGCTGTCGCCGGGTGGCCTGCGCCATGCAGACGAACCGGTGCGGCACAAGATGCTGGATGCGGTGGGTGATCTGGCGCTGGCGGGCGGGCCGATCCTTGGTCGCTATGTCGCGGTGCGCGCCGGTCATGCGCTGACGAACCGGCTGTTGCGGACGCTTTTTGCCGACCCCGAGGCCTATGAGGTCGTCGACTGCGGGCCGCGCACGCTGGGCAAATTGCCGGGTGTCGGTGTGCATGCGGAAGATTTGCCCCTGCGCAACGGGTCGCACTGATCCTTCGCAAAGTCATGAAAGGCGTTTTGCGCCCCGGATTTTTCTGTGCTAGGACGGGCCAAAGTGTTGGGCCGCGAAGTCGGGCCAAGACCAGGGCAAACCGCCCGGGCTGCAGGTTGGGTAGGCGAAGAATGTCAGGCAGAAGGCCCGGCGCGGGGTTTCTTAAGGCGGCGCTTCTGGTGGCAGTGCTGTCCGGCTGTGCGGGCGCTCCGAAGGATCGCGCGCTGGATTCGTACACGGCGGAAGAGATTTTCAAGAAGGGCGAGCTTGAACTGGCCACCGGCAAGCGCCCGAAGGATGCTCTGATCTATTTCCAGGAAGTCGAGCGGCTGTATCCCTACACCGAATACGCCAAGCGGGCCCTGATCATGCAGGCCTTCGTCAATCAGAAGGCGAAGCAGTATCCCGAGGCGCGTGATGCCGCGCAGCGGTTCCTGGATTTCTATCCGGGCGACGAGGATGCGCCTTATGCGCTGTATCTGATGGCGCTGTCCTATTACGACCAGATCGATGACGTCGGCCGCGACCAGGGGATCACCTTCCAGGCCCTGAAAGGCATGCGCGATGTGATCGAGACCTATCCCGACAGCGAATATGCGCGGTCCGCGATCCTGAAGTTCGACCTCGCTTTCGACCAGCTTGCCGCGAAGGAAATGGAAGTCGGGCGCTATTATCTGAAGCGCAAGAATTATGCGGCGGCGATCAACCGGTTCCGGGTGGTGGTGGCGGACTACCAGACCACGACCCAGACGGCGGAGGCGCTGCTTCGGCTGGTGGAAAGCTATCTTGCGCTGGGCCTGACCGACGAGGCGCAGACCGCGGCGGCGATTCTGGGCTACAATTACCAGGCCTCGCCGTTCTATGACGACGCCTTCCGCTTGCTGAAAGGCAAGGGTCTGGCACCGGAAGCCAAGGGCGAAGGCTGGTTGCGCACGATCTACCGCCAGATGGTGCGGGGCCAGTGGCTTTGAGGATGGTGCGCAGTAGCGCACCCTGCGGCTGACCATGCTGCGCAGCCTCGACATCCGCGATGTGCTGATCATCGACCGGCTGAGCCTTGACATCGGTCCGGGCCTGAATGTGCTGACCGGCGAGACCGGGGCGGGGAAGTCGATCCTGCTGGACGCGCTGGGCTTCGTGCTGGGCTGGCGGGGCCGGGCGGAGCTTGTCCGGCAGGGCGCGGCGCAGGGTGAGGTGACCGCAGTCTTCGATCTGCCTGCGGGCCATGCCGCGCGGACGGTGCTGCAGGAGGCCGGGATCGCGGCGGAGGACGAGCTGATCCTGCGCCGGGTCAATGCCGCCGACGGGCGCAAGACCGCCTTCGTGAACGACCGGCGGGTCTCGGGCGAGGTGTTGCGCGATCTTTCGGACAGTCTGGTGGAACTGCACGGCCAGCACGACGACCGGGGTCTGTTGAACCCTCGCGGGCACCGGGCGCTGCTGGATGCCTTTGCCGGACTGGACCTTTCGGCCTTGCGTGCGGCCTGGGCGGCGCAGCGCGAGGCGCGGGCGGCCCAGGCCGAAGCCGAGGGTGCCCTGGCCCGAGCGGCGGCCGAGGAAGAGTTCCTGCGCCATGCCGTGGCAGAGCTGGACAAGCTGAACCCCGAGCCGGGCGAAGATGCGAGCCTGGATGCGCGGCGTCGGCTGATGCAGGGCGCGGGACGGATCCGTGACGATGTGGCGAAAGCCCTCCAGGCGCTGTCCGAGGAAGGCGCCGAGGGCCGGATGCGCGATGCCCTGCGCTGGCTGGACGGAGCGGCGGGCAAGGCCGAGGGTCGGCTCGACGGGGCGCTGGACGCGCTGAATCGCGCTCTGATCGAGCTGGGCGAGGCGCAGGGCGGCGTCGAGCGCGCCCTGGAGGCGCTGGACGTCGATCCGGCAGAGCTGGAGCGGGTGGAAGAGCGGCTGTTCGCGATCCGGGCGCTGGCGCGCAAACACGGGGTGCTGGCCGACGATCTGGGCGACTTTGCCCGGGGGCTGCGCGCCCGGCTGGCGGCGATCGACGGGGGGGCGGCGGGGATTGCCCGGTTGCGGCAGGCGGCGGTCGCGGCCGAGGCGGCCTATGGTGCCGAGGCGGCGCGGGTGACCCTTGCGCGTCGGCAGGCCGCCGGGCGGCTCGATGCGGCAATGGCGGCGGAACTCGCGCCGCTGAAGATGGAACGTGCGGTCTTTGCGACCGAAGTGAAGGGCGGCGAGCCGGGGCCGGAGGGTATGGATGCCGTGACCTTCACCGTCGCGACCAATCCGGGCGCTCCGGCAGGGCCGCTGAACCGCATCGCCTCGGGCGGGGAGCTGAGCCGGTTCCTTCTGGCGCTGAAGGTCTGCCTCACCGGGGACAGCCCCGGACTGACACTGATCTTCGACGAGATCGACCGGGGTGTCGGCGGGGCGACGGCGGATGCGGTGGGGCGTCGGCTGAAGGCCCTCGCCACTGGCGCGCAGGTGCTGGTGGTGACGCACTCGCCGCAGGTGGCCGCCTTCGGCGCGCGGCACTGGCGGGTGGAAAAGCGGGTGGCGGCAGGGCAGACGCTGTCCACGGTCACCGGACTTGATCCGGCGGACCGGGTGGAAGAAATCGCCCGGATGCTGGCCGGGGACACGGTGACCGAAGCCGCAAGGGCGGCGGCGCGGGCCTTGCTGCAAGGTTAGGCGGTCCTGCACAGTGCTGCGGCGAAATCTGAACAAGCCATGCGCTTTCTGCATGGCTGCCCTTCCAGCCCGGCGCTGGAATGCTGCGCTGCGGCGTCCTATCTTCAACCCGAGAAGAAAGGACATCATCATGTTCAACCTGTTCAAATCGCTGATTTCTGGCAAGGCCTTCCCCCGGATCGCCGAGCTTGAGCGCGCCTATCTGGAGGCCTCGGTCTCACGCATTGACCTGGAACGCCGCCAGCGCGAGGTCGATGGCGGCCTGTTCCGCCGGTCGAGCTTTGATCTCTGATCAACCCTGAAGACGTGGCGGGACCGCCCCGGGTCTCCGTCCAAGACCGCTTGGGATCGCGCGCAGAGCGGACAGCGCGCGATCGTCTGACGTCCGGCCGGAGCCGCCCGCACGACGCGGTGCAGGCTCTGGCCCTTCGGTGGGCTTTCGGCTATCAGGCCGGTAGCCGACCAAGGGGAACCCATGATGAAAGCCGCCGTCGTCACCTTCCCGGGCTCGAACTGCGACCGTGATCTGGCAGTTGCCTTCCAGGCCGCGGGGTTCGAGGTTGCGCGGGTCTGGCACAAGGACACGGCTCTGCCCGCGGGCGTGGATGTCGTGGGCATTCCGGGCGGCTTCAGTTTTGGCGACTACCTGCGCTGCGGGGCGATCGCGGCGCGATCGCCGGTCTCGGGCGCGATCCGGGCCCATGCCGACAGGGGCGGCTTCGTGCTGGGCATCTGCAACGGGTTTCAGGTGATCACCGAGATGGGGCTGCTTCCGGGTGCGCTGATGCGCAATGCGGGGCTGAAATTCGTCTGCCGGACGGTGACGCTGAGCGTTGCGACAACGCAGTCCGCCTTTACCGCTGCCTACCGGCCGCAGCAGGACATCCGCATTCCGATCGCGCATCACGATGGCAACTACACCATCGACGCCGAGGGCCTGTCGCGGCTGAAGGCCGAGGATCGCATCGCCTTCACCTATGCGCAGAACCCCAACGGCAGCATGGCCGACATCGCCGGCGTGCTGTCGGAAAACCGCCGCGTGCTGGGGATGATGCCGCATCCCGAACGCGCGACCGAGGCCGCGCTGGGCAGCGCGGACGGGCGGGGACTCTTTGTGTCGCTGATGCGCGGGATGGCGCTGGCCTGAGCCCCGTCGGCTTGAGGCGTCACCGGGCGGGGCCTAGTCTGACCGCATGACATCCGCCGATCACAGCACGATCTCTGCCGCCGCGCCGGGCCTGCCCTGGCGCGCCAAGCTGGCGGCGGTCCTGCTGGTCATCCTGGCGGTCGTGGTCGTTCTGGTGTCGAACCGGCTGCTGACGGACCGCTATACCGCGGACACCCGCAGCCGGGCCGAAGTGCGGCTGGCGCTTTACACCGGCAACCTGATGGCCGAACTGCAGCGGACGTCGGTCGTGCCGCTTTTGCTGGCCGAGGATCCCGATCTGGTGACGGCACTGAAGGCGGGGAACTTCTCCGGCACCTCGGCCAAGCTGATCGCGCTGCAGAGCCAGCTTGGCGTGGCCTCGATCCGGCTGGTCGGTGCCGATGGGCGCGTGGTCGGTGCGACGAACCGCAATGTCCTTGGCACGAACCTGCGCAACGATCCTTCCTTTGTCGCGGCCCAGCGGACCAAGGACACGGTCTTCTCGGCGGTCAAGCGCGACGCCGGCGGTTTCGATTTCCTCTATTCGCGCGCGGTGCTGTCCGATGCCAAACCGCTTGGCGTCATCGTCGTTTCGGTCGACCTGATGAAATACGAACGGGCATGGGCGGGCCTGCAGGACGCGATCATGGTGACCGACAGCGAGGGCACGGTGATGCTGGCGACCGAGCCGCGCTGGCGGGGTCTGCCGTCCGCCGAGGCGCTTGCCTTGCGCGATGCGCCCTCGGCGATCGCGCTGGCGCTGCGGGCAACTGCGGAATGGGCGCAAGAGCCGCCAGACGCCTATGTGCGGGGCGAAGCGGTGATGCGGACCGAGGCGCGGGTGCCGTTCCGCGGCTGGAAGATCGCGACGTTCACCGCCTTCGGGTCGGTGCGCGAGCAGGTGAACGGCATCCTCGCGCTGGAAATGCGCGGTTGCAGCGGGCGATCGCCGAACGCGAGAAGGTGAAGAAGGACCTGGAGGTCGCCGAACTGACGCTGGCACAGTCGTCGAAGCTGGCCGCGCTGGGCGAGATGTCGGCGGCGGTGAGCCATGAGCTGAACCAGCCGCTTGCGGCGATGAAGACCTATCTCGCAGGCGCGCGGCTTTTGCTGCAAAGGAAGCGTCTGGACGAGGCGCTGTCGTCCTTCCAGCGGGTCGACGACCTGATCGAACGCATGGGCGCGATCACGCGCCAGTTGAAGTCTTACGCAAGGAAAGGCGGAGAAGCCTTTGAAGAGGTTGATCTTCGGGCTTGCGTCTCCTCGGCGCTGGCGATGATGGAGCCGCAGTTGAAGGCCCGTGTGGTGAAGATCAGCCGGGGGATGCCGCGGCAGGCGGTGATGGTGATGGCAGACCGGCTGCGGCTGGAACAGGTGATCATCAACCTGCTGCGCAACGCCTTGGACGCCACCAAGGACACCAGGGACCCGCAGATCGACATTCTGCTGTCGGCCGGCGAGACCGCGACGCTGACGGTGCGCGACAACGGGCACGGGATCAGCGATCTCGAGAACCTGTTCGAGCCGTTCTACACGACGAAGCAACCGGGCGAGGGCGTGGGTCTGGGCCTTGCGATCTCCTCCGGGATCGTGACCGACCTTGGCGGAAGGCTGACCGCGCGCAATGGCGACGGCGGCGGGGCGGTGTTCGAGATGCAGTTGCCGATTCTCGATCCGGGCCTTGGCAACAGACAGGAAGCAGCAGAATGATGAGGTGGGAATGGCCCGCGCAATGAAGGTGGCGATCGTCGATGACGAGGCCGACATGCGGCAGTCGATCAGCCAGTGGCTGGCCCTGTCGGGGTTCGACACGGAAACCTATGCCTCCGCCGAGGAGGCGCTGAAGGTCATCGGGCCGGATTTCCAGGGCGTCGTGGTCAGCGACATCAAGATGCCGGGGATGGACGGGATGGCGTTCCTGAAACGGTTGATGGGGCAGGATTCGGGGCTGCCGGTGATCATGATCACCGGCCATGGCGATGTGCCGATGGCGGTCGAGGCGATGCGGGTCGGGGCCTTCGATTTCCTCGAAAAGCCGTTCAACCCGGACCGGATGACCGAACTTGCGAAGAAGGCGACCCAGGCGCGGCGGATGACGCTGGACAACCGGGCGCTGCGCAAGGAGCTGTCGGACGGATCGACCATCATGAAGAAGCTGATCGGATCCTCCCCCGCGATGGACCGGCTGCGCGAGGATATTCTGGACCTCGGGCAGGCGGACAGCCACGTCCTGATCGACGGCGAAACCGGCACGGGCAAGACGCTGGTGGCCCATGCGCTGCATGCGGTGGGACCGCGGGCGTCGAAGAAGTTCGTGGCGATCTCCTGCGCGGCCTGGTCCGAGGACAAGCTGGCGGCGCGGCTTTTCGGGCCGGGCGAGGACGGGGCGATGCCGCTGGTCGAGGAGGCACGGGGCGGAACGCTGTGCCTGGAGGACGTCGAGGCGATGCCGGGGGCCCTGCAGGCGCGGCTTCTGACCTTCATCAACGATCAGGGCCTGCCGCCGGAAACCCGGATCATCGCGATCTGCAACAGCCACGCGCCGGACACGACGCTGGAACAGGCGCTGCGGCCGGACCTCTTCTATCGCCTCGGGGCGATGACCATCGTGCTGCCTCCGTTGCGAACCCGGGGCGAGGATATCCTGCAGCTTTTCACCCGCCTTGGCGAGCAGTTCGCCGAGGAATACGGCTGCGACGCGCCACAGGTCACGGCGCAGGAGGCGGCGCAGCTGTTGCAGGCACCCTGGCCGGGGAACGTGCGGCAACTGGTCAACATCGCCGAGCGGGCGGTGTTGCAGAACCGGCGGGGGTCGGGGTCGATCGCCAGCCTGCTCATGGCCGAGAACGAGGCTTCGGGGCCGGCGCTGACCACCGAGGGCAAGCCCCTGAAGGACTATGTGGAAGCCTTCGAGCGGATGCTGATCGACAACACGATGCGGCGGCACAAGGGGTCCATCGTGGCGGTGATGGAGGAACTTTGCCTGCCGCGCCGGACGCTGAACGAGAAGATGGCCAAGTATGGGCTGAGCCGGGGGGAATATGTCTGAGGCCGGCCCTGTCCGCGCGGGACAGACCTGACGGCGCAATGAAATTTTCGGGTTGTTTCTGCGGGTTGCAGATCCGTCGGCGGCCTGGCGGGCCGTCCGGTTCGGGGCGTCCGGCCGCGCCTCTGGCGGCTTGCGCGACCTTCCGGTAGCTGCCTTGCGAAATAGGCCATTGCCCTTGGTTGTCCTTTGCCGTTAGGGTTGCGGGCAGGCGGTTTCACTGCCCGAAGAATTCTCTCCCCTCATGTCCGGATGCAGTGATTTGCGTCCCGTTCGGGGAGGCGGATCGGTCGCAAGGCCGTGCATATTGCCCGCAAGTCCTTGGGTTTGCTGGCTTTCAGAGGTGAGGGGCCGATCGGCCCTTCAGACGTAACCGCGATGAGGCACGCGAGCACATCCCGCACGGAAAAGGTCTGCCCACTGGGCCGGACAGCCGTGCTTGCGCCCGCCGCCCGCGCCCAGACAAGCCGCCCCGTTCGTCACGATCCGCCCTCTGGTCCGCCAGGAGGCAGCGTGCGCATGGGGCGCAGTGGAACAACATGTCAAAGAAAATGCTTATCGATGCCACCCACACCGAGGAAACCCGGGTGGTCGTGGTCGACGGAACCAAGGTCGAAGAATTCGATTTCGAGACCGTAAACAAACGCCAGCTTGCCGGAAACATCTACCTGGCCAAGGTAACGCGGGTTGAACCCTCGCTGCAGGCGGCCTTTGTGGAATACGGCGGGAACCGGCACGGCTTCCTCGCCTTCGCCGAGATTCACCCCGACTATTACCAGATCCCGGTCGCCGACCGCAAAGCGCTGATCGAGGAGGAGCGGGCGATGGCCCGCGCCGAGGAGGAGGAGGACAACCGCCGCTCGCGACGGCGTCCGCCCCGGCCTTCGGCAAAGGCCGAGCAGGTGAAGTCGGACGATGCGGTGGCCGAAGGGCCGTCGGGCATGGATGTCGTCGATCTCGGCGAGGATGACGGGGCCGAGGGCGCGCTGGTCGAAGTCGCCGCCGCTGCGGGACACGGGTCGAATGACCACGATCACGACCATCACAACGAAGCGGTCGAGACCGGCGACGGTGCCGGTCGCTATCGCGCGGTGGACCACGCCAGCGACACCGACGACGAGATCGAATCGATCGCCGAAGAGGATGTCTCCGAGGAAATCAGCGCCCCGCGGCGCGTGTCGCGCGCCCGGCGCTACAAGATCCAGGAAGTGGTCAAGGTCCGGCAGATCATGCTGGTCCAGGTCGTCAAGGAGGAACGCGGCAACAAGGGGGCCGCGCTGACCACCTATCTGTCGCTGGCGGGCCGCTATTGCGTCCTGATGCCGAACACCGCGCGCGGCGGCGGGATTTCCCGCAAGATCACCAATGCGGTGGATCGCAAGAAGCTGAAGGAGATCGCGGGAGAGCTTGAAGTGCCGGAAGGTGCCGGGCTGATCGTGCGCACGGCGGGGGCCAAGCGCACCAAGCCCGAGATCAAGCGCGACTACGAATATCTGATGCGGCTCTGGGAGCAGATCCGCGAGCTGACGCTGAAGTCGATCGCCCCCGCCAAGATCTACGAGGAAGGCGACCTGATCAAACGCTCGATCCGCGATCTGTACAGCCGCGAGATCGACGAGGTGCTGGTCGAGGGCGAGGGCGGCTATCGCACCGCGAAGGACTTCATGCGGATGATCATGCCGAGCCACGCCCGCCAGGTGGTGCGGTATACCAACGTCGAGGCGGCCGAGGAAATTGCCCGGCAGCTTCGCCTGCGCGACCTTGCGGGCCTGATCGTCATCGACTTCATCGACATGGAGGAGCGGCGCAACAACGCCACGGTCGAGAAGCGGCTGAAGGACAAGCTGAAGACCGACCGGGCGCGGATTCAGGTGGGGCGCATCTCGGGGTTCGGCCTTCTGGAGATGAGCCGGCAGCGGTTGCGGCCGGGGATGCTGGAATCGACGACGCAGCCCTGCCCGCATTGCCATGGCACGGGGTTGATCCGGTCGGATGACTCGATGGCGCTGACGGTCTTGCGCGCGCTGGAGGAAGAGGGGACGCGGAAGCGGTCGAAAGAGGTGCTGCTGAAGGCGCCGGTCGGGATCGTGAACTACCTTTTCAACCAGAAGCGCGAGCATGTCGCGCTGATCGAGGCGCGCTATGGCATGGCGGTCCGGATCGAGGCGGACCCGATGATGGTGTCACCCGATTACTCCATCGAGAAGTTCAAGACCGCGCTTCGGGCGGTGCCGGACACGCCGGTGGTCTCGGGCCATGCGGGACTGATGGGCGCGCCGGTCGCGGAAGAGGAAGACGAGGATCTCATCGACGATCTGGTCGAGGACGAGGTCGAAGAGGCGGAGGAGGTCGCGGACGTTGCGGCGGTTGCTCCGGCTACGGGCGACGGCGACGGGCAGCCCGGTCGCAAGAAGCGGCGGCGTCGGCGTCGGCGGTGGTCAGCGCGATGGCGCGGGTGCGGCGGCCGAGGGCGGCGAGGCCGGGGCTGACGATGATGGGGATGACGACGGCGAGGACGGCGGCGAGGACGGCGGCGAGGCCGTGGTCGCCGAGGCGGTCGTGGTCGAGGACGCTCCCGTTTCAAAGCCCAAGCGGACCCGCAAGCCGCGTGGGGCCAAGGCTGAGGCGGCTGCGGTAACGGCAGAGGTCGCTCCGGCCCCCGAGACCGTGCCCGAGCCGGTGGCGGAAGAAAAGCCGGCGCCGAAGAAGCGGGCGAGCCGGGCCAAGGCGGAAGCGCCGGTGACGGAGGTCGTGGTGGCGGTTGCGGCGAAACCGGCGAAGGGCCGGGGTTCGCGGTCGAAGGCGGCGGCCGAGCCGGTGGCGGAAGCTCTGCCGCTGGTGCCGGACCCCGGGACGATGCCGGTGGCCGAGGTCGTGGTGGCTGATCCGGCCGAGACGGAGGCGGCTGCCGACGACCCGGCCAAGCCCAAGCGCAAGGGCTGGTGGTCGCTGGGGCGCTAGGCCTCGCGGTCGGGAAAACAGCGGCGGGCGGCGGGGCAACCTGCCGCCCGGTCGCGTTCAGCGCCGGCGGATCAGATGGAGGGTGACCGGGCCGTCGGTCTGCGTGCCAAGGTAGGCATGGCCCGCCTCGGAGCAGAAATGCGGCAGGTCGATCGCGGCCAACGCGTCGGTGGCGCGGACGCAAAGCACCGTGCCCGGGGACAGGGACAACAGTCGATTGCGCGCGCGGAGCAAGGGGGGCGGGCAGAGGAGGCCCTCGCAGTCGATGATCTCGTCCCAATCGGCCATGGCCGGGGTGTAGCCGGGGCCGCATGCGGCGGCAAGGTTGCAGGCCTGCCACGCTGATGTGACACGACGCCCCGGTGACGCATCCGGCGAAAGCGGCTATCTGGAACGGGACATGTTCGGAATCGAGATCATCGACGCTGCCCTGGTGCCTGCGATGCTGGTGGCGTTGCTGGCGGGCGTGCTGTCGTTCCTGAGCCCTTGCGTGCTGCCGATCGTGCCGCCCTATCTTGCCTACATGGGCGGGATCTCGGTCGGCGAGATGAAGGACGGCGTGGACCGGCACCGGGTCATTCTGCCCGCGCTGTTTTTCGTGATGGGCCTGTCGACGATCTTCCTGCTCCTCGGCTTCGCCGCTTCGGCCCTTGGCAGTTTCGTGCTGCAGAATCAGGTGCTTCTGTCGCGGATTTCAGGCGGAGTGATCATCGTCTTCGGGCTGCATTTTCTGGGGCTGTTCCGCATCCCGATCCTGGACCGCGACCTGCGGCTGAATGCGGGGGATCGGGGCGGGTCGGCCTTCGGGGCCTATCTCCTGGGTCTTGCCTTCGCCTTCGGCTGGACGCCCTGCATCGGCCCGCAACTGGGCGCGATCCTGTCGCTTGCGGCACAGGAAGGCAGCATGGAGCGCGGGACTCTGCTGCTCGGGGTCTATGCGCTGGGCCTGGGGTTGCCGTTCTTTCTGGCGGCAGTTTTCATCGAACGTTCAATGACTTTCATGGCAAGGCTCAAGCGTCACATGAAGTTGATCGAGCGGTTGATGGGCAGCCTTCTGGTGGTCGTCGGGCTGGCGATGGTGACCGGGGCGTTCACCGATTTCAGCTTCTGGATGCTGGAGACCTATCAATTCCTGGGCTTGTCCTTGCCGGGTTGACCGGTCTGCGCCCGGTTCCCCTGGCCCCTGCCTGCGGTTAAGGTGGGGACGGCAGAATGGCGGGATGGGCGTGACGACAGCGGGCGACAGCACGGGCGGGGCAGGCGTCTTCCGACGGCATGTCCTGTATATCCCGGGCTATGACCCGTTCCCGCCGCGCCGCTATCGCGAGCTGTACCGGACCGAAGGCGCGGCACAGGCGGCGATTTCGGGCCATGCGATCGCGCTGAAGCCCCGGGAGGGCGCGACCTATGGCTGGACCGTCGCCGCAAGGGTCGAAGGTCGGGCGGTCGAGACCGAGGTCGAGGTGCTGGTCTGGTCGGACCTGGTGAAGGGCTCGATGGGACGCGGGATCATCGGAACCTACGGGCAGATGCTGCGGACGGCCTGGCTTTACATCGGGTCGGGGGCGCTGCGTCGGCTGATCCGGCTGCGCAAGGGTCCGATGATTGCGGCGCTGTATCCGGTGGTGGCTTTGGTCCTGCAGGCCGTGCTGGCGCTTTTGGTGGCGGGACTGGTGCTGTGGCTGGGCTGGGGCCTGCCCTGGGGTCTGGGCTGGTTGCTCGCCGCTGGCGGGGCTTGGGCAGTGCTGGAGGGGTTCCGGCGGCTGGATCACCGGCTGTTCGTCTATTACCTGATGCATGACTATGCCTTCACCACGGTGCAGGGGGGGGCGTATCCGGCGGTGCTGCAAGAACGGTTGCGTGAATTTGGCGCAAGGGTGCGGGCGGCGCTTGGCAGCGGGGTGGACGAGGTGCTGGTCGTGGGCCATTCCTCTGGCGTGCATCTGGGGGTTTCGCTCCTTGCCGATCTGATCCGCGCAGGCGTGCCGAGGGGCTCGGTCCTGGGGTTCCTGTCCCTGGGACAGGCGGTGCCGATGGTGTCGTTCCTGCCGGGGGCGGCGCGGCTCCGGGGCGATCTGGCCTTTCTGTCGCAACGCGACGAGCTGACCTGGGTCGATGTGACCGCGCCAGGGGACGGCTGTTCCTTCGCGCTGTGCGATCCGGTGGCGGTCAGCGGGGTCGCGACAGAGGGCCAGCGCTGGCCGCTGATCCTGTCGGCGGCCTTTACCCAGACCTTGAGCCCGGAGCGGTGGGCGGCGTTGCGGCGGCGGTATTTCCGCCTGCATTTCCAGTATCTCTGCGCCTTCGACCGGCCCGGGGGCTACGATTACTTCCGCATCACGGCGGGGCCCTTGACGCTGGCCGAACGGTTCCGGGGCCGGAAGGCGTCCAGCAGCCGGATCGCGACGCCGCTGTCGCCGTTCAAGGACGTGGCATGACCCCGCCGAAACCCGAACCGAGGGCCGACAAGGTCTCGCTTTGGGGGCACCTGCGGGCGTTCCGGCGCGACATCCTCTCGGCGCAGCCGGCGCGGCTTTACCGGGCCTGGATGGCGGAGTTCCGCACGCCGTTCTTCGAGAGCTACCTCTGCAACGATCCCGCCCTGGTGCGCCGTGTGCTGGACGAAAGGCCTGCGGATTTCCCGAAGTCCAGACGGGTGACCGAGGGGCTTTTGCCGCTTCTGGGGCGGTCGGTGTTTGTCACCAATGGCGAGGAATGGCGGCACCAACGGCGGATCATCGACCCGGCGTTTGAAGGGGGCCGGGTGAAGGAGGCATTCCCGGCGATCTGGGCGGCCTGTGAGGCGGCGGTGGCGCGGATGGCTGTGGGGGAAGTGGATGTCGAACTGGCCGCCAGCCATGCGGCCGCGGATGTCATCTTCCGCACGCTGTTTTCGATTCCGATCGAGGATCGGGTGGCGCAGGCGGTGTTCCACGCGTTCCGGGCCTATCAGCGGTCGGCGCCGATCCTGAACCTTGGCGCGTTCCTGCCGTTGCCGGGATGGGTGCCTCGGCTGCACCGGGGGGCGACGAAACGGTCGGCCAAGGTGATCCGGAGGTTGATCGAAGGGCTTACGGCGGAGCGGGCGGCGGCGATTGCCGAGGGGCGGGCTCCGGCCGATCTGTCGACGAAGATCATGACGACGCCGGACCCGGTGACGGGGGTGCCGTTCGCGACGGTGGAGATGGTCGATCAGGTGGCGATCTTCTCCCTGGCGGGGCATGAGACGAGTGCTTCGGCTTTGGCCTGGGCGCTGTATCTTCTGGCGAC
>NCDY01000001.1 GCA_002280405.1 Rhodobacterales bacterium 32-66-9 | reverse complement strand
ATCGCCTCCAGCAGGCTTTGCGTCGTGCCGACCGTGATGGTCTTGCCGGAAACCGCAAGCCGCACCTCGAAGGGCGTGCCGGTGCCGGGGGCAAGAAATTCCTCATGGTGCAGCGCCTGCCGGGGCCAGCCCATGCTTTCGGCGGTGGACAGGACCCAGTTGATCATCCCCTTCGGCCCACAGACGTAAAGATGGGTTCCGATCGGTTGATTTTCCAGCACCTTTCCCAGGTCGATGAGCTGCTGGCGGTCGTCGAAATAGCAATGCACCCGATCGGGATGCGCCGCCGTCAGCCGGTCCATATAGGCCCCGAGCGCCGGACTGCGGGCGGAATAATGCAGCTCGAACCGGCCGCCGAACCGCGCGAGCTGCGCGATCTGCGCCAGGAACGGGGTGATCCCGATCCCGCCCGCGATCATCAGATGCTTCCGCGCCCGGTTGTCCAGCGGGAACAGGTTGACGGGATGCGAGAGCAACATTTCCATCCCCGGCACGACATGCCGGTGCATGTAAAGCGATCCGCCCCGCCCGCCGTCATCGCGCCGGACGCTGATTTCATAGCCCGACCGATCTTCGGGATCGGACATAAGTGAATAAGGGTTCAGCCTGCGGGTTCCGTGGTCATCCATCTCGACCACGGTATGCGCCCCGCCGGAAAAGGCGGGCAGGTCCGACCCATCCCTGGCAACGAACCGGAACCGCTTGATCAGCGCGTTGACCTCGACCACCTCGGCCACGCGCACCCGCAGCTTCGCCCCGCCGCTCATTGGAACCTCACGACGCTTTCCGGCACCAGACCGGGGTTCTCGGCGTCGATGTTCACGCCCTGAAAGGCCGCCATCCGCCGGGAATAATGGTCGCGGACAAAGAGGTTAAGCCCGCAATGGCTGCATTTGAACGGGTCGGTGGCGACGTTCTCGGTGATCCCCTTGCAATGCACGCATTGCACCCGCCGCAGGGTCGATCCGCGCTGTTCCTTCTGGATCGCCGCGAAGGGAAAGCCGGTGTTCATGATCTCGCGCTCGGCCTGGCCGATCAGGCCTTCGCTTCCTGCCAGATAGAACTGCGTGCCCATCCGCGCGTCCTGAAGCACTCGGGCCAGACGCGGCAGCAGCGCCGGAATGGTCGGAGCCCGAAAGAACTGCGCGGCGCCAAGCCCTTCCAGCCGGGCCGCCAGATCGACCCCGGTCGGCCCGGGAACATAGATCACATGCGCTGCCGCCAGAATTTCCGAACGATCATTCGCCTTGGCCAGCATCTCCACCACCGCCTCGGCTCCTTCGCCGTCGGCGACGATGAGGTGCAGACTGGCGGGGCGGGGTTCCAGCCGCGCATAGACCGGCCGACTTTTGATCGACGGGGCGTCCACGGGGGTGAGAGACGTCTTCACGGTTCGGTTTCCCTGACATGTCGGCCCGCCCGGAAGGCAGGCCCCGAAAGATCAGCCCCTGGCCGTGCGGCGCTTTTTCTCGACGTCGAAGAACGGCATCGAATGCGTCGTCGCGGCCATCGGGCCATGCGTGCCGCAGCGGACCTCAAGCCTGGTCCCGTCATTGGCGCAATCGACCGGCAACCGGGCTATCGCGATGTTCCAGTCGTTCAGGGGTGAATACATCGCCTGGGTCACCAGACCCACCTGCCTGCCGCCCCTGAACACCGGCGCGCCGTTGCCGGGGACGTTCCTGCCCTCCAGCTTCAGGCCCCAGATCCTGAACCGCTCGCGGCCTTTCAGCCGGTAGTGTTCTTCCGCCCCGCGAAAGCCGGTCTTGCCCGGGGTCACGGTGAAATCAAGGCCCAGCTCCCACAGTGTGTCGCCCGGGCCTTCATCCTCGAACGGATACATCTCGGAATTGTCGAACGGGTAGAACAGGAGGTAGCTTTCTGTCCGCAGCATATCCAGCGTGGTGAAGCGGCAGGGGATGATCCCCATCGCGCGGCCTTCCTCCAGGATACGGTCCCAGATCTCGCCTGCGTCCTGACCCCGGCAAAAGATCTCGTAGCCCCGCTCGCCCGTATAGCCCGTCCGCGACAGGGTGATCGGCTTGCCATACAGGCTTGCGGGCATGTGCGACATGTAGGGCAGCGCGCGGACGCCCGGAACGTGCTTTTCCAGGAACTCCACCGCCAGCGGCCCCTGCAGCGACAAATCATGCAGGTTGTCGTCGAAGCGGATCGAGACGTCGCGCCCCGTCGCCGCCATCGTCAGCTGCTCATGCCCCTGACCGGACCCATGCACCACGGTATAGCTGTTCGGGCCAAAGCGGTAGATGATGCAGTCGTCCACGAACTTGCCCGCGTCGTTCAGCATCGAGGCATAGATCGCCCGGCCCGGCATCAGCTTTTCGGGATCGCGCGTGGTGGCGCGGTCGATCACATGGCTTGCGGCATGGCCGGTGATATGCACCTTCTTCAGGCCCGAGACATCCATCAGCCCGGCCTTGGTGCGGATCGCCATGTATTCGGCATCCGGGTCACCCTTGGAATAGGACCAGGCGGTGCCCATCCCGCTCCAGTCTTCCAGGTTCGACCCCAGCGCGCGGTGCCGGTCGATCAGCGACGAAAAACGCCAGGAGTTCGTCATTGGCAGTCTCCCTGAATGGTTCTTGGTTTGCGGCAAGTGTCGGGTGATTCCCGCCAGAAAGCAATAATGAAGTGCAACAATCTTTCTTGTCAGAAAACATTCGCCCAGGAAAAAGGCCGCCCCTCGGGACGGCCTTTTCTCCTGTTTCCGATCAGGGTCAGCCCGGCAGGACGAAGAACCAGTTCGCCCAGAGAACCACGACAGCGCCCAGGATCAAGGCGAGATAGGGCAGGAAGCCTGCCTTCCTCTCGCCCAGCTCGCCATAGGGCAGTCCAAGGTCGTCGTAGGCCTCCTTCGGGAACTTGCCGCCGTCCACGACGTAATGGCGGAACCAGAACACCGGGAAGATGAAGGCCGCGAAAACCAGGCCCGACCAGAGCGCGTTTTCATAGCCCCAGACCTTTGCGCCCGCGCCCAGGAACAGGGCGTTGACGAAGGCCAGGATCGTGTTGATCCCGATCAGCCAGGTCGGCGCTTTCCACGGGCGCTCCATATGGGCGCTGTCGATGCGGTGGATCCAGCCGGCGTTCAGGTTCAGGAAGTTGAACAGGATGTAGCCGACGTTGGAAATCGCAAGGACGTAGAAATAGCCCGCGATGTCCGAGGCCAGCGCCAAGAGGAACACGTTGAAGGCAAAGTCGGTCCACATCGCATTGCGCGGCGCGCCGTGGCTGTTGACCTGCCCGAGATACTTCGGCAGCCAGCCATCGCGCGACCCTTGATACAGCGTGCGCGACGACCCGGCCATCGCGGTCATGATCGCCAGGAACAGTGCCATGATCATCAGGATGACGAAGATCTGCGTCACCACCGCCCCGCCGCCCAGCATGTTGCCCAGGGCCTCGCCGACGCCAGAGCCATCGACGATCCCGGTGGCCAGCATCCCTTCGACCCCGTAGACCCCCTGGAACGAAAAGGGGATCAGGAAGAAGAAGAGCATGCACAGCAGGCCGGAATAAAAGATCGCCCGGAAGGTATCGGTCTTGGGGTCCTTCAGTTCCCGGGTATAGCAAACAGCGGTTTCAAAGCCGTAGGTCGACCAGGCCGCGATATAGAGGCCGCCCAGGAACAGCGTCCAGCCGCCGATGTTCCACTCGCCATCGACCCCCGAATAGGCCGCGGTCGGCGGCACGAGGTTGGTCACGTTCATCCAGTTGATCGACCCGTTGAACAGGGGCACGAGGCCGACCAGCAGCAAGGGCACCAGCACGATGATCGCCAGCCATTTCTGCGCCACCGCCGTGTTGGCGATGCCCCGCTCCTGGATCAGAAGGATGATCAGCATCAGCGCCACGCCGACCACGAAGTAGGCGTTGAAATACAGTGTCCCAAGGCCCGGGATCACCAGCGTGCCCGCTTCCCAGGTGCGCAATGCCGGGGTCAGCGCCGAAACCCCGTCCGCCGTCGCCACGGCCTGGATCGCGTCAGGCACCGCCACGCCCGCATTCGCGGCCATGTAGTCGACCACCGCTTGCGTCTCGGCGGTGTAGCTGGCGATGTTCGCCGCCACCCAGTCCAGCACCATCTGGCTTTCGGCCAGCGGGACCGGGAACAGCGCGTTCAGGATGTAGCCCGCCGCAAGCACGCAGCCCAGAGACAGCACCGGTGACCAGGCGAACCAGTTGCACCAGACCGACAAGGGCGCAATCAGCTTGCCGTAGCGCAGCCAGGCGGTCGCGCCATAGACCGAGGTTCCGCCCGACTTGTTGCCGAACATCCCCGCCATTTCGGCATAGGTGAAGCTTTGCAGAAAGCCCATGATCATCGAGATGATCCAGACCACGAACGCGAGCTTCCCCGTCGTCCCGGCGATCCCGCCGATCGAGAACAGCACCAGGGGCGGCACACCGGCCGCAACCCAGAAGGCCCCCTTCCAGCTCAACGCACGGACCATCTGGCCCGATCCAGTTTCAGTCGTCATTCCCTCTCTCCTGTCAGATGGCGCAACCGGCTTGCGGGCAATTCTTGAGGCTTGTCCGTCCCGCCGGTCCGCCGTGGGTCATTGGTCGTCACGTCAGACGTGCTCTGGTGTGGTCTGTTCCCCGGCCTTCTCCTTCGTGCGGTGCAGGCTCGCGCCAGGCGGGGCCAAGCCTGTGTCCCGATGCCGCAAAGCAAAGCACGGGGCCGCACGCAAGGCGAGCACAATTTGATCCGTGCGAAAGTATGTTTCCTATCGGTCACAGTTGACCGGGCGCGGACTGCCCAAAAGACAGGCGGCGCCGTTTTCGGCGCCGCCGTGTGGTGCGACCGGACCCGATCAGTTCTTCAGATAGCTTTCCATCGAATCCTCCAGCGCGTCCTTCCAGGGCGTGTGGTGGACCGGCGCCATCGTCCCGGTGATCACCGAACGATAGGCGTTGTTGCGGAAGGCCATGATGTCCGCTTTCTTGTGGTCCTTCCATTCGAAGAAAGCCTCGCAGGCCCCGTCGACGTCGAAGTCGGGATAGTCGGTCTCGGCGATCAGTTCCTTCACATAATCGCCCTGATAATGGATCGCGTCATGGGCATCCTTGCCCTCGTCCTCGTGGCGAACCCGGTCCTCGACGTCCTTCAGCAGCACCGCCTTGTCGGTCGGGATATTGATCTTGCCCATGATCGCGTCGCGGACCCACCAGGCCTGGGCGTCGAACATGTTGAAGGTGAACCACTGGTCCTGCATGCCAAGATAGAACAGCTTGGGATTATGGACCCAGGCCACGCCCTTGTAGAGGTCCGCCGTCGCCAGCCGGTTCGCCGTCTTCAGCCGCAGATCGTCGGGCAGGAACGGAAAATGGTGCTTGTAGCCGGTGCACAGGATGATCGCGTCCACCTTCTTCGACGTCCCGTCCGAGAAATGGGCCGTGGTCTCGTCCACATGGCTTAGCTTCGGGACTTCCTTCCAGTTCGACGGCCATTTGTAGCCCATCGGCGCGTTGCGATAGGCCACAGTCACCGACTTCGCGCCGTATTTCCAGCATTGCGACCCGATGTCTTCCGCCGAGTAGGACGACCCGAGCAAGAGGAGATCCTTGCCCGCAAACTCCCGCGCGTCGCGGAAGTCGTGGGCATGCAGCACGCGGCCGTTGAACTTGTCGAAGCCGGGGTATTCCGGCACGTTCGGCACCGAGAAGTGGCCCGAGGCCACAATCACATTGTCGAAATCCTCGGAATACATCCGGTCGGCTTTCAGGTCATGCACCGTGACGGTGAAATTCCCCTTGTCCGCGTTGTAGTTGACCATGCGCACCGTGGTGCAGAAGCGGATCCAGTTCCGCACCTTCGCCTTCTTCACCCGGCCTTCGATATAGTCGAACAGCACGGCGCGCGGCGGGTAGCTGGCGATCTGCTTGCCGAAATGCTCTTCAAAGGAATAGTCGGCAAATTCCAGCCCTTCCTTCGGGCCGTTCGACCAGAGGTAGCGATACATGCTGCAATGCACCGGCTCGCCGTGTTCATCAAGACCCGTGCGCCAGGTGTAATTCCACAATCCGCCCCAGTTCGCCTGTTTCTCGAAACAGACAACCTCGGGAATATCCGCGCCCTTCGCCTTGGCCGACTGGAACGCGCGCAACTGCGCCAGGCCTGACGGCCCCGCCCCGATGACGGCTACTCTCTTCTTCATGGTCAACCTCCGGATGTTGGATTCTTCCCGGCCCCTGGGGCGCTGGCGTTTGGATCAGCCTAGAGACAAAGTTGCGCCTGTGTCAAATCTTCTTCCTGCTGGTAAACATGGCAAACCCCGGAGCAGAGGAGCTCCGGGGTCCGAGTCAGTCTCGTCGCGGCAATAGTAAGCGCAGCGGCCCCTAACGGGCAACCGTCACGGTGCAATGCGCCTGTCCCGCCACCTCGGCCGCGACCGAGCCAAGCACCAGACGTTTCACGCCCCGCTTGTCGCCGGTGCCCATCACGATATGGTCAGCGCCGATTTCCTCGCCGTAGGCGATGATGGCGGGTCCGGCACTGCGCGACACCGCCGCAACCGTGTCGATATCCACCGCGCCGACGGCTTTCGCCTCGGCCGCCGCTTTCTGCAGAATGGCCTCGGCTTCTTCGTCGGGCCACTGGTTGATCAGCGGGCCGCGCGCGCCGCCCAGCGCCAGATTGATCGCGCAGATCGTCAGATGCGCCCCGGTCAGCTTGGCCAGCTCGGCGGCCTTGCGCACGCCGATCATGGCATGGTCCGACCCATCGGTCGGGCACAGGATCTTCTTGGTCATCGCTTCATCCTTGTCCGAGTTGACGTGGGAACCTGCAAAGCAGCAAATGGAACGGCCCGCCTTGACATGCGTCAAGAAAGTTCACCCACATGCAAATTTTGCGGAGCCCGCCATGCAGCCCGTCGACCCCAAGGACCGCCGGATCGCCAATATCCGCGAGGCTGCCTTTCTGCCCTTCGTCTATCCCGACGGCCTGGCGCTTGGCGATTCCGTCCTGCAGCTTGACGACAGTCGGCCGTTGGGCGTGGGCTTCCATGTCTACCGGATGCCCGCCGGCATGACCACGCGCGGGCACCGCCACAACGGGCACGAACAGTTCCTGATCCTCGAAGGCGAGCTGCACGAAAGTGACGGCACGATCCTGCGCGCGGGGGACATGGTGTTTTACCGCGACGGCACCGAACACAACAGTTTCACCCCGGACGGCTGCCTGCTGGCCGTCCACATCGCCGGACCGGAGACGCCGCTGGAATAGACCGGCGGACCCGGAACGCTTTGGGGGCCGGTCAAGGCGTCAACGCGGAACGACCCGCCCTGCCACAGGCGCGCGCACCCGCCGCAGGGCGTTGATCTTGCGAAGCCGCCGACAAGCTAACCATTGGTTTCAATGGCATCGCAAACCGCACCACGCGTGGCGCGGCGTCAGATGTCCAGCGTGGTCTGCGTCTCCCACGACGAGAAATGCGAACAGTAGTCGTTCCATTCCTTGTGCTTCAGCTTGAGGAAGGCCGAGGAAAACTCGTCCCCCATCATCGCCTTCAGGATCTTGTCGCGGTCATACTCCCGCAAGGCATCCAGCAGGTTCAACGGCAGCTTCGGCGCGTTCTTCACCGTGTGGCCCATCTGGTACATGTCGATGTCGTGCCGCTTGCCGGGGTCGGCCTTGGTCCGCACCCCGTCGATCCCGGCGGCAAGAATGACCGCCTGCATGAGGTAGGGGTTCGCCGCGCCATCGCGCAGTCGCAGCTCGAACCGCCCCGGCCCCGGAACGCGGACCATGTGGGTCCGGTTGTTCCCGGTCCAGGTCACCGTGTTCGGCGCCCAGGTGGCGCCGGACGAGGTGCGGGGCGCATTGATCCGCTTGTAGCTGTTCACCGTCGGGTTGCAGATCGCCGCCAGCGCCGAGGCGTGTTTCATGATCCCGCCCAGGAAGTGCCGGCCCTGATCCGACAGGCCCAGTTCCTTCTTCGGGTCGGCGAAGGCGTTGGTCTTGCCGTCCAGGCTCCAGACCGAGATATGCGCGTGGCAGCCCGACCCCGTCAGCCCCTTGAAGGGTTTCGGCATGAAACTCGCGCGGAAGCCGTGCTTTTCGGCGATGGACTTGACCATGAACTTGAAGAAGCTGTGCTTGTCGGCGGTCTGCAGCACGTCGTCGTATTTCCAGTTCATCTCGAACTGGCCGATCGCATCCTCGTGGTCGTTCTGATAGGCCTCCCAGCCCAGTTCCAGCATGTAGTCGCAGATCTCGCTGATCACGTCATAGCGCCGCATCACCGCCTGCTGGTCGTAGCAGGGCTTTTCGGCGGTGTCGTAGATGTCCGAAGGGCCGGTCCCGTCGGCATTCAGGATGAAGAACTCCGGCTCCACGCCGGTCTTCACCCGCAGGCCTTCCTTCGCGGCCTCGCCGATCAGCCGTTCCAGAACGTTGCGCGGGGCCTGGTCGACGAGGCGTTCCTCCATCGTGGCCCGCGCCGCGACCCAGGCAACCTCTTTCTTCCACGGCAGCTGGATCACGCTGTCGGGATCCGGCACCGCCATCAGGTCGGGGTGCGCGGGCGTCAGGTCAAGCCAGGTCGCGAAACCCGCGAACCCCGCCCCGTCCACCGCCATGTCGCCGATCGCCTGCGTCGGCACCAGTTTCGCGCGCTGCCCACCGAAGAGGTCGGTGTAGGAGATCATGAAATACTTGACGCCCTTTTCCTTGGCCCATTTTGCCAGGTCTTTCGCCATGGTCTAACTCCCTGTCCGTCTTTTGTTGTTTGCTTGGATGACAGCGACCTTACCAGCCGCCGTTGCGTCCCGGTATCCAGTTGGTGCCCGCCAGGGGAACCCCCGCCATCGCCGCCGCCTCGATGGTCAACGAGACCAGGTCCTCGGGTTCCAGATTGTGCAGGTGGTTCTTGCCGCAGGCGCGCGCGATGGTCTGCGCCTCCAGCGTCATCACCTTGAGATAGTTCTTCAGCCGACGGCCGCCGAGGACCGGATCGAAGCGTTTCGACAGCTCGGGGTCCTGCGTGGTGATCCCGGCGGGGTCGCGGCCCTCGTGCCAATCGTCATAGGCGTCAGCGGTGGTGCCGAGCTTCTGGTAGTCCTCTTCCCAGCGCGGGTCGTTGTCGCCAAGCGCGATCAACGCCGCCGTCCCGATGGCCACCGCGTCCGCGCCCAAGGCCAAGGCCTTGGCCACGTCCGCGCCCGAGCGAATCCCGCCCGAGACGATCAGCTGCACCTTGCGGTGCATGCCCAGATCCTGCAGCGCCTTCACCGCCTGCGGGATGCAGGCCAGGATCGGCATGCCGACATGTTCGATGAACACATCCTGCGTCGCCGCCGTGCCGCCCTGCATGCCGTCCACCACGACCACATCCGCCCCGGCCTTCACGGCCAAAGCGGTGTCATAGTAGGGTCGCGCCCCCCCGACCTTCACATAGATCGGCTTTTCCCAGTCGGTGATCTCGCGCAGTTCGTGGATCTTGATCTCAAGGTCATCCGGCCCGGTCCAGTCCGGGTGACGGCAGGCGCTGCGCTGGTCGATCCCTTTCGGCAGGTTGCGCATGTTGGCCACGCGGTCGCTGATCTTCTGGCCCAGAAGCATCCCGCCGCCGCCGGGCTTTGCGCCCTGACCGACGACGATCTCGATCGCATCGGCGCGGCGCAGGTCGTCGGGGTTCATCCCGTAGCGGCTGGGCAGATACTGATAGACCAGCGTTTTAGAATGGCCGCGCTCCTCCTCGGTCATCCCGCCGTCGCCGGTGGTGGTCGAGGTTCCCGCCGCCGAAGCGCCGCGTCCCAAAGCCTCTTTCGCCGGCCCGGACAACGCCCCAAAGCTCATCCCCGCAATCGTCACCGGAATCTCCAGATGGATCGGCTTTTTCGCGTGCCGCGTGCCCAGCCAGACATCGGTCGCGCATTTCTCGCGGTAGCCTTCCAGCGGGTAGCGACTGATCGAGGCACCAAGGAACAACAGGTCATCGAAATGCGGCAGGTGCCGCTTGGTGCCGCCGCCGCGGATGTCATAGATGCCGGTCGCAGCGGCGCGGCGGATTTCGGCGTTCACCGCAGGGGTGAAAGTGGCCGAAAAGCGGGGCGGGGTCCGGGGGAAATCGGTCATTCGGCACCTGTCGCGGCGGTTGGGGTGGGGCAAGAGTTTTCGAAAACTCTTGCAAATCTTTTCGAAAAGATTTGCGGCCTCCTGGGATCAAGGTCGCGCATCAGTAGGCCGACGCGTTGTCGATGTTGAAGGTGTACAGCTTCCGGGCCGAGCCGTAGCGGCGGAACTCTTCGGGCCTGGCCTTGCCGTCCGCTTCGCCGCGCTTCAAGAGGCCCGCTAGCAGAGCGATGTGTTCCGGCCGCATCTCCTTCTCGATGCAGTCCGCGCCCAGCGACTTCACCGAGCCGCGCACGAACAGCCGCGCTTCGTACAGGCTGTCGCCCAGCGCCTCACCGGCATTGCCAAGGACGACGATGTTGCCCGACTGCGCCATGAAGCAGGACATGTGGCCGATGTTGCCATGCACCACGATGTCGATGCCCTTCATCGAAATCCCGCAGCGGCTGCTGGCGTTGCCCTTGATCACCAGAAGGCCGCCCCGACCCGTTGCTCCGGCATACTGGCTGGCGTCCCCGTCGATGATCACTGTCCCGGACATCATGTTTTCCGCGACCCCCGGCCCGGCAGAGCCCTTGATGCGGATCGTCGCCTGCTTGTTCATGCCCGCGCAGTAATAGCCGGTGGACCCGCGCACCGTGATGTCCACCGGCGCATCGACTCCGGCCGCGATCGCATGCGCGCCCTTCGGGTTGATCACCTCCCAGGCGGTCATGTTGGTCTGGCCCTTCAGCGCATGCAGCGCCGAATTGAGCGCCCGGAGGCCCTCTTTCCCCAGATCGAAACTCTGCATTCAACGCTCCCAGAAATAGACGGTGGCGGGCTCGGGTTCCCAGACGCGGGCAGTCTCGATGCCGGGCAGGTTCACGAGCGCCCGATACTCGCTGCCGAAAGCGACGTAGGCATCCGTTTCGGCCATCACGGCGGGCTTGCAGGCGATGGGGTCGCGGACCACGCCAAACCCGTTCCTGGTGCCGACGACGAAGGTGAAGAAGCCGTCAAGGTCGGTCAGCGTCGCCTCCAGCGCCCGGCCCAGCGGCTCGCCGTCATGCAGCTTGTGGCTGATGAAGGCGGCAGCGACCTCGGTGTCGTTCTCGGTTTCGAAGGTCATGCCGAGGTGCTTCAGCTCGCGCCGGACGCCGTTGTGATTCGACAGGCTGCCGTTGTGGACAAGGCACTGGTCGGCCCCGGTGGAAAACGGATGCGCGCCCATCGTGGTCACGGCGGATTCGGTGGCCATCCGGGTGTGGCCGATGCCGTGGGTGCCCTTCATCCTGGCCACGTCAAAGCGGGCGGCCACGTCCTTCGGCAGGCCGACTTCCTTGAAGATCTCGATACTGTCGCCCGCGCTCATCACCTTAACGCCGGGGCGCAGGTGCGCCAGGGCGGAGCGCGCGGCCTCCATCTGATCCAGCGGAACCTCGAGGACGGCATGGGTCGATTTCACCCGCATGGCGACCGGCTGGCCGATGGCGTCATGCAGATCGCCGTCCAGGTCCTTGAAGTCGCGCCCCGGGTCGGATGACTGGACTGTCAGCTTGCCAAGCCCGTCCCTTGCCCCGCCATAGATCGCGATGCCCGCGGAATCGGGGCCGCGGTCGGTCATCGTGATCAGCATGTCCGTCAGCATGGCGCCAAGCTGCGGCTCCAGTTTGGGGTCCTTCAGGAACAGTCCAACGATGCCGCACATGGATTCGCCTCCTTGGTGTGGTTTGCCCGACGCTAGCACCGTCTCCGCGGTTCATCAACTGTCGAGAAACAAATTTCACCTGTCGGGAAAAACGCTGCCCAAAACGCTGCCCAGACTTCAGCCAGATGCGGTTTTTCTTGACAGAATGTCGCAGGTGGCTTTCCCTGAGGAAAAAATATTGCCGCGCAGGGAAATGACGGCCGGGCCCCGTCGCGCGGACAAGAACAAGCGCCCAAGGGAGGGAAACGTGGTTGACCTTAATCAGCGGATTGAGGCGATGCACAAACGCGACGTGCTGGTGGCATGGGCGTTCGTGATCGGCCTCTGGTGCGCGATGATCTTCGTGACGATTGCGACCTGGGATCTTGCGCCCAACGGCGCTGCCAGGATCCTGCTGCTCGTCGGCGGGGCGATCGTGTTGATCTTCAACACGGCCGCAATCCTGGCCATGCTGCGCCATTACCGCGAGGACCGCGATTTCATCTACGGGCTCGACATAAAGTTCCAGGACGAAGCGCGGGGGAGGGGTTGAGCCATGGCGCATTACACACCCCCGAAGCAAGGCAGGGCCAGCCAGCTGATCGACGTGATCGTGCTTGTCATCCTGACCGTCGGCGCGCTGTTCGTGCCGCTGTGGCTGGGCCTTGCGGGCGCAGCCAAATCGGTCGAGACCCCGGTCGCGAACCCGACCTGGGAAACGCTTGGCCAGACCCCAGCACAGGCTGCCCAATATGAGGCGCTTGGCTACACGCCCGAGGCGGCGCACGACCTGATCCTGGCGCGGTTCGACTATTCCTTCTCGATCACCGCCCTGCTGACCATGATCGCGGTCATCCTGCTCTACTATTTCCTGATCCTGCGGTTTTCCGAAGTGGAATACCGCGAGGTCATTGCCGAAAAATTCGGGGAGTAAGCCGATGGATCTCTGGAACTGGCTTGAATACGCGGCCTGGGGACTTTCCGTCGCCTTCGGCCTGCACATGGCCATCGACTGGCTGAAGACCGACTCGAGCTATTCGGAAGACGTCCTGACCTCATCGCGCGAAGGCGAGCTTGAGGCCATGGCCGAAGAGCACAAGGTGAAATCATGACCGACGTCGATATCACCTCGAAAACCATGGACGGCATGGGGCCGCACGGCACCAAGGTCGGGCTTCTGCGCGTGCTTGGCCCCGCCCACGTCTGGGCGCTGGGCGTCGGCATCGTGCTGGTCGGCGAATACATGGGCTGGAACTTCGCCGTCGGCAAGGGCGGGGCCTATGCGGCCCTCATCGCCTGCTGGTTCGCGGGGATCCTTTACACCTGCGTCGCGATGATCGATTCGGAGGTCACTTCGACCGTCGCCTCGGCCGGCGGGCAATACACCCAGGCCAAGCACATCATCGGACCCTTGATGGCGTTCAACGTCGGGCTTTACCTCGTCTTCGCCTACACGATGCTGGAGGCGGCGAACGCGATCACGGCGGGGTATCTCTTTTCGGTGGTGGCCTCGATGGCCGGGTATCAGGCGCCGCTGGACCAGCGTCCCTTCATCATCCTCGTCATCATGTTCCTGGCCTGGCTGAACTATCGCGGGGTTCTGGCCACGCTGACCTTCAACCTGGTGATCACCGCCTTCGCGTTCATCGCGATCCTCGTTCTTTTCCTTGCCACGTCCGGCATCGCGGGTGGCGGGATCATGCAGCACGCCGCGCTGTTCGAAGGCCACGAACTGCCCTACGGCTGGATCGGCATTCTTGCGGCCATGCACTTCGGCCTTTGGTACTACCTTGGCATCGAGGGCACCACGCAGGCCGCCGAAGAGGTCCGCTCCCCCGCCCGCGCGCTGCCGTTCGGCACGCTGGCCGGGATCATGACGCTGCTCATCGCGGCAACGCTCACCTGGTATGTCTCCTCTGGCGTCCTGCCGTGGGAATACCTGGGCGACGGGGTCAACGGCTCGGTGGCGCCGCTTTTCGACACCGCGCGCCTGTCCGGCTCGACCGCACTGGTCTGGCTTCTGGGCTTCGGAACGCTTTTCGCCACGCTTGCCAGCGCCAACGGCTGCATCAACGACGCCAGCCGCGCCTGGTTCGCGATGGGCCGCGACAAGTATCTGCCGGGCTGGTTCGGTGCCGTGCATCCGAAGTATCGCACACCCTACCGGTCGATCGTCTTCCTGGTCCCGATCGCGCTGATCTTTGCCCTCGGCGCGCCGCTGGACCAGGTGATCACCTTCTCGATCCTCTCGGGCCTCCTGGGCTATACCTTCATGCCGCTCAACATCATCCTGTTCCGGCGCAAATGGCCCTTGCACTCGATCAAGCGCGGCTATGAACATCCGTTCCACCCGGTCCCGGCGATCACGCTGCTGACGCTGTGCGGCGTGACCTTCTTCGCGGTGTTCCTGGGCTATGGCACCCAGCTTGTCGCGATGATCGGCTTCTACATCGTCGTCTCGCTGTGGTTCCACTTCTGGCGCTACCGCTTTGTGAACCGGGGGGCGCAGTTCACCATGCCCTGGCCGAAACCGCTGGGCTACTGAGGCCAGGCGGCCCGTCCCGCACGGGGCGGGCCTTTCCCGATGTCCCCGCTTTTCCCCCTTGGCCTCGGCCTCGCCGCCCTCGGAGTCTGGCTTGCCTTTCGCCTTCACCGCGAAAGCCGGCAGCGCGCGGCGACCCGCGCCGGCTATTTCGATGCCGTCAAACCGCTTTTCGACGGCGGCGAGACCCGGCTGCAGCCGACCGGCTTCCCCAGGATGACCGGCCGCCGCGCGGGCCTGGCCTTTGATCTGCAGGCGATCCCCGACACGCTGACCTTCCGCAAGCTGCCCGCGCTCTGGCTGCTTGTCACCCTGCCCGAGGCATTGCCACTGGAGGCCACCCTCGACCTTCTGGCCCGGCCTTCCGGGAACGAGCCCTTCACCCGATTCGCCACCCTGCCGCAATCGCTGCCGACCCCGCCCGATCTGCCGAAGCACATCGCCATCCGCAGCGATGACGCCACCCGCGTCCCGCCTGCGGACCTCATCGCTCGCCACGCCGTCCTGTTCCGCGACCCGCAGGTCAAGGAGCTTGTCCTCTCGCCCAAGGGCCTGCGCATCGTCGTGCTGGCCGAAGAGGCAGACCGGGGCCGCTATCTCATCTTCCGCGAGGCCGAGCTGGGCCGCTCCCCCCTGCCCAGCGGGCGGCTGGGGCCGCTCCTCGACAGGCTGGCCGCGATCCGACAGGATGTGCTGTCCTTGAAGGATCCCGGATGAAATCGCCCCTGAACCCCTATCTCGTCCTTGCCGTCGCGATCATCCTTCCCGGCATGGGGCAGGTCCTGAACCGCCAACCGGTGCGCGGGCTGATCTTCGTCTGCTTCGCGATCCTGCTTGGCGCCTTTACGCTGAAGACCGCGGCACCGGAGGTATCGTTCGTCGGCAAGATCGCCGGCGGGCTGTTCGTCTGGGCCATGGCCGTGTTCGACGCCTACAAGGTTGCCCGCATCCGCCACGCGGTCTGGTCCCGCGCGAAGGCTCCTCGGTGACTTCGTCCCTCGTCGCGGACCGGTCGCGAGGCGAAGTCGAAGACGCAGGACGAGCTATTCCCGACAGAGCGGCCCAAGCAGTCCCTTCAGCGCCGACAGCGCCTCCGGTCCATCTTCGCAGCGGGGCCCGACCCTGACCGCAACAGTCGCGGCAAAGCCGAAGGCCGCGCGCTTTGCCGGGCTGATCGTCACCTCGAAGCCCCGGGGACCGAACACAACCGATTCGACCGCGTCTTCCGCCCCGAAGGCCTCGTCATTGACCTCGAACCGGACCGGCCCGCCGGTGACAGCCTGGCGGAACATCGCATAGCCGTCCTCTTCGTCCTCGCCCTCGGCAAAGCCGACGAAGAGATGGCCTTCATCCTCGACGACCGACCCATAGGCCGCCTTGATGGTCACGTCGGCCATCGTCAGGTCCACTTTGCAATCGGCGGCAGGCTCATCAGCACGGCATTCGCGTCGTGGCCGGTCTCCAGCCCGAACCTGGTGCCCCGGTCATAGACCAGGTTGTATTCCGCGTAGAGCCCCCTGTGGACCAGCTGCACCTCGCGGTCGGCTTCGGTCCAGGGGGTGGCAATCCGCCGTTCGGTCACCGGGAGGAAGGCGGGCAGGAAGGCGGCACCAACCGCGCGGGTGAAGGCAAAGTCGCGATCCCAGTCCCCGGTGTTGAGATCATCGTAGAAGATACCACCCACCCCCCGGGCCCGTCCGCGATGCGGCACGAAGAAATACTCGTCCGCCCAGGCCTTGAACCGGGCGTAATAGTCCGGGGAATGCGCGTCGCAGGCCCGTTGCATCTGGCCGTGGAAATGCGCGGTATCCTCGGCATATTCGATGCAGGGGTTCAGGTCCGACCCGCCGCCGAACCACCAGGCGCCCGGGGTCCAGAACATCCGCGTGTTCATGTGGACGGCGGGTGCGTGCGGGTTCACCATATGCGCGACAAGGCTGATGCCCGACGCCCAGAAGCGCGGATCTTCCGACATTCCCGGCACCCCGCGCGCGGCCATCGCGCGCTGCGCCTTGTCGCCAAGCACCCCGTGGACTTCGGACCAGTTGACGCCGACCTTCTCGAACACCCCGCCGCCGCGCATCACGCTCATGATCCCTCCGCCGCCATCGGCACGGCTGGTCGGCGTGACCTCGAACCGGCCGGGAGCACCCTTGGCATTCCGGTCCTCCAGCCCCTCGAACGCCGACACGATCCGGTCGCGCAGGGCACGGAACCACTCGGCGGCCTCGGTCTTGCGGCGGTCGAAGGGATCGGTCATCGTCAGGTCTCCGGCTCGGGGCATCCCCCATGCCTAGCACCCCGCCGCGCCGCTTTCCACAGGTGAAGGAGCGCCCGATGAACCGCTTGATTTTCGTGACGATTGGCCTGCTTGCGGGCTGCGCCACCCCGCAGGGGCAGTGCATCAACCGCAACACCCGTGACCTGCGGACCGTGGACCGGCTGATCGCAGAAACCCAAGGCAACCTCGACCGGGGCTATGCGTTCGAGACGGTCACCGTCTACGAGGATTACTGGGCCATCTGCCCGCGGCCCCCGGTCGCAGCGGGCGAAGCGCCGTCCGCGCCGCGCCTCTGTCTTGACGAACGCCCGGTCAGCGTCCAGCGCGCGAAGGCCATCGACCTGAACGAGGAAGCGCGCAAGCTCGACAGCCTGACGGTAAAGCGCCGGCAGCTGGCCAAGGCGGCAGAGCCGGTCATCGCGCGATGCAAGGCGGAGTTTCCCGAATGATCAATGGGCAGGTGCGCTGACCACATCCAGAAGCCCGCGTCCGCCGTCGACCGTCAACACCTGTCCGGTCACGAAACCCGCAGCATCCGAAGCCAGGAACTGCACCGCCTCGACCAGCTCTGCCGCGGCTGCAATGCGACCGAGGGGAGTGCCCCCGGTGATCGCGTCGCGAAAGCCCGGATTGTCCTTCAGCGTCGCCTGCAGGCTGGCGCTCATCACCGATCCGAAGGCAACGGCGTTCACCCGGATACCCTTCGGCGCCAGGGCCACGGCCAGGGATCGGGTCATCTGGTCCATCGCGGCGGCGGCCATCGAATAGGCCAGCAGCTCGGGCCGCGTGGCCTGGGCCGCGATTGACGACAGGTTGATGATCGAGCCCAGCATCGTGCCTGCCTCGACCTCGGCCCGCTGCGCATGCTGGATCATCCGCTTGGCCGTCATCTGGGACATCCGCAGCGCGGACAACACGTTGTGCCGCCACAACTCCTCGACGCCGTCGGCCTCGGGGTTCAGGATTTCCGACACGAAGGTCCGCCGGTTCGCGTTCACCAGGATGTCCACCCGGTCAAAGGCGTCGACGGTCGCGGACAGAAGGTTGGCGATCGTCAGCTTCTCGGTCAGGTCGCCCGCGAACATGCGGATCGGACCTTCCGCCCGCGCCTCCTCGCCGACCTCGTTCTCCAGCCGGTCCTCGTCGACATCGGCGAACATCACATTCGCGCCCTTGTCCACCAGATGCCGGGCAATGGCGAGCCCGATGCCAGAGGCCGAGCCGGTCACGATGGCGGTCTTGCCGGAAACAGAGAAGGACATCAGCGGGCCTCGTCGTCGGTCAGGGTTTGGCCCGTCTGGGCTTCTGGGCGTGGATCACGCGAAAGCGGCTGTCACTTGCGGCGTCCCTGACGTCAAGGAAACACTCGGCGAGCACCGCATCATAGGGCAGGTGGCGGTTGGCGACCAACCACAGGCTGCCGTCCGGGGCGAGCATTCGCCGGGCCGCCCGGATGAATGCCGCGCCAAGGGCAGGCTCGGCAGAGCGGCCGGTGTGGAACGGCGGATTCATCACGACGGTGTCCAGCAGGGTCTCTGGCCGCCAGGTCGTCGCGTCGGCCCAGCAGAACCGGGCACGCGGGTCGGGAATGTTGACCCTGGCGCAGTCCAGCGCGTCCGCCTCGGCCTCGACCAGGTCAAGCCGCCTGACGCCGGGCCGCGTCAGGATCCCGGCGGCCAGGAACCCCCAGCCTGCCCCCAGATCGGCAACTTTTCCACCCAGCTTTTCCGGCAGGCTGGCCGCCAGCAGCACCGAGCCCGTGTCCGGCCCGTCCGCGGAAAAGATGCCCGGAAGCGTCTGGAAGCCCGCAACCATGGCCGGTCGCGCCGCCCAGTCCGACAGGTCCGGCCCGGCCGGGAACGAGGCCAGCCTGCCATGCGCCTTCGACAGGCTTTCCGACAGATCGACCCGGCCGCGCAGGTCCTTCAGCGCGGTGTCGATCCCGTCGGTCTTCTGCCCGTCGACCACGATCCTTCCGCCCGGCGCGACCTCGGCGGCCGCCTGTGCGATCAGCGCCCGCGCCGCCGCGCGCGAGCGGGGCAGACAGACGATGGCCGCGGCATAGGGCGGGGCGGGCGTGACCGGATGGCGGGCGGCAAAGTGATCCTGATCCGGCTTGAACCCGGTCAGCACGACCACCCGGTCCCCGGGCAACGCGCTCAGGTCATCGCCGATGCGCGGTCTCAGGACGGCAATCCGCCCTTCGGCAGGCAACGCGACCGCGCCAGTCTTCAGCGCCAGGGACAATCTTGCGGACCGCATGAGCGGAGGCCTAGGCCCCCATGCCCCTTCTGTCCGGACGGAGGATCATTCCTTTTCCATCGTGCATTGCAGCGGATGCTGGTGGCGGCGGGCGAAATCCATCACCTGCGCGACCTTGGTCTCGGCCACCTCGAAGCTGAACACGCCCACCACCGCGAGGCCCTTCTTGTGGACCGTCAGCATGATCTCGAACGCCTGGGCATGGTTCAGGCCGAAAAAGCGTTCAAGCACATGAACGACAAACTCCATCGGCGTGTAATCGTCGTTCAGAAGCAGCACCTTGTAGAGCGGGGGCCGCTCGGTCCTGGTCCTGGTCTTGGTCAGGATCGAGGTATCATTCCCCGGGCCGTCCGTCTTGTCCGACAGGGTTGAAGGGCGGCTCGACACAGGATGAGGGCTCCGTTTCCGGGATTCGGGGTTGCAACTGACCCGCGAAATATAGCCTTTTCTTGCGCAGGGAAAAGGGGCGCACATGCTGACCACGATCGGCTTCGACGCGGACGACACGCTTTGGCAGAACGAGGCGTATTTCCGGTTGACGCAGGACCGCTTTCTGCAAGTGCTGGTCGACCATGCCGAACCGGTCCACCTGCGCGACAGGCTCGAGGCGGCCGAGCGGCGCAACATCGCCTATTATGGCTTCGGCGTGAAGGGCTTTACCCTGTCGATGATCGAGACCGCCGTGGAGGTCACCGACGGCCGGGTTCCCGCCACGGTGATCGCCGACCTGATCGCTTTCGGGCGCGCGCTTCTGGAGCACCCGATGGAACTTCTGCCCCATGCGCGCGCCACGGTGGCCGCGCTGGCGGCCGATTTCCGGCTGGTCCTGATCACCAAGGGCGACCTGCTGCATCAGGAACGCAAGCTGGCCCAGTCCGGTCTGGGCGACCTGTTCCACGCGGTCGAGATCGTGTCGGACAAGACCGAATCGACCTACCGCAGGGCTTTTGCCCGCCACGGCACCGGGGCGGATCAGGCGATGATGGTGGGCAATTCCTTGAAGTCCGATGTCATTCCCGCGCTGCAGGCCGGGTCCTGGGGCGTGCATGTCCCGCAGGAGACGGAATGGGCTTACGAGGCCGCCCCGGCCCCTGCGGATCATCGCCGGTTCCATGTGCTCAAGACCCTTGGCGACTTGCCCGACCTGGTTTTCCGGCTGCGAGACGCACCCCACAGTTAGATCGATTTTCGTCATCCGACGCAACATGTTGGCATGGCCCGGGGTGACTGCAGCTTTCCGGCCACCGCATCAACTGCGCCCTGAAAGTCTTTGGAATTTTTGGGTTTTCGGATCACGGAACCTGTGATAGCTTTCGTCCCGAGGCAGAATACGGCACCGGAAAATCCGGGCCAACAGGCAAAGGGTGGGCGAGGTGGCATCGCTTCTCGGGCGGATTTTTCGCACTATTTTCATGACATTTGTGGTCAGCGCCGTGGTGGTGACCTCGCCGCTGCAGGCCGCACCCTTCGCGGCGATCGTGATGGACGGGCGCACCGGCGAAGTCCTTTACGAAAAGAACGCGGACGCCCGGCTGCATCCGGCATCCCTGACCAAGATGATGACGCTCTATATCGTCTTCCAGGAGATCGAGGCCGGCAGGTTGTCGCTGGACACCCAGGTCACGGTCACGAAATACGCCGCTTCGCAACCACCCTCGCGCCTAGGCCTCAAGCCCGGCCAAAAGATTGCTGTGCGCTATCTGGTCCGCGCCGCCGCGATCAAGTCGGCCAATGACGCGGCTGCGGCACTTGGCGATTACATCGGCGGCGATGCGGCCAGCTTTGCCAAGCGGATGACGCGGACGGCGCGGCAGCTGGGGATGAACAACACCACCTTCAAGAACGCGAACGGGCTGACCGCAAACGGTCACCTGTCTTCGGCGCGCGACATGAACCTGCTCGGTCGGCGCCTGTTCTACGATTTTCCGCAATACTACAGCATCTTCTCGCGCCGGAGCGCCGATGCGGGCGTCGCCACCGTGTCGAACACGAACGCGCGCTTCCTTGACGCCTACGAGGGCGCGGACGGGATCAAGACCGGCTACACCGGCGCTGCTGGCTTCAACCTGACGGCATCGGCCCGTCGCGGCAACAAGCACATCATCGCGACCGTCTTCGGCGGCACATCGACCGCCAACCGCAACGCCAAGATGGCCGAGCTGATGGATATCGGCTTTGCCAAGGCCCGGGACAACGTCCAGGAACAGCCGCCGGTCGCCGCTGCGGTCGAGGACGCGCTGGTGGCCTCGCTTGAATCCGGCATCGACGAGATCGACGCCGTGGGTGGCGCGGGCAAGATCGTGCGGGTGTCGGGTGAGGTGAAGGCCTCTCCCCGGCCCAAGGCGCGGACCGAAGGCACCGCCATCCCGGAAGAGATGGTGATTGCGATGGCCGAGGGGATCGATGGCGCGCTTGCCGAAGCCACTGCCGAGCCCGCGCCCGAAGGCACGCTGCAATTCCAGGCCGAAGCCATGGCGGAAGGCGATATGTCGGAGGACAGCATGGCCGTTGCCGAAGCGGGACAAGAGGCCGCGCCGGACGCCGTCGTCGCGGTCGCAGCGAACGACCCTGCCCCGGCCGCGCCTGCCGAACCGGGCACGCTTGAGGCCCAGGCCGCTGCGCTGACCGCGGCGCCGCCGGAAACCATGATTGCGGATGCCGGGCTGTCCGAAGCTCCGGTCGATCCGGCGCTGGCTGCCCAGAGGCCAAGGTCGCGCCCCGAAATGCTGGTCGCCGCGCCGCAAGTCGCCGAAGTCGCAGCCCCGGCAGAGGCTCCCGTTGCCGTGGCGCCGGAAGAGATCGTCGTCGCAGAGGCAGCGCCGGAACTCGTCCTGACCGATCCCGGCACCGAGGTCGCTGCCGAGGCTCCGCTTGCCATGATGGCCGAAGTCACCGGCGTGGAAGCGGTCGCGGGTGCCACCGCCCCTGCGCCGTCCGCGGTCGAACTGGCCCTCGAGACGGCACCGGCAACGATGCCCAAGCGCCAGGCGCCGATCTTCGACGCGGTGGCGACCGCAGAAGCGGTGCCGACCGACACGGAAGAGGTTGTCGTGGTGATGTCCACATCGGGCGAGCGGTTTTTCGGGGTGAACGTCGGCAAATATTCTTCGCGCTACGAGGCCGAGAAGGCGCTTCTGAAAACCGCGCTGGCAGAGAGCGCCACGCTGAACGTGGGCCTGCGCAAGACGGTCCAGTCTGGCGGGGCCTGGCGCGCAAGCTTCATGGGGCTGACCCAGGAACAGGCGGCACTGGCCTGCCGCCGCCTCACCGCCCGCGCGGTGCCCTGTGAAACGGTCGGAGGCTGAGCGATGGTGGCGCTGGTCTTCCCGGCATTGCCGACTGTCACCCTGCCGGTGACCGGCCGCCCGGAACGCTTTCCGATCCGCCGCATCTTCTGTGTCGGCCGGAACTACGCCGACCACGCCGCCGAGATGGGAAACGACCCGGCGGAGGCCCCGTTCTTCTTCACCAAGCCTGCCGATGCCGTGGTGGAATCGGGAAGCCGGATCCCCTATCCACCCGCAACCGGCAACCTGCATCACGAGGGTGAACTGGTCGTCGCCATCGGCAAGTCAGGCGCGATGGTTTCGGAAGAGGACGCGCAGAACCTGATCTGGGGCCATGCCGCAGGCAACGATCTGACCCGGCGCGACCTGCAAACCGAAGCAAAGGCGGCGCGGCGGCCCTGGGACATGGCGAAGGCCTTCGACAAGTCCGCCGTGATCGGAGCGGTGCGGCCCGGACCGATGCCGGAGGCGGTGCTGCGCTGTTCGGTCAACGGGGCGACGCGGCAGCAGGCAAAACTGTCCGACATGATCTGGAGCCCGGCAGCGATCATCGCGGCGCTGTCGCGGATGGTCAGCCTGTCCCCCGGGGACCTGATCTTCACGGGAACTCCGGCGGGGGTGGGACCGCTCGCTCGGGGCGACACCTGCAAGGTCGAGATCGAGGGGCTCCAGACGGCAAGCGTGACCATCGCCTGATCCGCCCGCGCACGGACCGCAAGCCGGGGTGCGAAGACCCGGCGGGTGGCACGGGCCGCGACGGGCGGTTGGCGGCCACGGGGCGGCGGCCAGGGATGAAGGCACCCGCCGCGCCGATGGCCTCGCGGTCTGCGGTCTTGCCCGGACCCGGAACGCCGCTTCGTTCTGCCGGCACCCCTCCCCGCGTTTCATCCGGCGACCGACCGCGACCGGAGGCTTCGCCCTACCATCCGGGTGGCGCAGCCGCCGGAATTTCGGCCGCCGCCACCTTCAGGCACAGCGCGATGACATCGGCCACGACGTGTTCGGCTGTAAGTCGGCCTTTCTCGGCAGTGGCAAGATGCGCTTCGCCAACCACGCCGAAAGGGTTGAGATCCGAAGAAATCCAGCCCTTTGCCACAGCCCCGATGGGCGATATGGCGGCGGTCTCGGCCGAGGAACGGAAGTCCTGCGCTGCAGTCATGTCCACCGTTTCCGGGCGGAAATGCAGCAGCAGCGACGTTTCCATGTCCCCGCCGTGAATGCCGAACCCGGTTTCCCGCGCCGAATACAGGCCTTGTGGCAGCCCGTTTGCCGCCCAACCCAGACGCACCGCCAGCATTCCGGCCTGCACCCGCAATTCGCGCGCGACGATGGAGATCAGGTCGGCGTTGCCGCCATGGCTGTTCAGAATGATGATCTTGCGGACCCCGGCACGGGCGACCGAGAGGCCGATCTCGGTCCAGGCGGCCAGTGCGGTGGCGGCAGACAGGGTCAGGGTGCCGGGGGCCCAGAGATGTTCGTTCGACTTGCCCACCGCCATCACCGGCAGGATGCGCAGGTCAAGATCGGCGGGGGCCCGTTCGGCAAGCAGGGCGCACAGGTGCGCGTTGATGATCGTGTCGGTTCCGACCGGCAGATGCGGCCCATGCTGTTCCACCGCCGCTGTCGGCAGGATCGCGATGGTCCGCATCGGGTCGATCGCGGCGAAGTCGGGGGCGCGGAAGTCGGCCCAGGGGCGGGCCGTCATTCGGCGGCCTCGCGTTGCAGCTGTGGCAGGGGCACGGGCACCGGACGCCCGATCAGCCGGTCCATCTGCGCCGCGACGCGCATGAGATGGGCGCGGCGGCTTTCGGGGGTGGATCTGTCCATCAGATAATGCGCGGCAAAGGCGCGGCGGTGACGCGGGGTCAGAAGAAAGCCGACGCCCCGACGCAGCGTCCGCCGCCCCGGCGACCCCACCACGAAGGTCAGCCAGCGGCTTGCCCCGCAGGTGGTGAAGACGCCCAGCCGGTTGATGTGCCTGAGGCCCGGGCGGATCGTCGTGTTCGCGGCGTCGGGCATGAAAAAGGCGACATCGGGCAGCAGCACCCGGTCAAGCCAGCCCTTCAGCATGGCGGGCAGGCCATACCACCAGGTCGGGTAGACGAAGATCAGCGTGTCGCACCAGCGGATATCCTCGACCTCGCTGCTGACCGGGGCGCAGTTCTTCGGGCAGTCAAGATAGCCCTCCCATTCTGCGCGGGTCAGGACCGGGGAAAAGCCGCTGGCGTAAAGATCGTGCAGCCGCACTTCGGCCCCGGCGCTGTCAAGTTTGGCAAGGACCAGATCACGGACTGCGGCAGTGAAGCTGTGCGGAGACGGGTGGCAATAGACGACAAGAGCGCGCATCAGAAATGCTCCATCTTGCGGTGCACGCGGGCAAGATAGTCCGCGCGCTGGCCCGCATCCGCACGGTTCATGTCGTAGAGGGCCATATACAGAAAGCTATCCGGTTGGCAGGCGTGACGGAAGGCCCGCGACACGACCCGCCGCGGCGGATCGCCCACCAGGAAGGCGCGCATCCGGCTGGCACCGTAGGTGGTGACAGTCGCAAGCTTGCGGATATGGGTCATCGCCGGGCGCACCTTGCCGTTCTCGAGGCTGAAGCTGATGCCGGGCAGGAAGACCCGGTCGGTGTAGCCCTTCAGGATCGCGGGCATGCCGAAGTTCCACACCGGATGCACGAAGATCAGGGCCTGGGCCGCGCGCAGCCGGTCGACATGGGATTGCACTGCTCTGGTGTTGCTCGTGGTGTCGTGATAGCCGCGCCGCTCGTCCGGGCCGAGGATCGGGTCGAAGCCTTCCGCGTAAAGATCGCAGAGGTCCACGTCCCACCCCCGCGCGGTCAGCGCGCCGGTCACCCTGTCGCGCAAGGCGGCGGCAAAGCTGTCGCCGCAGGGGTGGGCATAGAGGACCAGCGCCCGAGTGGTCATCGCGTGGTCATCCGGCGGCTTTCCTCATCTGGTCATAGGCATACATCCGGGAGTAGTCCCAATCCGGCACATCCCAGGCGATCATCTTGCCGGGGTTCAGGATGCCCTTCGGATCGGCCTGCCGCTTGAAGGCAAGCTGGGTCGCGTCGGTCGACTGCCGCCCGCCTTCCTCCAGCGTATAGCGGTGCGGGTTGAAGACATGCGCGCCGATCGCGTCATGGCTGCGGATGATCTCGTCCAGCCGCGCCTCGGTGGTGAACCTGACCAGGGTCAGGCCGGCAAAGGCCATCTGGCCGCCCATGCGCATCGCTTCAAGGTGCTGGATCAACTCGCCGGGGAAGGCTGCGCGGATGGCGGCGATCTTCTCTTCGTAGACGCCGGGGGCATAGGCGACCTGCAGGTAGGTGATCGACGGATCGACCTTGAGGGCGCGCAGCGTGGTGTGGTTCCAGCCGTATTCGTAGACCGGCCCGGGCTCCTTGTCC
Organism: Rhodobacterales bacterium 32-66-9; assembly: GCA_002280405.1. Taxonomy (GTDB): domain Bacteria; phylum Pseudomonadota; class Alphaproteobacteria; order Rhodobacterales; family Rhodobacteraceae; genus Tabrizicola. The sequence goes on along the minus strand of NCDY01000001.1, from coordinate 23,657 downwards.
CACCGCGTCTGGTCGCTGCGGTAGATCAGGCTTGCGCCGGGATAGCGGGCCAGGAAGGTCAGGAACCCGTCCATCGACTGCGGCGCGACCATCAGGCCCAGCAGGTGATCGGCGTCGGTCACATGGGGGGCGATGCGGGCGAAATAGGCCGTCGCAGTCGGGGCCTCATAGACCGAGACCAGCTTTTTCAGGATGCCGTCCTGATGGCCAAGCTCACCCGCCAGCCTGACGGCGGTGGCAAAGTCGCGGTGGGTGACGAAGAGTTCCACCCAGTCATAGGCGGGGGCCAAGGGCATCTCGACCTCGGTGATGATGCCGTTGGTGCCATAGGCATGGCTGACGCGGTGCAGTTCTTCTCCGGTGAAATCGTGGACCTGCGGGGTGGCCTCGGCCGTCACGACCCGCAGGCGCAGGATGTTGCCAAGGTCGCGCAGCACGCCCCAGGTGCAGGAGCCGACCCCGCCCGACCCGCCCGAGATGAAGCCGCCGATGGTGGCGGTGGCGAAGGTGGAGGGGTGCATCCGCAACTCTTGCCCGGACTGCGCGCGCGCCGCGGCATCAAGGTCGCGGATCAGGCAGCCGGGTTCGGCGATGACCCGGCCCGGATGGATCGCCTTGACCGCGGCCATGTTCTTCATGTGCAGGATGATCCCGCCTTTCAGCGGCATGGCCTGGCCGTAATTCCCCGTCCCCGCCCCGCGCACGGTGACGGGGACGCCATGGGCATGGGCGGCGGCCAGCACGTCGATCACCTCGGCCTCGGACCTTGGCGAGACGACGAAATCGGCGGTCAGGTGGTCCATCCGGGACTTGAGGACCGGCGAATACCAGAAAAAGTCCCGGCTTTTGGCGCGGACCGAAATCGGGTTCTCGTCAATCTCCAGGTGCGACAGGGCGGCTTTCAGGGCTTCAGTGCGCATGCGGGCCTCATCAGGTCGTCAAGTTCGGCATGGTCGGGAAGGGTTCGGTCCATGGCAATGCCCGCCCGCAGGACGGTGCGGTCGGATTGCGGGCGCGAGAAAAGCTCGGTCCAGCCGCGGGCGCGGAAGATCACCAGATCGGCCGGGGCACCGGGGGAAAGCCCGGGCGCCGCAAAGCCGCACAGCGCGGCGGGCGTGGTCAGGACGGACTGCACCCAGTCGGTCGCGGAATGGTCGAGATGGGCGATGCGGGTCGCCTCGCGCAGCACCTCGACCATGTCGAGATCGCCGTAGGCATAGAACGGGTCGCGGGTGTTGTCGCTGGCGAAGGCGACCGGAATGCCGCGGGCGCGCGCCTCATGCACCAGGGTGATGCCCCGATTGCGGGGGGTGCGGGCGGCGTGGCGGTCCTGCAGGTAAAGGTTGCACATCGGCAGGCTGACGATCCCGACCCCGGCCTTGGCGCAGAGGTCGAGCGTTTGAAGCGCCTCGCCTTCGGGCATGGTGGACAGCGAACAGCAGTGCCCGGCGACGATCTTTCCCTGAAAGCCGGTGTCGAGCGCGGCCCGGGCGATCTGGGCCAGGGTGTTCACGGCGGGGTCCAACGTCTCATCCGCGTGGAAATCCATGTCGAGGCCACGGTCGGCGGCCAGCGTGAAGACCCGGCGCAAACGCTCGGGCATGTCCGGCATCGCGTAGGTGAAAAGGCCCAAGACGCCCCGATGCGCCGCCACCCGGTCGGCCAGAGTCACGAAGGCCGGGTCCAGCGCCATGTCGCAGCCGGCAAGCGAAGCGGCCTGCAGATCGATCCGCCCCGCCCATTCGGCGCGGATTTCGGCAAACAGCGGCCAGGAAACCGCATCCTGCGGCGGAATGCTGTCCAGATGCGTGCGGATCGCGCGGGTGCCATGGGCGAAGGCCGTGCGCAGGGCGAAGTCCACCCGGCGGCGGAGGTCGGTCGCGGACCAATGGCTCTCTCGATCCGACCCGGCAGCGGCAAGCGCGCCCGCAAAGGTCCCGTCCGGGTTCGGGCTGCGATCCCAGATCTGGCCCTTGTCGAGATGCGTGTGCATGTCGATGAAACAGGGCAGGACCATCCCGCCTTTCAGATCGACCTCCGCCATGCCGGGGGCCGCCGTCGCGATCTGCCCGCCGCTCAGGGCCAGATCACTGCGGACCAGATCGCCCGGCTGACCCAGCAGGCAGGCCGGGACGGTCGCGTTGCGCAACAGGACGGGACCGTCGGGCAAGGACTGCATCATGTCTCACGCCGGATGGCGCTTTCGTGCCATTTGCGCAGGAAGACCCACGATAGAAAGCTTGTCGCGGCAAAGATGATCACGCCGACCACGGCAATCATGATCAGGGCCGCGAACATGCGGGGATAGTTCAGCCGGTAGCTCGCCTCCAGAATGCGGAAAGCCAGGCCCGAGCCCGAACCGCTGATCCCCGCGACATATTCCGCGACGATGGCCCCGATCAGCGCCAGCCCGCCCGCGATCCGCAACCCGCCGAGGAAATAGGGCAAGGCCGACGGGAGCTGCAGGAACAAAAGCGTCTGCCACCAGGTCGCGCCATAGATCGCATACAGATCGCGCAGGTTGCTGTCGGTCGATTTGAGGCCAAGCGTCGTGTTCGACAGAATCGGGAAGAAGGCCACGATCCAGGCACAGATCAGGACCCGCGCCAGGGGATCCTGCACATAGATGAAGATCAAGGGCGCGATGGAGACGATGGGCGTGACCTGCAGCACCACCGCGTAGGGAAAAAACACCAGTTCGGCAAACCGGCTTTGGGTGAAGAGGATCGCAAGCAGGACGCCGCCGATGATCGCGATGCCAAGCGCAAGGAAGGTGATCTTCAGCGTCACCATCAGCGATCCGAACAGCATGGGATAATCCGCGAGGAACCGCCCCCAGACCCTGGCGGGCTCGGGAAAGATCAGGCCGCGCGTCTGGGTGCTGTTGGAAAACAAGTGCCAGCCCCAGACCGTCAGGATCACGACCACCAGCGGCAGGGCCCAGCGGGCGACAGCCTCGATCCTGCGGTTTCGCGCCCGGCGGGCCTCGTCCGCGTCGACGGCCGGGTCGGCGCTGCGCGGCACCGCGGGGTCAAGGTCAGAGGTGGTCATTCGAATGATCCCCCATGGCGCGGCGCAGGGCGTCCGACACGACATGCGTCTGCGCCGCATAGTCCGGCGAGGTGCGAAACTCCATGTCGCGCGGATAGGGCGCGCCGACCGTCAGTTCCTGCACGACGCGACCTGGACGCGCGGCCATCACGACGATGCGGTCGGACAAAAAGACGCTCTCAAAGACGGAATGGGTGACGAAGATCACCGTGCAGCCGATCTTGGCTTTCAGCGCCAGAAGGTCGTCGTTCAGCTTTTGCCGCGTGATCTCGTCCAGCGCGGCGAAAGGTTCGTCCATCAGGATCAGTCGCGGATTGGTGACGAAAGCGCGGGCGATCGACACCCGCATCTTCATCCCGCCTGACAATTCGCGCGGGTAGGCGTCGCGGAAGTTTTCCAGCCCCACCAGCTCCAGCGCCGTGCCGACCCGGTCCCTGACCGAGGCAAAGGACTCCCCGCGCAGGCGGAACGGCAGCCAGACGTTCCTGGCGACCGTGGCCCAGGGCATCAGGGTCGGTTCCTGGAACACCACGCCGATATCGCCGCGGTCATGCGCGCCGATCCAGCCGATCCGTCCCGATGTCGGTCGCATCAGTCCGGCGATCAGGCGCAGCGCCGTCGACTTGCCGCAGCCGGACGGCCCCAGAAGCGACAGGAAATCGCCTTCGTTCACCGTCAGGTTCATCCCGTCCAGCGCCATGACGGTGCTGTTGAACACCTTGGAAACACCCGTCATTTCCAGCAGGCGCGGGCGCTGGGCTATCGGCAGGATCGGTCGGTTCGACAAATCGGTCATGCGATGTCCATAAGCGCGGGGGCCGATGGCGCCCCCGCGGTGGCACTCAGGTCAAGGCGTCACTCGGCGGGCTTGCGGTCAAGCCCGACGCCCTTGTTCACGAATTGCAGCGTGTAGGACGCCTTCCAGTCAAGCCCTTCCTGCACCGCGCCAACCGAGACCATCTTGTTGTAGAAATCCTCGACCCTGGCGTCGGTCATCGCACCCGCCCCCAACGTCAGCGCGTCACTGGAAAAGACGATGCCGTGCTCCTTCATCGCCGCGATGCCATAGGCGATGGCCTCGTCGGTCATTTCCGGGTTGTCCTTCTTGATCATCTCGTTGGCGGCGCTGTTGTCGCCGTAAAGGTAGTTGGTCCAGCCGATGGCCGACCCGTCGACAAAACACTGCACCACCTCTGGCCGATTGGCCACAGTGTCGGTCAGCGTCTCGATCGTGGTCGAATAGGCGGTATAGCCGGCATCGGCGATCAGCCAGGCATCGGGTTTGGTGCCGGTTTCCTTTTCGAAGAAATACGGCTCGGATGACAGATACCCCTGCATGCCCCAGGTCTTGTTGGCAATCAGCGGTGCTGCCGAGAAGGTGTAGACTTCGCGCTGTTCGGGCTTGAACCCATAGGCCTGGATCATCCAGGCCCAGAAGGTCAGAACGCCCCCGTCCGAGATCAGCACCTTGTCGAGCTTGGCAAGGTCGGCGAAGGTTTTGGCCACGCCCGGCCAGGTCACGATGACCTGCGGGTCCTTCTGGAACGAGGCCGCGACAGTGATGATCGGCAAGCCTTCCGCCACTGCCGAGAAGCCGTCCAGCGTCGAGCCTCCCATGCTGAAATCGACCTGCCCGGCCAGCATCAGCGCGCGGTTGTTCACTTGCGGGCCACCCGGCAGGATGGTGACGTCAAGGCCGCAGGCCGCATAGGTGCCGTCGGCGACGGCCTGATAGTAGCCACCATGTTCGGCCTGGGCGACCCAGTTGGTGCCGAAGGTGACGGCAACATTCTGCGCGGCGGCAGGAAATGCGGCGGCGGCGGTGATGGCCGAGGCCAGGATGAGACGCGTCGGAATTGGCATGGGTTCAGCTCTCCTGTTGGTGTCTTTCGGATCCCGTTGCCCGGGCTTGCAGGCAAGTATGGCGCGATCCTTGCAGCCGACGAGGGTTCGGACCAGCAATTCCACCCGGCCCGCAGCGGTCGGTTCGCCTTGGGCTTAGTCATCGACAGGCATCTGCACAAAATTTGTGCAGATGCGCCGCCTGCTCCGCCCTGCCCTTGTCAAGCCGCCGGGCGGGCCGCAAGACTTCGCGTGCCGACCGATCCGGAAAACCCGATGCGCGCGCTTTCGCCCCCTTCGATTCGACCTCCCTTCGCTGCCTATTCGCATGGCGTCGAGGTGCCGCCCGGTCTGCGCTGGGTCGCCACCTCGGGCCAGCTTGGACTGGCATCGGACGACACCCTGCCCGAGGGCGCCTATGCCCAGGCAGTCCAGTGTCTGGCAAATTGTGCCGCCATCCTGGCCGAGGCCGGGATGTCCGCCGCCGACGTGGTCCGCATCAACGCTTTCGTCACCGATCGGGCGCACATGGCAGGCTACATGCGGGCGCGCGACGAATGGCTGTCGGGCGTCGCCCGGCTACCCGCCTCGACCCTGGTGATCGTGTCCGGTTTCACCCGCCCCGAGTTCCTGGTCGAAGTCGAGGTGACCGCCGCCTCACGCTGACCCGGCCCGGCCGATGTCGAGGACGTCCAGGTCTGTGCAGCGCAGAACCGGCACAGAAGCGCCAAGGGCTTGCGCGAAGTCCCGCTCCGTCGCGTCCAGAACATCGCGGGGGACCGACTTCCAGGCCTCCCGGCTGGCCCATCGGATCACGATCCGAAGCCGTTCCGGATCGTCGGCCGTGCGCCAGATCTCTTTCCCGAGAAATCCGCTCTGCGCGGCCAAAGTCGCGGTCCAGATCTTGTGGTCAAGCAGGACGAACCTTTCCAGCAGCTCTTGCGGAACCAAGAACTGCAGCTCTTCGATCACCATTCCACAGGCTCCTGGCGGCCACGACGTCCGCTTATGGGCTGGCCGGACGGCAGCAGCAATCCCCGGCGAGCCGCCGCCGCCGCCGGTCGCGCCGCAAACACCGTCGGACCGCCACCATCGGGATCAGGCCCGAGGGCTGCCGAGCAGTCCTCGGACCCCGGCATCAAGCCGATCACCCGAGGCGGTTCTGCCAGGGCGATCAGCCGCGCGATCCGGTGGTGGCGGGGGCGACCTCGCGGTCGATCGCGATCCCTAAGCCAGCGCGCGCATGGCTTCGCGGCGTCCTTCAAGCCGGGCCGCAAGCGCGGGATCCGGCAGAATGGACCGGCTTGTCGCGACCGGGTCTTGCAGCGCCATGACCGGGCCACCCGCCGCGACGGCGGCAAGGCATGCGGCACCGCGAGGCCCGGCAATGGCGGCACCCTCGATCAGCCTCACGGGCCGGGCCAGCGCCGTCGCCAGAAGCTGCAGCCACAGCGCGCTGCGGGTGCCGCCGCCGACAACGGTCAGGCGTTCCGGTCTCGCGCCGACCTCGATTTGCGCCGCGATGCAATCGGCGAACTGGAAGGCGACCCCTTCCATCGTGGCGTAGGCAAGCATGGCCGGCGTGACGCCGGGGTGCAGGCCCGTGATGCGGCCGGTCATGTCCGGACGATTGAGCGGCGTGCGGATCCCGGTCAGGCAGGGCAGGAAGACCGGAGCGGTTTCCGGACCTTGCGCGGTCACGAAGGCCATGGCCTCGGCATCAAGGTCGGGCACCTGGCGCCCTGTCATCTGCCCGACCCAGTCCAGGCTGGCCGTGGCCGACATCACCACGCCCATCGACAGATAGACCCCCGGCACGACATGGGCCGAGGTCAGGATCGCGCGCTCTGGCCCCGGGTGGAAGGCGGCATCGACGATGCAGGCCACACCCGAGGTGCCGATCGTCAGGACCGCGTCACCCGACCGGGCACCGCCCGCGCCGAGGGTCGATCCCATGTTGTCGCCCGCCCCCGCCGCAACCGCGACCGGTCCCGCCATGCCCCAGCGGGCCAGAAGGCCGGGCTTCAGCCGGCCGGCTTCGGCCCAGCTGTCCACGACCGGGGGCAAGTGGGCGGGATCCCAGCCGACCGCTTCGCACAGGTGCCGGTCCCAGCACCCCGTCGCCACGTCCAGAAGCTGCGTTCCGCCGGCATCCGACGGCTCGGTCGCGACCTCTCCGGTCAGCGCAAGACGGACATAGTCCTTGGTCAGCATCAGCATCCGCGCGCGGTCCATCAGCGCGGGTTCGTGGCGGCGCAGCCACATCAGCTTTGGCGCGGTGATGCCGGGGTCGGGCGTGCCGTTGGTGCGCCGGCCGATGTCGGGCACCAGGGTCAGAAGCTCGGCGCATTCGGCCAGCGCGCGCTGGTCGTTCCACAGCATCGCAGGCCGCAGGGGGCGCAGGTCCGCGTCCAGGACCAGCGCCGCCAGCATCTGGCCGGAAAGCCCGATGCCGCGGACGGCGGCTATCTCGCGCGGGGCGGCGGCGGCCAGCCGGTCAAGGCAGGCGACGACGGTCGCGACCCAGAGGTCCGGGTCCTGTTCGCTCCATCCGATCTGCGGGCGGCTGACGGCGACGGGCTCGGCCGCGACGGCGATCACGCGGCTCAGGTTCTCGATCAGCACCGCCTTGATGCCCGAAGTGCCAAGGTCGATCCCGACATGCAGGACCATCAGGCGCTTCCCAAAAGGGCGCGGGCGGTCGTCTCGTCGGTGACAAGCGTGTTGATGACGGCCCGCTTCAGCACGGCCCGCAAGACCGGAACCTTGTGCGGCCCCCCGGCGGCAAGGATCACATTGGGGATATGCGCAAGGTCGGGCAGCCCGATGCCGATGACCCTTTCGTTGATCGGATGCGGGACCGGCTGCCCCTCGGCATCGATCACCACGCCCAGCACGTCGCCCACCGCACCCAGGGCACGCAGCTCCTCCATCGTGACATCGCCCGGCAACCCGTCGCGCATCAGCAGCGAATTGCGCGAGATATCCCCTGCCGCCATCGCCAGCGCGTCGACACCGCGCAGCTTCTCCAGCACCTCGCGGAAGACGTCGAGCTGCATGATCGTGTCGCGGCTGTCGCGGCTGCCGGCATAAAGCGGCGCGGTGAAATAGCTGTGCTGGGCGCCCAGAAGGTCGGCAAGGCGGGTGGTGATCTCGAAGCTGTTGAGGTCGGACCCGCGCGTGAGGCCGCCCATCACGCTGATGACCTCCAGGTCCGGGCGTTCCATCGCGGCGACGAAGCGGGTGGCGATGTTCAGCGTGCCGCCCCAGGACATGCCGAACAGCCGGACGCGGGGGTCGGCCAGCACCTCGGAAAGCAGGTTCCCCAGCGCCGCGCCCACGATCATCTGCACGTCGCGCGGGTCCATCGGCGCGGGGGCGACATAGGCCTGGCGCAGCTTGAAGCGGGCCCGCAGCGCCGCCTCCAGTTCCGCGCAAGCCGCGAAGGCGGTGTTGAAGCTGATGCGGACCAATCCCCGCGCCGTCGCCTCGGACAGGGCCTTGTTCACGCGCAGCCGGGTGGCCCCCAGCTTTTCGGCGACCTTCTCCTGCGTCAGGCCCTCGACATGATAGGCCCAGGCGACCTGCGCCAGAAAGCGTTCTTCGGTGTCGATCTGCGGAAGTTTCGGTGCGCGCGCCATCTTGCCCTATTTCACGGCCCCCATGGTCAGGCCCCGCACCAGGTGTTTCGACGCCAGAAGCGCAAAGATCAAGACCGGCACCACGATCAGCGTCGAGGTGGCCATGATCTTGCCGTAGGGCACGTCATAGCCCTCCATGAAGGTCACCGCCATCGCCGGCGCGGTCTTCGCCGCCTTCGGGGCCAGGATGTAGGCAAAGAGCAGCTCGTTCCACGAGAAGATGAAGGACAGGATGCTGCTGACGGCGACCCCCGGCATGGCCAGGGGCAGGCAGATCGACCGGAAGATGCGCCACTGGCTGGCCCCTTCCAGCATGGCGGCCTCGTCCAGCTCATGCGGGATCGACCGGAACTGGTCGGTGCAGATCCAGATCACGATCGGCAGCGTGAAGGTCAGATACATCAGGATCAGCGCGATGTGGGTGTCACGCAATCCGGTTTCCCGTGCGATCAGGAACACCGGGAAGGCAAGGACAACGGGGCTGACGAAGCGGTTGGTGATGAACCAGAACCAGAGATCCCGCTTGCCGCGAAACTCGAACCTTGCCAGCGCATAGGCGGCGGGGGTGCCAAGGCCGACGGCCAGCGCCGTGGTGCTGACGGCAACGATAAGCGAGTTGATCAGGGCTGGGCCGACCTTGTCGACGAACAGCACCTCGCGGTAGTTCGCGAGCGTCGGAGTGAACCACCAGACCGGCGGGGATTCCAGCGCCACGACCTGGGTTTTCAGGCTGGTCGTGACCATCCAGTAGAACGGGAAGACGCAGAAAAGCCCGATGAGGAGAAGCAGGACGCCTTCACCCCAGGCGTGGCGGCGGTTCGTCGGGGCGGCCATGTCAGCGGACCTCGCGGTAGAAAAGCCGGATGTACAGCCGCGCCAGCACGATGGTGATGGCCAGCATGATGACCGACTGCGCGGCGGCCATGCCGATGTCGAACTGCCGGTTGCCGACCCGTTCGATCAGGACGGCGATGAACTCGGTGGCCGAGCCTGGCCCACCCCGCGTCATCGTGAAGGGCATGTCGAACAGCTTCAGCGTGTCGGCGGTGCGCAGGATCAGGACGGCGACCAGGCTCGGGATCAGAAACGGCAGCTGGACATGGCGCAGGACGGTCCAGTTGGACCTGGTCTCCAGGGTCGCCGCCTCCTCGATCTCGGGCGGGACGGTGGACAGGCCCGCCAGCAGCACAAGGGCGACGAAGGGTGTCCACTGCCAGATGTCCCACATGACCACGGCGATGAATGCATTTGTAGGGTCGCCGATGAAATTGATCGCGTCGACGCCGATCCAGCCCAGCATCTGGTTGATGACACCGTATTTCTGGTTCAGCATCACCTGCGCCAGAAGGCCGACCACAGCATAGGTCGTGGCCATCGGCAGGACCAGCGACAGGCGGGTCAAGGTCTTCCAGAACGTCAACCCGGGACGGTGCAGGACCAGCGCGATCAGAAGGCCAAGCGCGATCTGGATCGGCACCGCGATGAGAAACAAAAGTGCGGTGCGCCCCATCGCCTGCCAGAAGACCGGATCGGTCAGGACGGCCCCGTAGTTCTCAAGGCCGACGAAGCGTTGCTGGGCCAGCTTGGTCAGATTGAAATAGTGCAGGCTTTTCCAGACCGCGTAGACCAGCGGCGCGATGCCCACGATGGCCAGTGCCGCGACGGCAGGGCCCAGGAAGGCGGCAATCGTGCGCCGGGGCACGCGGAACGACATGGAAACCTCGCTGCGGTCTTGCGGATGTCAGGCCCCCGCCATCGGACGGAGGCCTGATCGTGCCACGAGGGCACGTCTCCCCGGGAGGAGGACTTACTGCGCCAGGGGCTTCTTGCCGTCATAGTAGCCGGCTTCGGCAAGGACCGCTTCCATCTTCTCGCCGATGGTCTTGGCTCCGTCTTCGATGCTGACCTCTCCCAGCATCATCTTGGTGCCCCATTCCTGCACGATCTCGGTGATCGCTGGCCATTCGGCAAAGCGCGGACGGAACTCCGGCACGCCTTCCTTCCATGATTCCACCAGCGCCGGGATGAACTTGTAGGTCGCGGCCAGCGCGGGGTCGGCATAGGCCGATTGACGCGCGGGAACACCGCCCATCTCCAGATACTGGCCAGCCTTGGCCTTGGAGGTCACCCACTGGATGAAAAGCCAGCCCGCGGCCTTTTCGGCGTCATCCGCCTGCGACGCCACCGCCAGCGAGAAGCCGCCGAGCGCGGGCTTGCGCCCTGCCGGTCCGGTCGGTTCCGGAGCGATTTCAACGCAGTCGGCAACTTTCGACGTCTCCGGGCTGACCACGGTCGAATAGAAGGCCGACCATTCGGTGATCATGGCGACGTCGCCTTGCGCAAAGGCGTTGACCGTCTCGGCATGGTCATAGGCGACGATGCCCTCGGGCATGAACTTCATCAGGTCCTGGCGGAACTTCAGGCCCGCCTGGCTTTCGGGCGAGTTGAGGTTCGAGCGGAACTCGGCGTTCAGGAAGCTGCCGCCGAAGGGCCACAGGAAGCGGGCGAAGCTGTCGGCCGACTGCGTCTCGTTGCGCTTCGACTGCAGGGCGTAGGCATATTTCCCGTCCTTGGTCAGCGCCGGGCCGTAGGTGTCCATCACCTCTTGCCAGGTGGCCGGCGGCTTGTCGAAACCGGCGGCTTCCAGCATGCAGCGGTTGTAGAAGAGAAGTCCCGAATAGTTGTCGAAGGGCAGCCCGTAATTCACGCCGTTCCAGGACCCGAAGGCATCCAGCACCAGCGGGAAGAAGTCGGCCATGTCCAGCGCAGGGTCGGCAAGCGCGGGATTCTTTATGAAGGTTTCCGATGGGACCAGCCAGCCGTTCTCGGCGAAGTTGCCGATCCACACCAGGTCTATCAGGGCGATGTCAAGGTCGCCCCCGGCCACGAAGTCGCGGACCTGCTCGCCCAGGGCATTCTCGTAGGGCACGGTGGTGTAGTTCACCTTGATCCCGGTCGCCGCCTCGAATTCCGGCAGCATCTTGATCGCGGCGTTATAGCCCGGACGGTCGAGGAACAGCACCTCCAACTCGGTCCCGGCATAGGGCTTGGCTGCCTCTTCCAGCGTCCAGGCCTGCGCCGCGCCGGTCAGCGCGGCAATGGACGCGGAAGCCAGCGCAAGGGCGCTGACATGCGACTTGAGTTTCATCGTAACCTCCCTAAGGTTCAGCGTTGCAGAGTTGACTTCCATTTGTAACGCTGCACATATAAATGTATCGAAAGCCGGGCGAGTCAACCGGAAAATCAACGATTGTCGCAGTCGGCAATGGTCGGCAACGCAAGTGAGGGGATCGCGATGGCCGAAGTCAGGCTGACCGGCGTGAACAAGTTCTACGGCGCGGTGCAGGCGCTCCACGCGGTCTCGCTGACCATCGCCGATGGCGAGTTCGCGGTCTTTGTCGGGCCGTCCGGCTGCGGGAAATCCACGCTCCTGCGTTCCATCGCCGGGCTTGAGGAGATTTCCGGCGGCACCGTCCACATCGGCGACCGCGACGTGACCGGCACCGCCCCAAGTGACCGCGACGTGGCGATGGTGTTCCAGTCCTACGCGCTTTATCCGCACATGACCGTGCGCGAGAACATGGATTTCGGAATGAAGGTCAACAACTTCGCCCCCGCCGACCGCCAGCGCCGGATCGGCGAGGCCGCGCGCATCCTGCAGCTCGAGCCCTACCTCGACCGCAAGCCCGGCCAGCTTTCGGGAGGCCAGCGGCAGCGGGTTGCCATCGGGCGGGCGATCGTGAAGGAACCCAAGGTGTTCCTCTTCGACGAGCCGCTGTCGAACCTCGACGCCAAGCTCCGCGTCCAGATGCGGGTCGAACTCGAGGCGCTGCACCGCGACCTGAAGGCGACAATGATCTATGTGACGCATGACCAGGTCGAGGCGATGACGATGGCCGACAAGATCGTCGTGCTGAACGCAGGCCGGATCGAGCAGGTCGGTGCGCCGATGGAGCTTTACAATCGCCCCGCCAGCGAGTTTGTCGCGGGCTTCATCGGCGCGCCCGCGATGAACTTTCTGCCGGTCACGGTGGCAAGCGGTCAGGCCATGCTGGACGGCGTGGCGCTGGGGGTGGCCCCGCCAGGGACGGTGCGACTTGGCATCCGGCCCGAGCATCTGGTCCTGCGGCGCGCCGGGCAGGGACTGCTGGCCGCGACGGTGGCATTGACCGAGACGCTGGGCGGCGACGCCTATCTCTATGTGCGGCTGGCCGGGGGGCAGACGCTGGTCGTGCGGGCCGAGGGCGATACGGCGCTTGACCGCGGCGCGGAGATCGGCCTCGATCTGCCGCCCCACCGCCAGCATCATTTCGCGGCGGACGGGCGGACGCTTGCCTCGGGCGGGATCGCAGCATGAGCGGCGACGACCTGATCCGGGCGGCGGTCGCGCGGTCGGCCAGCGTGGCCGAGGTGATGATCGGACGCGGTGTGCTGGCCGAGGCGGGGGCACTTTATGCGCGCCACTTCGCCGGACCTGCGGTGTTGATGGCCGACGAGCGTGGCTGGGGCGCGGCGGGTCCGGCGGTAGAGGCGGCGCTGACCGCCGCCGGCATCGCCACACGCCGCCATGTGATCCCGGCCCGTCCGCGCCCCAAGCCCACGGTGGACCTCGCCGACGCCTTGCGCGCAGACCTGCGGCCGGGCGAGACGCCTGTCGCCATCGGCTCGGGCGTGATGAATGACGTGGTCAAGCACGCGGCCTACACGGCTGGCATTTCCTATATTTGCGTGGCGACGGCTGCGAGTATGGATGGCTATACCTCGGCGGGCGCGCCTTTGTCGGAAAAGGGGTTCAAGAAGACGATCCCCTGCCGGCCGGCGAAAGTGCTGCTCGCCGACCTCGACGTGATCGCCGCCGCCCCGCCCGAGATGACCGGCTGGGGCTATGGTGATCTGGCGGGCAAGGTTCCGGCGGGGGGCGACTGGATCATCGCGGATGCCTTGGGGATCGAGGCGATCGACGATGTCGCCTGGCCGATGGTCCAGGACGGGCTGGAGGGGTGGCTTGCGCAGCCCGACCGGATCGCGTCTGGCGACCGGGACGCGGTCGAGGGGCTGTTTCTGGGCCTGACGCTGGTCGGCCTCGCGATGGAGGCGCATGGCTCGTCGCGCCCTGCCTCCGGGGCCGATCACCAGATCGCGCACCTATGGGAGATGGACGACCTGCACCACCACGGCGAAAGGGTCAGCCACGGCGCCTGTGTGGCGGTGGGCGCGATGGCCGCGCTCAGGCTGTTCGACTGGCTTCTGGCGCGCGACCTTGCCACGTTCGACCCTGCCCGCCGCGCCGCCGCTGCCCCGACGCTGGCCAAGAAGGTGGCCGAGATCCGCCACCGCTTCGATGATCCCGAGATCGCCGGGCGCGCCATCGTCGAAACCCGAGCCAAGCATGTCGAGGGCGCGGCCCTGCAGGCGCGGCTGATCCGGTTTCGCCAGGTCTGGCCCGAGCTTGCGGCCCGGCTTCGCGCGCGGCTGTGGACCGCCGACCGTATGGCCTGGCACCTTGCGCGCGCCGGGGCTCCGGTCGAGGCCGCCGACATCGGGGTCGATCCTGCCTATCTGCGGGACACGATCCTGAAAGCCCGCTTCCTGCGCAGCCGCTATACCGTGCTTGACCTCCTCGACGAATGCGGGCTTCTGGAACCGGCCGCCGTCGCCGCGGCGCAGGGGGCCACGCAGGCCAGGGTGGGCACATGACGCTTTCCGACCTCGCCAGCCGCGCGGCCGCGGAACTCCGGGATGCGGTCGCAGCCATCGACCCCGCCGCGATGGAGGGAATGGTGAGCGACCTCGCCCGCGCCCGGCGCATCGCCTGCTACGGCGTCGGGCGTGAGGGGCTGATGATGCGCGCGCTTGCCATGCGGCTTTATCATATGGGGCTTGATGCGCATGTGGTGGGCGACATGTCCTGCCCTCCGGTCGGGCCGGGAGACGTGCTGGTCGTCAGCGCGGGGCCGGGGGGCTTTTCCACCGTGGGCGGATTGATCGGCGTGGCCCGGGCTGCAGGCGCGCGGATCGCCTGTGTCACGGCCGTGGCCGACGGCAGTGCCCCGCAGGCCGCCGACCGGGTTTTCCTGATCCCGGCTCAGACCATGGCCAGCGACCAGGGGACGGCGGCCACCTCGGTCCTGCCGATGGGCTCGCTGTTCGAGGGCGCGCAGTATCTGGCCTTCGAGCTTCTGGTCCTGGCCTTGCGTGACCGCCTGGGCGTGGATCCGCAGGCGATGCGCGCGCGCCACACCAACCTGGAGTAACCGATGTCCTGGCAGGACCGCTTTTCGCTGACCGGCCGCAAGGCGCTTGTCACCGGAGCCTCGAAAGGGATCGGGGCCGAGATCGCCGCCGTCTTCGCCGAAGCCGGTGCCGATATCGTGGCCCTTGGCCGCGACGAGGCCGACCTTGCCGCCACGGCGGAAGCGGTCCGCGCCCATGGCCGCCGCTGCCTGACGCTGGTGGCCGAAATGGAAAGCCCGACCGAGCCGGTGCTGGCCTGTGAACGGGCGCTGAAAGACTGGGGCACCATCGACATCCTGGTGAACTCTGCCGGAATGGCGAATGTCGCACCTGCGGTCGATTTTTCGACGCAAGACTGGGACCGGATGATGGCGGTCAATCTGCGCGCGCCCTTCCTGACCGCGCGGACGCTGGCACCGGCGATGATCGCGCAGCGGCGGGGGAAGGTGATCAACATTTCCTCGCAGACCGGGGTGATCGCGCTGGACGACCACGCGGCCTATGCCGCGTCGAAGGGCGGCCTGAACGCGCTGACCAAGTCGCTTTGCGCCGAATGGGCGCGGCACAATGTGCAGGTGAACGCGATCTGCCCGACCGTGGTGATGACGCCGATGGGCAGACAGGTCTGGGGCAGGCCGGAAAAGGGCGATCCGTTCCGCGACGCCACCCCGGCCCGCCGCTTTGCCGAACCGGTCGAGATTGCCGATGCCGCGCTTTACCTCGCCTCGGAGGCCTCGGCGATGGTGAACGGCGCGCTTTTGATGGTCGAAGGCGGGTTCACCAGTGTCTGACACAGTCTCGATGACGGCTGGCACGGGCGGCATGCTGTCGGACGCCGAGGCCGCCTTTGCCCGCTATGAGGCGGTCCGCTCACGGCTGCCAGCCGCCCGCTTTCCCCGGCGATCCCGCCTTCTGCCCTCGCTTGAAGAGGTTGCGGATCAGGTCGACGGCTTCCTTCTGGATGCCTTCGGGGTGCTGAATGTCGGCGAGACGGCCATTCCCGGCGCCGTGGCCCGGCTGGCCTCGCTGCGCGCACGGGGCAAGCGGCTGGTGGTCCTGACCAACGCGGCCAGCTACACCCGGCCGCAGCTTCTGGCCAAGTATCACCGGCTGGGCTTCGATTTCACCGCCGACGAGGTCGTCGCCTCGCGCGATGTAGCCGTGGCGCGGCTGGACGGCATCGCGCCGGGGGCAAGCTGGGCCGTGATCGCCGCGGCGGGGGATGGGTTCACCGACATACCGGCGGATCTGCGCGATGCCGTGGCGGACCCCGACGCGATGGACCAGGCGGACGGGATCCTGTTCCTTTCGACCGCCCGCTGGTCGGCGCGCCTGCAGGACCGGCTGATCGGCAGCCTTGCCCGCAACCCCCGCCCCCTGGTCATCGCCAACCCCGACATCGTGGCACCGCGCGAAGACGGGCTGACGCTGGAGCCGGGGCTGTTCGGGCATGACCTGCTGGATGCGGTCGGGGCCACGGTCCACTGGTTCGGCAAGCCCTTTCCCGACGCGTTCACCGAGGGGATCGCGCGCACGGGCCTTGCCCCCGGGCGACTGGCCATGGTGGGCGACACGCTGCACACCGATGTGCTGGGCGGCACGGCGGCGGGCTGCCGCAGCGTGCTGGTGACGGATCACGGCCTCTTTGCCGGGCGCGACACCGGGCCGTTCATCGATGCCTCGGGGATCGTGCCGGACTACCGGGTGCCGGGCATCTGAGAGGGAACCGGCCCGAAGCTGGCCCATGCGGCATCCCGCCTGCCGACCGGGCGCTGGTGCCAGGGGCGTTGCCGGCCGATTGTCCCCGGCGCTGGCCGATCCGTCGCGCTTCGGCGCGACCGTCCCCGCGGCGCGGGTCGCGCCGCCCGGGGCCCGTTCTGTCACCCGCACCCCGAAGACGGCGCATGCCGCGGGCAAGGACCTCCACCGCGCGATGTTGGAAGCCTTCCGCAAGGTTTTCGCGCCACATGTCGCCGACCGCCCCGTCGGAAGGATGCGCAAGACCCCGGCACCGCGCGCGCCACCTTCGACCGCGACGGTGCGGACCTCTGCGCTGCTCGTCCCGCCGCAGGGGACAGGATCTGAAAGGCCCGCCATGACCGAACTGCGCCGCAGCATCGACATCGACCCGCCTGACGACACGGCGGCAGCGCCGGTTGAAACCTTCCCCGCGGGGAAGATCCCGGCCTCTCCTCACCGTCGCGGCCCGGTGGCACCCGCGGTTGGGCGATGGCCGCGCCCGGGGACAGCACGGCCGGCATCGACCGCCCCGACCTTGGCGGCGATCGGCGCCGGGACGGGTGGCACTGCGGTCCGGGGCTATTGTAGCCGTCAGCGGCAGCGCGTAGTCAGTCGGCCGATGAATCTTGCCGAATCTCACAGAACTGTAACCTTGCCGAAAGAACCTCGTCGGAACGACGGGTCAACTGGGCGGACAACGGTCGGGTCAGGCCCGGCCAGCGGTCCGCCGCTTGTCCCACGGCTTCGGCGGCCACCAACACAGCATCCGAGGCCCCAATGACATCCGAAACCTTCTGGCTCATGATCGGCTTTCTTGGCCAGGCCCTGTTCTCTGCCCGGTTCCTCGTGCAGTGGATCGTGAGCGAGGTCAGGCGCGAAAGCATCGTGCCCTATGTCTTCTGGTGGTTCTCGCTGGGGGGGGGTGCGACCCTTCTGGCCTATGCAATCTGGCGGCAGGACCCCGTGTTCATCACCGGGCAGGCCTTCGGCCTGGTCGTCTATTTGCGGAACCTGATGCTGATCCGGGCAAGCGCGCGGGCGGAACCGGCAAAATGACGCAGGAGCAATGGTATCTGCGGCCCTCGGCAGCCGCTTTTGCCTTCCTTGTCGTCAGCCTGGCGCTGATCGCGCTGCGTCCGCTGCTTCCGGTGGATGAAACCCGCTATCTGACGGTCGCCTGGGAAATGTGGCAGGGCGGTTCCAAGATCGTGCCGCACCTCAACGGCGAGATCTACAGCGACAAGCCGCCGCTCTTGTTCTGGCTGGTCAATCTGGTCTGGACAGTCACCGGCCCCGGCGAGCTTGCCGGCCGGATGGTGGGACCGGCCGCCGGGGGTGCCGTCATCCTGATGACCGGCCTTCTGGCCCGGCGGCTTTGGCCCGAGACGCCAGAGCGCGCGGGCCGGGCGGCCTGGGCCCTCGCCACCGGCGGCGTGTTCCTGGCCTACGGGTCGGCCACGATGTTCGACGCCCTGCTCGCCGTCGCGGTCGTGGGCGCGATGCTGGCCCTGTGGACCATGGCCCGGCAGCCGGGCTGGCGCGCGGCGGTCGGGCTGGGCCTGGCCCTGGCCTTTGGCGTGCTGGCCAAGGGGCCGGTCATCCTGGTCCATGTCCTGCCCGTCGCGCTGGCCTTTCCGCTGTGGCGGCCTGCCGATGGCACCGCACGTCGGCGCGACATGGCGGCGGGCGTCGGCCTTGGGGTGCTGGTGGCGCTGGCGCTGCTCAGCCTGTGGCTGGTGCCGGCGCTGGTCTTCGGGGATGCGCAGTATCGCAACGACATCCTGTGGCGGCAAAGCGCCGGGCGCATGGTCGCCTCTTTCGCCCATGACCGGCCGCTCTGGTTCTTTGTCGCGCTCTTGCCGCTGTTTCTCTGGCCCTGGGGCTGGGGACGCGAGGCGGCAAGCCTCTGGCCAAGGGACAAGGGGTCGGCCGAACGGTTCCTGCTGGCCTGGGCCCTTGGCGCGCTGGCCGCTTTCAGCC
Organism: Rhodobacterales bacterium 32-66-9; assembly: GCA_002280405.1. Lineage (GTDB taxonomy): Bacteria > Pseudomonadota > Alphaproteobacteria > Rhodobacterales > Rhodobacteraceae > Tabrizicola. The sequence goes on along the minus strand of NCDY01000001.1, from coordinate 5,169 downwards.
TGATCAGCGGCAAGCAGATCCACTACCTGATCCCGGAACTTGCCGCGCTGGCGCTGCTTGTGTCGCGCGGGACCGGGGCGGCCCCCGGGCGCTGGACCCGGTTTGTCCCGATGCTGCCCGCCATAGCGATCCTTGGCCTTGGCGCGGCGGCGGCCCTGGGCTATGGCCCGAAAGTCCTTTCGGGCGGGGTGGGCCCGCTGGAACTGGCGCTCGCGACGGTCACCGTGGCGACGGCGCTGGTGCTGGTGGCCACGGCCCGCTCCCGGCAGGCCGCACGCATCCCGGTGGCGCCCGCCACGCTGGTCGCCTTTCTGCTGGTCGCCTTTCAGACGATCTGGGCCACAAGCAACCCCTCGCGGCTGGCGGGCCTGCTGTCCGTCTACGACAGGCGGGGCATCGCCACGCTTGACCAGGGCTATGCCGGGCAATTCAGCTTCTCCGCCCGTCTGTCCGCACCCGTGACCGTCCTGCGGGACCCGGGCGCGCTTGTCGGCTGGGTGGGCGAGCGTCCGGGCAGTCTGGTCCTGGGCACCGCACCGATCGTCTCGCCCGGACTGCAGCTGCTGCGCGAGGAAACCCTGCAAGGCGACACATGGTTCGTCTACAGCGTGGAGCCGAAACCATGACAGAGGTCCCGACGGTTTCCGTTGTCCTGCCTGCCCGCAACGAGGCAGCCGCGATCGGCTCGCTCTTGACCGACATCGCCGCTGCCCTGTCCGCGACGGCGCACGAGATCATCGTCGTCGACGACGGCTCGACCGACGCGACCGCATCGGCGGTCACGGCGGCGATGGCGGCCCTGCCCGGACTGCGGCTGATCCGGCATGAGCGGTCCTGCGGCCAGTCCGCCGCCCTCAGGACCGGAATCCGTGCCGCGCGGGGCGGGATCATCGCGACGCTGGATGCCGACGGGCAGAACCCGCCGGCCGATCTGCCCCGGCTGCTGGCACCGCTCATGGACAGCGGTGCAGAGAGGCCGGGCCTGGTGCAGGGCCAGCGCCGCAAGCGGCAGGACCACTGGACGCGCCGCATCGCGTCCCGGATCGCCAACGGCATCCGCGGTGCGCTGCTGCACGATGGCGTGCGCGACAGCGGCTGCGGACTGAAGGCCTTCCCGCGCGAGGTCTATCTGTCCCTGCCCTACTTCGACCACATCCACCGCTTCATGCCGGCGATGGTCCGGCGCGAGGGCTACAGCGTTCTCGTGATCGACGTCGATCATGCCGAACGCCGCGGCGGCCGGTCCAACTACAGCAATCTGCAACGTGCCCTGGTCGGGATCGTCGATCTGCTGGGGGCAGCCTGGCTGATCCGCCGCCGCAAGCTGCCGGTTGCCCGCGAACTTGGCCCGGACGGACCTTTCGTCACAGACGGAAAGCCCTGAGTTCGCCTCCAGTCACGCGACCCCGGGGATCGACAGGCCCTTCACCCGTCGATCCCTGACACCCCGCCGGAACCGTCACGCATGACCCAGTTTGTCACCAGCATCACCGACTATCTGTCTGCCAATCCGACCCTTGCCATCCTGATCCTGTTCCTCGTGGCCTTCGGCGAGGCGATGCTGTTCATCGGCCTCTTCGTGCCCTCGATACCGATCATGATCGGCGCGGGGGCGCTGGTCGGGCTGGGCAAGCTGGGTCTGTTTCCCGTGCTGATCGCCAGCGCCCTTGGCGCCATTGCCGGGGACGCGCTGTCGTTCTGGATCGGGCGACGCGGCAAGCGGCATCTGACCTCGGTCTGGCCACTTGCGACCCACCCGGACCTTCTGGTCAAGGGGGAAAACTTCTTTGCGCGCTATGGCAGCCTGAGCATCTTTCTTGCGCGCTTCGTGCCGGTGGTGAAGGCGATCCTGCCCACCGTTGCCGGGATGGCCGGAATGCCACCCTTGTGCTTTTTCGTGGTCAACGTGCTGTCCGCCCTGGTGTGGTCGGGGGCGCAGGTCTTCCCGTCGATGCTGATCGGGCGGGGTCTTGGCGTGGCGGCGACCGCCAACCCCAAGGTCATCGAGCTTTTCCTTGGTGTCCTTGTCCTTGCGATCCTGGCCTGGCTCACCGTCCGGTTCATCGCCAGGCAGGCGATCCCGAAACTGGCCGATCTCAGCCAGCGCGCGGCGTTGCGCCTTGCAGCCTCCGACCGGCCATGGCGGCGCTGGATCGCGCGGCATCTGGCACAGGCAAGCAGCCCGTCCAGCATTCTGGCCGAAGCGATGCTGGCCATCGCGGCAGGTGCCGGGCTGGTGATCCTTGCGGCGATGATCCTGCTTGACCCGGAGCTTGCCCGCTGGGATGCCGCGATGTCCGGCTGGCTTCGGGCGAACCAGTCCGAGCTTGCCACGCGGATCTTTCTTGGCTTCACCATGCTGGCCGACTGGCGGGTGCTGTTCCCGCTGGCGGCGGTGATCCTGGGCTATGTGGCGTTCCTGCGCGACTGGCGGTTGATGGCCGTGCTGGCGACTGCCTTCGCATCGACCCTCGCCTTTGTCCCGGCGATGAAACTTCTGATCCAGCGCGCGCGCCCGACGCCGCTTTACAGCGGGGCCGAGGCGTTCAGCTTTCCGTCAGGTCATGCCACCCATGCGACGGTGATCCTGGGGGTCGCAGCCCTTCTGGTCGCCTCGACGCTGCACGCCCGGCTGCGCGGTCTGGTCTACGGGGCCGCGGCCGCCCTTGTCCTGGTGATCGCGGTCTCGCGCGTGTATCTCGGGGCGCACTGGCCCACGGATGTCATCGCGGGCATCCTGTTCGGCGCCGTCGTCCTGATGGCGGTTGCGGTCCTGACCCGCGCCGCCCGCGCCCGGATGCCGGGACGTGGGCTTGCCGTCGCCATTCTTGTCACCCTGACCGGGGTCTACGGCAGCTATCTTGTGCGCGACTACACGAGGGTGGCGGCCTTCTACACCGTCCGCCCCGCCGTGGTGACGCTGGCGCGCAGCGACTGGCTGGCCGGCAAGGCACCGGTCCCGACGACGCGGATCCTGATCAACGGCGAGCCGGGCGAGCGGATGATCCTGCAGACCGACCTGGCGCTTGCCGACCTGCTTGTGCCGCTGCAATCGGCGGGCTGGAGCGCGTCGAGCCATTCCTGGATCGCCGAGGTCGCGGATTCCGTCCTGCCGACGCGCAGCCCGCTTGATGGGCTTGCGCCCTGGCCGATGACCCATCTGGGCCGGCCGCCGCTTGCGACCCTGACGCGACCGGGGGCCGGGGTGCCTGCCTCGCGGGATGTCCTTCGGGTCTGGGACAGCGGGATCCGTCTTGCCGGCTCCGATGCCCGGCCGGTTCTGCTGCTGTCGGCGACGGTCGAGACGCTTGACCCCATCCTCGCGGGGTTCGACATGCTCGAATCCGCGGCGCTTGACCGGCTGGACCCGGCCCTGCCGCCGATTGCCGGAACCACGGTGACGGCCGTTCCGGGTGGCCCGGACCTGCTGGCCGCAGACTGAGCTGGCGGAACTCCGGGGGCGCGGAACGGCAGGACACCGCAAGGCCACCGCCGACGGATCACAGAACTGTATAGGTCGCGGCAGATTGCGGTGATCCGTGGCGTCCAGGGTGCGTCAGAGCCGCCGCCCGCTTGTGGGCGGCAGGTCTGCAACCGACACGGAGTCCCCCATGCCGCCGCCCATCGTCGCCCTTGACCGGCTGACCCAGCGTTTTGAAGACCGCACCATTGTCGATGCGCTGAGCTTCGCCATTGCCGAAGGCGAGGTCTTCGGCTTTCTCGGCCACAACGGCGCCGGCAAGACGACCACGCTCAACATGCTGACGACGCTGGCCCGGCCCGCCTCGGGCAGTGCCACCATCGCCGGGGCGGACCTGGTGCGCGACCCCGACGGGGTGCGGCGCAACATCGGCTTCGTGCCGGAAAACGTCCGGCTTTACGACACGCTGACGGCGGAAGAGAACCTATCGTTCTTCGCCCGCCTGTCGGGCGTGACCGCGCCGGCGCGGCGGGTCCGCGAGGTGCTGGAGCTTCTGGACAGCCTGCCCTACGCGGGTCGCCGCGTCGGCGGGTTTTCCAAGGGCATGCGGCAGCGGATCGGCCTGGCCCAAGCGATCCTGCACAAGCCGAAGGTGCTGTTTCTGGACGAGCCGACCTCGGGCCTTGATCCGATGGGCATCCGCATGCTGCGCGACCTGATCACCCGGCTGAACCGCGAGTTCGGCATGACCATCTTCATGAACACCCACCAACCTGCACCTCGATCGCGGTCCTCAGCCACGGGCGCCTGGTCTTCCATGACCGGATCGAGGCCGTCACCGCCCGCTATGGCGACGACGCCGCGCTGGAAGAGCTTTATCTTTCGGTCACGCCAGAGCCGACCCTTGCTGGGGCGGCATGATGGACGCGCCCCGCACTGCCGCGGGCCTGATCACGCGGCAATCCCTGCGCCAGACCCTGCGCGAAGGCACCGTGCTGGTCATCGCCGCGCTGTTCGTCGCCCTGGTGCTGCTGTCGGCCTGGCTGGGCTGGCGCGCGACGGCGACGGTCAACCTGATCTTCACCGATGCCGCGGCCTTTCTGCAGTCGCAGGGCAAGCCGGTGCCGGCGAACCCGGTGCTGGAAAGCTCGGCCCTGATCCTTTTGCGCAACGTCGCGGTCTATGTCTCGCTGATCGGCGTGCTGGCGGCGATCGTCGTCGGCAACCGGCTTGTGGCGATCGACCGGCGTTCGGGCGTGCTGCCCCTCTACGGCACGCGCACCGGGGACAGCCCGGCCTTTGCTGTCGGCAAGATGCAGGCGCTTGCGGCCCTTGTCGGCGGCCTGACGCTGATTGCGGCGCTGCTGCTGTTTCACGACGCTGATCCGGCGGTCACCGCGCGCAACCAGGCCATCGGCGTTTCAGTTTCGGGCGCGCTGCAGCTGGCGTGGCTGGCGTGGGCGTGCCAGCGCAATGGGGTGCGGCTGAAGCTGCGCTGGCCTCGGCTCAATCCTGAGGTGAAGCGGTTGCTGGCGTTGATCTGGCCCGCCGCTGCCGGGGCCGGCGCGGTGCAGATCAATCTGGTGGTTTCGACTGCGCTCGCCGCATCGCTGCTGGCACATGGATCGGTGACCTATATCTATATGGCTGACCGGCTGAGGAGTGACCGAGAGATACAGCTCCTCCAGCGCGGCGTCGTCGCCATAGCGGGCGGTGACGGCCTCGATCCGGTCATGGAAGACCAGGCG
>NCDY01000067.1 GCA_002280405.1 Rhodobacterales bacterium 32-66-9 | reverse complement strand
GGTCTACGATCAGGCCGAACGCGCGGGGACGACCGTCACCTTCGCCGAGATGGTGCCGCAGACCATGGCGCAGGACCGGCCACTGCTGCCGCCGCCGCATCAGGTGGCGGCAGAGTTGTGGAAAGGGTTGTTCGGGCAGGCGGTGACGTCGAAGCGGAGCCTGGTCTATCATGGCTATGTGACCTTCAAGGGCACGATGATGGGTTTCGGTCTGGGGATCGCGTTTGGCATCCTGCTGGCGATGGCGATTGTCCGGTTCCGGGTGATGGACATGTCGGTGATGCCCTGGGCGATCATCAGCCAGACGGTGCCCATCGTTGCCCTGGCGCCGATGATCATCACCGTCTCCAGCCAGTTGGGCCTCGAGGGGCGCGATCTGCCGAAGGCGATCATCTCGGCATATCTGAGTTTCTTCCCGGTGCTGGTCAGCATGGTGAAGGGGCTGCGCTCCCCCGACCAGATGCAGCTTGATCTGCTGCGGACCTATGGCGCGGGCGAGGCAGCGACCTTCCTGAAACTGCGGCTGCCGGCCTCGATGCCGTATTTCTTCGCGTCGCTGAAGGTCGCGGTGGCGGCGTCGCTGGTCGGGACCATCGTGGGCGAGTTGCCGACCGGGGCCATCGAGGGGCTGGGCGCGCGGATGCTGATCGGATCACAGTTCGGCGAGCCATTGATCATGTGGGCGGCCCTGTTTGCGGCGGCGATCCTGGCCGGGCTTCTGATCGTGGCGGTGGGGATGCTGGAACGGCTTGCGCGCAGGCGGATGGGGGTTCCGGCATGAGCGCGCTCTGGATCGCCCTTATCATCTGGCTGGCCGCCTGGGCGCTGAATGTGTGGCTGGCCGGACGTGCTGTCCAAGGGGCGAGGGCGGGCAAGCTTCTGGTGCCCCTGATCTTCGGTGCGGCGGTGCTGGTGCTTTGGGAAGGCCTGGTGCGGGGTCTTGGCGTCGCGCCGGTGATCCTGCCCGCACCCAGCATGATCGCGGCGAGGGTTGCGGGATCGCTGCCGGTTCTCTGGCAGGACTTTGCCCAGACCATCCTGAAAGGCGCCATTCCAGGCTTCCTGATCGGGGCGGGGGCGGCCTTCGTCACCGCGATTGCCATCGATCGCTCGGCTTTCCTGCAGCGGGGCCTTCTGCCAGTGGGCAACTTTGTCGCGGCGCTGCCGATCGTCGGCCTCGCCCCCATTCTGGTGATGTGGTTCGGTTTCGACTGGCAGTCGAAGGCGGCCGTGGTGGTGGTGATGGTGTTCTTCCCGATCCTCGTGAACATGGTCGCGGGCCTGCAGGCCTCTGAGCGGATGCAGCGCGATCTGATGGCAACCTGGGGGGCCAGCTACTGGCAGACGCTGGTCAAGCTGCGGCTTCCGGCGGCGATGCCCTTCATCTTCAACGGGCTGAAAATTGCATCGACTCTGGCCCTGATCGGGGCGATTGTTGCCGAGTTTTTCGGCAGTCCGGTCTATGGCATGGGCTTCCGCATCTCGACCGAGGTGGGGCGGCTTGGCCTTGACATGGTTTGGGCCACGATTGCGGTCGCGGCTCTGGCGGGGTCGGCCCTTTACGGGCTGGTGTCGCTGATCGAACGGTGGGTGACGTTCTGGCACCCGTCGCAACGGCATTAACAGAGGCTCTGGACGGAGCCCAACACGGGAGAAACGAAGATGAAGAAACTGATAACGGCGGCCTTCCTGGCGGTTGCCACGGCCACCGGAGCGAGTGCCCAGGAAGTCAAGCTGCAGCTGAAATGGGTGACCCAGGCCCAGTTCGCGGGCTATTATGTGGCGCAGGCCAAGGGCTTTTACGAAGCGGAGGGGCTGAACGTCACCATCCTGCCGGGCGGGCCGGACATCGCGCCGACGCAGGTGATCGCCGGCGGCGGGGCCGATGTGGTGGTGGAATGGATGCCGGCCGCGCTGGCCGCGCGCGAAAAGGGCCTGCCGCTGGTCAACATCGCCCAGCCCTTCGCGTCGTCGGGCATGATGCTGACCTGTCTGGCCGATACCGGGATCAAGGAGCCGAAGGATTTTGCCGACAAGACGCTGGGCGTCTGGTTCTTCGGCAACGAATATCCCTTCCTGTCCTGGATGTCGCAGCTTGGCCTGAAGACGGATGGCTCGCCGGGAGGGGTGACGGTGCTGAAGCAGGGCTTCAACGTCGATCCGCTGTTGCAAAAGCAGGCGGCCTGCATCTCGACCATGACCTACAACGAATACTGGCAGGTGATCGATGCCGGGATCAAGCCCGAGGAACTGGTGACTTTCAAGTATCAGGACCTGGGGGTCGCGACGCTGGAGGACGGGCTTTATGTGCTTGAGGACCGGCTGGCCGACCCGGCCTTCCAGGAGACGATGGTCAAGTTTGTCCGCGCCTCGATGAAGGGCTGGAAATATGCCGAGGCGAACCCTGACGAGGCGGCGCTTATCGTTCTGGAGAACGACCAGACCGGGGCGCAGACCGAAGTGCACCAGAAGCGGATGATGGGCGAGATTGCCAAGCTGACCGCGGGGTCGAACGGCGCGCTGGATGTGGCGGCTGCGGAAAAGACCGTGGCGACGCTTCTGGCAGGCGGGTCGGACCCGGTGATCACCAAGGCGCCAGAGGGGGCCTGGACCTCGGTGATCACCGACAAGGCGCTGGCGAACTGAGGCCAGGCCAAGGTTGAAGGGCGCGCCGTCCCCTTGCCCCGGGGGCGGCGCGTCTGATTTGCAGCGTTGTAAAGCTGCACGGCCCTTGTAAATCTCGCGGCAGGAGGATGCCATGCCGCCGTCTGCCCTGACCGGAACCAAGTTGCGCGAACGCCGGATTGCCGGGGGCCTGCGCCAGGCCGAGGTCGCGCTGCGGGCGGGAATATCGGCAAGCTATCTCAACCTGATCGAGCACAACCGACGTAAGGTCACGCCCGACGTGATGGAGCGTCTGGCCGGGGCGCTGGGGCTCGACCGGGCGGCCCTTGCAGTGGGCAGGGAGGCTGCCCTGGTCGAGGATCTGCGCGCCGCCGTCGCACGGGGGGCGACCGGGGCGGCAGAAGTCGAACGGGTGGAGGATTTCGCCGACCGATTTCCGGGCTGGGCCGGGCTTCTGGTGGCTCTGGACGCGCGGGCTCGGACGCTGGAGCGCGCGGTCGAGGCGCTGAACGACCGGATGACGCATGATCCCCATCTGTCGGCCTCGCTGCACGAGCTTTTGTCCTCGCTCTCGGCCGTGCGCGCGGCGGCGGCGATCCTGGCCGAAACGCCGGACCGAGGACTGGCTGCGTCGGCGCGGCTGGACGCTCCAGGACGCCGAGCTTGCCGAGGGCCTGCAGGCGGAAATCGCAACGCTCGCCTCGACGGCCGCGCGTGCTTTGGCGCGCGACCTGGTGGCGCGGGCCCGGGCCGATGCCGCTGTCTTGCCAGAGATGCCTCTTGCCGAAGCCCTGGCCGAGAACGGCCCCGATCCGCTGGCCCTGGCCGCGCGATTTGCGGTCTCTCCGCTGGCAGTCATGCGCCGGATGGCCGGGCTGCCCGGGCTGCAGGCCGGGCTGGTCGTCTGCGACGCCTCGGGCACGCTGACCTATCGCAAACCGGCCACCGGCTTTCCCCTGCCGCGCTTTGGAGCGGCCTGTCCCCTGTGGCCGCTTTACACCGCCCTTGGCCGTCCGATGCAGCCTGTCGAGGCCCGGGTGCAGATGGCGGGGCAAAGCGACCGGCGGCATCGGGTCATTGCCTGGGCCGAAACGCGATATCCCCGGGGACTGCGCGGCCCGGAACTGCGCGAGGCGGCCATGCTGATCCTGCCGGACGAGGGCACGGGGGCGGTTCTGCGCATCGGCACCAGTTGTCGGGTCTGCGCGCGCGGCGACTGCCCGGCCCGGCGGGAGCCCTCGATCCTGGCCGTCGAAGGGACGGGCTGAGCGACCGCTCCTCGTGAGACTTCGTCTTTTCGTCGCGGCACGAGCGAGGAGAGGCGAAGCCACCGACGAGCGGACCGGCAAGGCTTTGACAGGTGCCCCGCTTCTGCCGATAGTGGGGCAGGGCGGCCGCAGGCCGTCCGGGGGGAACCATTGGCCGCGCATGTCCTTCTGATCGAGGACGAACCGAACATCGCCGAGGCGATCCGCTTTCTGTTGTCGCGCGAGGGGCTGCGGGTCAGCCATTCCGCCGAAGGGGCGGCGGCCCTGGTCCTGATGCGGCAGGACCGGCCCGATCTTGTCATCCTCGATCACATGCTGCCAGGCATGTCGGGTCTGGAGGTGCTGACCGCGCTTCGGGCCGATCCGTCCAGTCGCGGCCTGCCGGTGATGATGCTGACGGCACGGGGCCGCGACCGCGAAATGGCCGAGCGCGCCGGGGCCGACCGCTTCATGACCAAGCCCTTCTCGAACGCCGAGATGATCGCCGAGGTCCGCTCCATGCTGGAGCGCGGACAAGACCGGCAATGAGACGCCCCAGGCGCCCGCTGTTTCTGGCCCGCGCGCCCTACCGGCGGCGGCGGCTGCGCGACGCTGCGCGGCTCTTGCCGGTGCTGGGGCTGTTCCTGCTGCTGCTGCCCCTGCTCTGGACCCCGGAGGCGCGGGTGTCGCTGACGGCGGGCGACGTGGTCTATTTCTTCGCGGTCTGGCTGATCCTGATCGCGCTGGCCGCCGCTTTCGCGCCCGGACTTCGGGGTGGCGACAGCGGCGGCGAGGACGAGGATTGACATGCCGTTCAATCTTTTGGTCCTGGCTTGCCTGCTGTATGTTGCCTTCCTGTTCGCCGTCGCCTTCGTGGTCGAGAACCGCGCGGCGCGCGGCCGACTGGGCTGGCTGCGTTCGCCCGTTGTCTATACCCTGTCGCTGTCGATCTACTGCACCGCCTGGACCTTCTACGGCGCGGTCGGCTATGCCGCGCGGTCGGGCCTTGAATTCCTGACCATCTATTTCGGTCCGACTCTGGTCTTCATCGGCTGGTGGGTGTTGCTGCGCAAGCTGGTGCGGATCGGGCGGCAGCATCATGTGACCTCGATCGCCGACCTGATCTCGTCGCGCTATGGCAAGTCGAACACGCTGGGCGTGATCGTGACGGTGATCATGGTGGTCGCGGCCACCCCCTACATCGCGCTGCAGTTGCAGTCCGTTGTCCTGGCGTTCGGCGTCTTCGCCACGGCGGCACCGGACAGCTCGCGGCCGCTCGATTCGGCGCAGATCGCCGTCTGGGTGGCGGTCGGCCTCGCCGCCTTCACCATCCTTTTCGGCACGCGCAATCTTGACGCGCGCGAACAGCACCACGGCATCGTGACCGCCATCGCTGTCGAGGCCGTGGTCAAGCTGGTCGCGCTGCTTGCGGTCGGCAGTTTTGTCGTCTGGGGCCTGGCCGGGGGCGTCGGCGATGTGATCGCCCGGATCGACGCTGCCGACCTTGCGGCCTGGCAGGTGCAGCCCGGGCGCTGGACCGGCCTGATCTTCCTGTCCGCCGCCGCCGTGATCTGCCTGCCGCGCATGTTCCAGGTCATGGTGGTCGAGAACGAGGACGAAGGTCACCTCGCCCGCGCCAGCTGGGCCTTTCCGCTCTACCTGCTGGCGATGAGCCTCTTCATCGTGCCGATCGCGGTCGTGGGGCTGGAACGGATGCCCGAGGGTGCCAATCCCGACATGTTCGTCCTGACGCTGCCCTTGGCCGAAGGGCAGGGAGCTTTGGCGATGCTGGCCTTCCTGGGCGGGTTTTCCTCGGCCACCTCGATGGTGATCGTCGAATCCGTTGCCCTGGCCACGATGATCTCGAACCACATGATGATTCCGCTCTGGTTGCGGTTGCGGCCCGGCGCGGCGGCGGCGGACGATCTGCGGCAGGTGGTGCTGATGGCCCGGCGGCTGGCCATCGCGGCGGTTCTGGCGCTTGGGTATGGCTATTATCAGGTCTCGGGCGGGTCGGGCGCGCTTGCGGCCATCGGGCTGATCGCTTTCCTCGGCGTGGCGCAGGTTCTGCCGGCGATGATCGGCGGCATCTTCTGGCGCGGAGCAACCCGGACCGGCGCGATCCTGGGGCTGGTTACCGGGCTGGTCGTCTGGGCCTACACGTCGTTCCTGCCCTCGTTCGGCCCGGGGGCCGTCCTGTCCGCGCGGGTCTTTGCCGAAGGTGCCTTCGGCCTGGCCTGGCTGCGCCCGCTGGGACTGTTCGGCACCGAAGCCATGGATCCGATGATCCATGCGCTGTTCTGGTCCATGGCCTTGAACGCATTGGCCTTCTGTCTTGGCTCGCTGCTGACTTTCCCCGGCCCGGTCGAACGGCTGCAGGGGGCGGCCTTCGTGAACGTCTTCGAGGGTGCCGTCGGCCCGCAACGCTGGGCGCGCGGGCAGGTCGAGCCCGAGGCGCTGCTTGCCATGGCGCAGCGCATTCTGGGAGAGGAGGCCGCGCAGGCTCTGTTCCAGACGGCGGCGCGCGCGCAAGGCAAAGACGGCTTCCTGCCCGATCCGACGCCGCCGTTCCTAGACAGTCTCGAATCGCGGCTGTCGGGCTCGGTCGGCGCGGCCACGGCCCATGCGATGATCAGCCAGCTGGTCGGGCGGGCGACGGTCACGGTCGAGGACCTGATGGCCGTGGCCAGCGAGTCGGCGCAGATCCTGGAATATTCCGCGCGGCTGCAAGCGCGCGAATCGGAACTGACCCGCACGGCGGGCGCCCTGCGCGAAGCCAACGAGAAGCTCACTCAGCTTTCGTTGCAGAAAGATGCGTTCCTGTCCCAGATCAGTCACGAACTGCGGACGCCGATGACCTCGATCCGGGCCTTTTCGGAGATTCTCACCGAAGGCGACCTGCCGTCGGCGACGGTTGCGCGCTATGGTCGGATCATCCATGACGAAGCCAAGCGGCTGACCCGCCTGCTTGACGACCTTCTGGATCTGTCGGTCCTGGAAAATGGCGCGGTGCAACTGACGCTGGGCCTGGCAAGCCTGCAGGGCATGATCGACACCGCGCTTACGGCGGCGCGCGCAACCCGTCCGGACCGCGAGTTTCTGGTGATCCGCGACCTGCCGACCGAGGCGATCTATCTCAGGACCGACGCCGACCGGCTGGCCCAGGTCTTCATCAACCTGATCTCCAACGCGCGGAAATACTGCGATGCCGCCCGGCCCGAGCTGCGCATCGCGGTCCGCCAGCGCGCCGGGCGGGTGACCGTCGACTTCATCGACAACGGCAAGGGCATCCCAAAGGACGCCCGACGGGTGATCTTCGAGAAATTCGCCCGCCTGAGCGATGCGAACCGCGCGGGGGGCGCGGGCCTTGGCCTGGCGATCTGTCGCGAGATCATGGCCAATCTCGGCGGGTCGGTCGCCTATCTGCCGGGGCAGGGAGGGGCTGCCTTCCGGGTGACGGTGCCGCTGCGGCTGGAAGTCCTCGCCGCTTAACCTTTCCGCAAGGAAGCCCGCGTTAGGGTGTGCCGACAGGGGACAGGCCACAATGACCGCCGCGATGACAGACGTGATCCGCCGCAAGATCGACCGCGCCCGACCGGCCCTGGCGGAAGGTGCCCCCGGGGCCGACCGGGGCTGGCGGCTGGCGCTTGCCCGCGCGACACGCGACGCGATGGGGCTTGATCTCGACTTTCGCCGTCTGGCCATCTCCCGTGCCAGCCTTGCCGAAATCCTGGAGATCGTGCCGGACCGCGCGCTTCTGGCGCTGCTTGACGGGCCGGCGGGCGGTCTTGGGGTGATCGTGCTGGCCCCCGGCGTCACGGCCGCGATGATCGAGATGCAGACGCTCGGCCGGCTGTCGGCGCAGCCTCCCGCTGCCCGGAAACCCAGCCGGATCGACGCCGCCATGGTCGCGGGCGTGATCGATCGCGCACTTGCCGGCCTGGATGAGACGCTGGCCGACGAGGCTGACCTCACCTGGGCCGGGGGGTTCCGCTATGCCTCGTGGCTTGAAGACGCCCGTCCCCTTGGCCTGATGCTGGAGGAGGAGGCCTACCGTGTCCTCTTTGCCGAGGTGGCGCTGGGTCAGGGCGGGCGCGAGGGGCAGGTGATCCTGATCCTTCCGGCCGATGGTCGGGGGGATCGCCCGGCCTCTCCTGCGGACGCGGGCGAAGCCGCCGCCCCGCACTTCTCTCAGGCGTTGCAGGCCCAGGTGCTGCGGGCCGATTGCCGGCTTGACGCCGTGGTCGGGCGCCTGACGCTGCCTTTGCGGCAGATCATGGCGCTGGCGGTGGGCGAAACCCTGCTGCTTCCCTCGGCGGCGCTGGACGCGATCACCGTGGAAACCGTCGAGGGCCGGAAGGTGGCCGGGGCGCGGCTTGGCCAGCACCGCGGCATGCGGGCGTTGAAGCTGACCGAAGCGGTTGTTTTGCAGGCCGCGCCGACCCTGGCCCCGCGGGCCGCGGCACCCGCGGGCGATGTTGCGCCGAACGAGCTTCGCGCCGCGAGTTGAGGCCTCCGGCGCGAAACCTCGGCCGCGCCCTGTCGCACCGGCGGCACCAATCTCCCGTCCGGCACCGCAAGCGGATGCCGCTGCCGGGTATGCAGGATGCACGGCAAGGCGGAGCGTGTCGCGCTCACCCGGCGGAGGGTCAGCGCCGAGCCAGCGCCTCGATCTGGGGCCGCAGGTGGTCGAGCTGATAGCCGAACCGCGCGGGCAGGCCCACAAGTTCTTCCACCGGGCGGCTGGCCGCACTGGCCAGCGCCCAGACCATCGAGGACCGGTTGCCCGAGGCGCAATAGGCAAAGACCGGGCCCGCCGAGGCCGCGATCGCCGCGGCTTGCGCGGTCACATTGTCCATCGTCATCGCGCCGCCGATCACCGGATTTGCAACGAAGGTCAGCCCCAGCGCCTCGGCGGCGCGACGCATTTCGGACGCGTGCAGATGCGGCGGGATCTCGCCATCGGGGCGGTTGTCGATCACCGTGGCATAGCCCGCGGCCTTGATCGCCGGCAGATCCCCGGGTTCGATCTGCGGGGACACGGCATAGTCGGGGGTGATCGCGCGGATATCCATGGCTGTCTCCACTGGCTTGACGGGCGGGCGCCGGACCGGCGGTCCGCCGCGCCGCGACCATAGCCAGCCTGGTCGAAAAGCGAAAGCGCCGTTGACTTGGGTCAAGGTCACTTCGGCAAGAAGCGCCCAGACTGGCACCAAGGCAGGGAGGACGCGATGCAGGCCATGTACAAGACCCCGATCTCGGTGCGCAGGCAGGCGCTGGAACAGCGGCTGGCCGAGCTTGGGGTGCGGCTGGAGGCAATCGAGGAAGAGCTTGATTCGCATCAAAATCCAGATTGGGAAGATCTGGCCGCCGAACGCGAGGGCGATGAGGTGCTGGAGGCAACCGGCAATGCCGGGCTGGCCGAGATACCCCAGATCCGTGCCGCACTGTCGCGAATCGAGCAGGGCAGCTATGGCCTCTGCGTCCGTTGCGGCGAACCCATCGCCGAAGCTCGTCTGGATGTGCTGCCCTGGACGCCATTCTGCAGGAGGTGTGCCCAATGACCGCGCGCAATCCAACCGATCCGATCCGCGACGAAGCCGATCCGCTGGCCGCCGGGATCGAGCTTCAGCACCAGGGACTTGATCTTCTGCTGGCCGAAATGCGCGCGCTTTCCGCGCTGATGCCTGGCGCGCGCGCGCCGCTTCCGGCCGATGCCGAGATCGAGGCCAGTTTCGACAACATGCCGGTGTGACGACCCTCGGCGGCGGCAAGGCGGGTCTCGGCGGTCGCGAAAGGGGCGTGGCCGAGGGCCCGGTCGTGCCGGACGCCAGCGTCGGGCGGCCCTTAGATCGGGATGATGGTTGATGGAAACATCATCCCGATCTCGGTTCTTGGTGGCCGCGTGATTGATGCGGAAAACCGGAGTTCACTTTTCCGCATCACGCCCTAGCCCAGAAGGATACCGGCAACCACCGCGGCAAGTCCAAGCGCCGACGCCCCGACAGCGGCGAGGTTGATCGTGACCACGCGCTGCAGTTCGGCCCGCATCGCCGCATCGTCGAGACCCGCGCGTTTCGCCCGCGCGGCCCGCAGGATGCAGTAGATCAGCCCTGCAAGCCCAGCCAGCGTCAGCGCCGCCCCAGCCCAGATCAATCCCTGCATCGCCAGTCCTTCCGTATGACCCGGTCCGGTGCTAGCCGCTTCCGCCCGCTCCTGCAAGCAATCGCCGCTGCGCGCCGATCCTGCCTTGAACCCCGGGGTCAGGGCAGGGTAGGAACGCGCGACCCGTTCAGCCCTCAAAGGACCGCCATGGCCGATGCAACCGATCCTTATGCCGTAACTGCGGACGAACTCCGCCAGTTCATCGAACGCTTTGAACAGCTTGAAGCCGAAAAGAAGGACGTGGCCGAACAGCAGAAGGACCTCATGGCCGAGGCCAAGGGCCGGGGCTATGATACAAGGGTCATGCGCAAGGTGATCGCGCTGCGCAAGCGCAAGCCGGATGAACTGGCCGAGGAAGAGGCCGTGCTGGAGCTGTACAAGTCCGCTCTGGGGATGGCCTGACCGATCACGCCTCCAGAAGCCGGACCCCCGGCATTTGCGCGATCCGTTCGACATCTGCCAGATAGCTGCGGGTCAAGCGGCCGACCACCTCCTCGGTCCAGCCCGGCAGCGCGATCTCGGTGGCAAGCGCTTCTGGGCGGCCGAACTTTTCCAGAAAGGCCGTGACGATCCGCCGCCGCTGGGCCACCGACTGCGGCGGATGCTCTTGGCAATAGGCGCGAAGCCGTTTCAGGCCGGCCTCGGTCAGAAGGTTGGCGATCAGTTCGTCATCCTCCTCCAGCGGCGTCCCCGGGGCATGGCCCGACACCAGCTCGAGAACCTCTGGCCAGATCAGCGGCGTGTCCTCGTCGCACCAGACGGTCAGGGGAACGTTCGGGTTGGTCGCAAGGATATGGCGGACCGCTTCGGACCAGTGCAGCGCGAAGGGATCGACCGCGGCAAGTATATCGCCATGCCCCTTTTGCAGGGTCCGCCCGCGCAGGTCGGGCAGGAAGGTCGCCGGGTTGCGGATCGCCAGATGGAACTCGGCCTCGAAATCGGAAAAGATCCGGGTGAACTCGCGCAGCCGGTCGCCGCCATGGCCGTAAAGACCGTTGGCGACCACATAGGCCGGAAAGCCGAGAAACCCGGTCCACGACAGGATCAGCCGGTCGGCAGTCGCCTCCTCGATGATCTGTTCGAGGATCATCGCCTGGGTTTCGTCGGACGCGGCCGCGCCCCGAAGCTGGCTCGCAGTGTCGCGCAGGAGCGTGCGGTAGCGCGTGGGTGCGGGCACCGCGATGCCCTGTTCGGCAAGCCTGGCCCGGTTCTTCAAGAGGCAGCGGACCAGCCGGTCCTCGTCGGTGCAATGGGCACCCAGGTGGTAGACGATACGCATCGGGCCTGACTTCGCCGCTCGGGCGACCTTGGCCCGTCGGCGCGACTATACGGGCTTTTCTGGACAGAGAAACCGCTTTCCTGTAACCCCCTTGCCAGGATGTCCGACCGTTTCACTCAACTTGCACGCCGCCCGCCTCGCCTGCGCCTCGATGCCTGGACGCTGGGCGCGCTGGCCATCGCTGCCGTGGTTCTGGCCCCCATCGTGTCGATTGCCTGGCTGGCGTTCACACCTACCGAGAACATCTGGCCGCATCTCATGGCGACGGTGCTGCCCCGCTATCTGGGCACGACGCTGCTGCTGATGGCCGGCGTGGCCGTGCTGACGTCGACCATGGGCACCGGGGCGGCCTGGCTGGTCAGCCAGTACCGCTTTCCCGGCCGCGACTGGCTGGCGCATGCGCTGCTGTTCCCGCTGGCGATCCCAGCCTATGTCGGGGCCTATGCGCTGGTGGATTTCCTCGACTATGCCGGTCCGGTGCAGTCGGCCCTGCGTGCAACCTTCGGCTGGACCACGGCGCGCGACTACTGGTTTCCGGAGACCCGATCTCTGCCGATGGCGATCCTCGTCCTGTCCTTCGCGCTTTATCCCTACGTCTACCTGCTGGCCCGTGCCGCCTACCGCGAGCAATCGGGCCGCGCCTATGAGGTGGCGCAGGCGCTTGGCTGCGGGCCCTGGGGCCTCTTTCTGCGCATCGGCTGGCCGCTGGCCCGGCCCGCCATCGCCGCCGGGGTTGCGCTGGCCCTGATGGAGACGGTGGCGGACTACGGCACCGTGCTGCATTTCGGGGTCCAGACTCTGACCACGGGGATCTTCTCGACCTGGCTCAACGGCGGCAATGCCGGCGGGGCGGCACAGATCGCCGGGGTGATCCTGGTCCTGATCCTGCTGCTCGTCGGGCTGGAACGGGCGGGGCGCGGCGGGGCGCGGTTTCACCGTCTTGGTCGCGCCGCGCAACCCGTGCAGCCGCAACCGATCGCGGGACGCAAGCGCTGGTATGCCACGCTGCTTTGCCTGATCCCGGTTTCCGGCGGTTTCATTCTGCCGGTTGCGGTGATGCTGTTGAATTCGGCGGCGGCACCGGAAAGCTGGCTTGCACCCGGCCTGTTCGACGCGCTGCTGAACACGCTGATCGTGGGTGGACTTGCCGCCCTGGCCACGGTCGGGGCCGCGATCTTCCTTGTCTATGCCGTGCGGATGAAAGGCTCTCGCGTGGCGCAATGGCTGCTGCCGCTGACCCTGATCGGCTATGCCGCGCCCGGAGCGGTCCTGGCGCTGGGGCTTCTGCTGCCGCTTGCGGCACTGGACAACCGGCTGGCCAACGCGATCCTCGCGCTGACCGGATGGGATCCCGGCCTGATGATCACCGGAACCGCGTTTGCCTTGGGCCTGGCCTACATGGTGCGATTTTTCGGCATCGCGCAAGGTGCGGTGGACGTGGCGTTCGGGCGGGTCTCGCCGGCGCTGCCGATGGCTGCGCGCTCGCTGGGCCGATCGGCGGGTGGGACGCTGACATCGGTCTATCTGCCGCTGATGCGCGGATCGGTCCTGACCGCCTTGCTGGTGGTCTTCGTCGATTGCGTCAAGGAACTGCCCGCGACGCTGCTGTTGCGACCATTCAACTACAACACGCTGTCGACCCGGGTGTTCGAACTCGCCAGCCTCGAACGCCTCTCGGAAGCCGCCCCCGCGGCACTTCTTGTCATGGCGGTGGGGCTTGTTGCCGTCATCCTTCTCGCCCGCGATCAACGCGACCGCGCCGCTGCGGACTGAGCCCTTGCACGGCCCGGTCGCCGCCTGTATCTGATGGACCGTGGCCCCTATAGCTCAGCTGGTAGAGCATCTGATTTGTAATCAGAGGGTCGGGAGTTCGAGTCTCTCTGGGGGCACCATTTCGTGGGTAATGCAAGGGGTCAGCCGGCTGCTGCAACGGCAGACGGAAACCTCACATGCTTCACCAGCACAGTGCGAAACGCAGGGGCAACCTCGGCCTAGGCGAGGAGCCTAGCACCCGCCGGTCCCGGTCAGTTGGCGAAATGGCGGGCGACCAACTGGGTCAGCTTGCGGTGCAGGGCCATGGTCCGGTGCCGGATGTGGATTGCGGCAAAGACCGGCTGGCGCAAGGCGGGCGCATCCGCCACGGCCAGGAACCGACCCCCGGAGATCAGGTCTTCCGACGTCTTTTCAAGCACATAGCCAGATCCGCCCATCGCGGTCAGCAGCGACACTACCGAGCCGGACTGCCCGACCGACACCGCCGCCGTGGCAAGGTCCGGCGTGAGCTGGCGATGCATCTCCTCGAAGGCGGGCGAGAAATGCGCGAAGACAAAGCGGGCGGGGGTGACATCGGCGAGAGAGGCCGTGTCGGTCGAGACCATCCGGTAGGTCACGTCGCCCACGCTGTCGAAATGCAGGTCGGGGTGAGGTTTGGGGCTGAACATCACGGCAAAGTCGAGGATGCCGGTCAGAAGGTCGGCGCACATCTGGTTGGAATAGTCCGGCTCGATGTAGAAGGCGGTCTCGGGCAGGGCGCTGCGGAACTCGGCCACCCAGTCGCCCAGATAGACCGCCGCAAGGTCGTTCTGGATGCCGAGGCGCAGAAGCTGAGCCGCGCCCTGCGGGATCTGGATGCGGCGCCTGGCCTCATTCCATTCGTGCCGCAGCGCGCGGGCATGGGGCTCGAACCGCTTGCCTTCGGGGGTAAGGTCGGTCCCCGCGCGGGAGCGGTCGAAAAGTCGGGAGCCGACGGCCTGCTCAAGCGCCGAGACGCGCGCGGAAACGGTGGACTGGGTGATCCGGAGGCGGTCCGCCGTGCGATGGAAGCTGCGGGTTTCC
>NCDY01000066.1 GCA_002280405.1 Rhodobacterales bacterium 32-66-9 | reverse complement strand
TGAAGTTGCGGATGCGCTGCTCGCCGGTCTCGAAATCGGTCGAGCCGTCGTCATAGGTGTTCACGCGGATGTCGCCGTCCATCACGCGCCTCCGCCCTTCCCGTCGAGGTCGTCCTTGAAGGCCAAGACCCACAACAGCACCAGCGCCACCAGCGGAAACAGCGTGAAGACCGCAACCCAGTTCGGAATTCCGAACTTCGGCAAGAGCCGCCAGAACGGGATCACGATCAGCGCACCGACGATCAGCATCCAGAACAGGCTGATGCCACCCATGTAGTAGCCACCCATCATAGCAAATCCTCCTGCAACGTTTTCTCCGCCTTGGCCATTGCCTTCGGCACGAACTTTTCCCAGCGCACCACGGCACGCTGAAGCCGCCCCTCGCCGATCAGATCGACCCCGTCATGCGCGCGGACCCCGAACCAGACGAACTTGCCCTCGATCGCGGTCACTTCGGTTTCCACCGTCACCGTCAGGCCGGGCGGCGTCGGCGCGACGTGGCTGATGTCGACATGCGTTCCAAGCGAGCCCTCGCCCTCGTCATAGTAAGGTGCAAGCTGCTCGATACAGGCCCATTCCATCAATCCGACCATGTAGCCCGTCGCCAGAACCTCCGGCATGTCTTGAACCTTTGTCGCCTCGGGAAACAGCGCCGGCACGGTATGCCCGGCCCCGATCGTCAGTCGGAAGACCGCGCTGTCGCCTATGGCAAGTCCCGGCTTCACTTGGCGCCCTTCTGGTCGCCCGGAAGGATGTATTCCGCACCCTCCCACGGGCTCATGAAATCGAACTGACGGTATTCCTGCACCAGGCTGACCGGCTCATAGACCACGCGTTTCAAGGCCTCGTCATAGCGGACCTCGGTATAGCCGGTGGTCGGAAAGTCCTTGCGCAACGGGTGGCCGCGAAAGCCGTAGTCGGTCAGGATCCGCCGCAGGTCCGGATGGCCCGAGAACAGGATGCCGAACATGTCGAACACTTCCCGCTCGAACCAGTTGGCCGCCGGATACAGGTCGATCAGCGAGGGCACCATCTCGTCCTCGCCGACCTTGACCTTCACGCGGATGCGGTGGTTCCGATACATCGACAGGAAATGGTAGACCACATCAAACCGCGTGCTGCGTTCCGGGTGGTCGATCGCGGTGATGTCGACCAGGGTCGAGAAGCGGCACGAGGGGTCGTCGCGCAGGGTTTCGACCAAAGCCCTCAGGGTCGCAAGGTTCGCCACCAGCGTCAGCTCGCCATGTGCGACCGTGGCCGAGACCACGGCCTCAGCCTGCTTCAGTTCAATGATTGCCGCCAGTTCCTGCAGGGCCTCGGACATGATCACCTCACCAAAGTGCCGGTGCGGCGGATCTTCCGCTGCAACTGCAGGATACCGTACAGAAGCGCCTCGGCCGTGGGCGGGCAGCCTGGAACGTAGATGTCCACCGGCACGATCCGGTCACAACCGCGCACCACCGAATAACTGTAGTGGTAATACCCGCCGCCGTTCGCGCAGGACCCCATGCTGATCACATATCGGGGTTCCGGCATCTGGTCATAGACCTTGCGCAGGGCCGGGGCCATCTTGTTGGTCAGCGTACCCGCGACGATCATCAGGTCCGACTGGCGCGGGCTGGCACGCGGCGCGGTCCCGAACCGTTCCAGATCATAGCGCGGCATCGAGGTGTGCATCATCTCGACCGCGCAGCAGGCAAGGCCGAAGGTCATCCAGTGCAAGGAGCCGATGCGCGCCCAGTTGATGATGTCCTCGGTCGAGGTGAGGATGAACCCCTTGTCCTGCAGGTCGCGGTTCAGGGCCTGGACCGCGACCTCGTGGTCGGCCCCGGCCGCGTTCCCGGTCATCACTCCCATTCCATCGCCCCCTTCTTCCATTCATAGGCGAACCCGATGGTCAGCACGGCCAGGAACAGCAGCATCGACCAGAAGGCCGCCATGCTGATCTCACCGAAGGCCACGGCCCAGGGGAACAGGAATGCGACTTCAAGGTCGAAGATGATGAACAGGATCGACACAAGGTAGAAGCGCACGTCGAACTTCATCCGGGCGTCGTCAAAGGCGTTGAAACCGCATTCGTAGGCGCTGACCTTTTCGGGGTCGGGATTGCGCACCGCCAGCATCGCCGCCGAAAGGATCAGAACCAGACCCAGACCGGTCGCAATGGCCAGAAGGATAAGTATGGGAAGATACTCTCGGAGAAGCAGGTCCACGAGGGGGCTCCTTGATGGTGACGACATGGCGCGCGCGAACTCTGGACGGTCCGCCTGGTCTTATCGCCCGTTTACTCTGGCCCCCGCACGGGGTCAACCGAAGCCGGGCGGAAATCCGTGCCGCAAATCGTCACGGCAAGCTTCCGAGGTACAGTTTTCATCAGACATTTTCAATCTTTCGCTGCGACCGCGCGGCACGGCGCCAAAGCCGTGACGGCGAACGTGCCGGGGCAGGTTCCCCCCACCTTGACCCTGCCGTTGATCCGGCTTCTGCTCCGGCTCAGCCATGCCGGAAAGGCCCTGTCGATGCGCCCCTGTCTCACCGTCGCCCTCGGCCTGATCGCCACGTCCGGCCTGCCCCAGCTGGCCCGGGCCCAAGGGGTCGACCTTGACGCCGTCGAGGCACGCATCGCCGAACTGGAGCGTCGCTATGCGCTTGTCCTCTCTGACATTGCCTGCGATGCGCCGACCCGTCCCGCGCATCAGATCCTGTGCGCCTCGGCCGAAAACCAGCCCACCCTGATCTGGCGCATGGGTCGGCTGGATGATCTCGCCTGGGTCTATGCCGTGGAAAACGCGACCGGCCAGCAGGTGGACCTTGCAAATCCGCCGCGCGACGCGGAGTTCATCGCCCGCCGCGATGCTTGCGAAGACGAGGCCTGCCTTGCCGCGGTGCTGATCGAGCATACCAACTCCAGCCTCGGCGGCACCTCGCCCTATCCGCAGCAACCGTGACCTACCGCGCCAAGGGGCGGAAGGCATAGGCGGGCCCTGCCCGCTCGACACGGCCGATCCCCGCGCCCGGCAGATGCGCGCCCGCGACGATCCAGCCTGCCGCAACCGCCTGGTCCATCAGCACGGCCCGCGTCGCCCGTGCCTGAGCCTGATCCTCGTCGAAGGACCAGGTCACCTTGGGCCAGGCGAACTGCACCGCTGCGTGGTGGACGATGTCGCCCCAGATCAGCATCCGCCCCTCGACCAGAAACGCCATATGCCCCGGCGAATGGCCCGGAGCATTGATCGCACTGACCCCGCGCAAGGGCCCGTCGCCCTGCTCCAAAGGCACAAGACGCGACTGGACCGGGATCATCCGCGGCTCGGCCCGGAAAGCCATCAGCTCCTCGGTCGCGACAAAGACCTGCATGGCGTTCGGAAAGGCCAGCCCGCCCTCCCTGTCCACCAGCCCCGACAGGTGATCCACATGCGTATGGGTCAGGGCCACCGCCGTCACTTCATTCGCGCCCACCCCCGCCTCGGCCATCGCCTCGCCCAGCCGCCCCAGCGAGGCATGCCAGGCACTCCCTGCCCCGGTGTCGATCAGCAGGCACCCCTCCTCACCCCGCACCAGAAAGGCCCGGACCGGCAGCCGCAGCTTGCCGTCCACCAGATCGGCCCCCGCAAGGTCGGCCCAAGCCCCGCCATCCGGTCCGCACAACCGATCCACCGGCAGCGCAGTCTCACCGTCCGACAGCATGGTGACCGTCAGCTCGCCCAGCTCTACCGTCATCGACAAACCGGTCTCGCGCACGATCCGCATCAGCACCAGGTCCCCCGGAGGCCACCACTATAGGCCCGGCCGTAGCCATCGCGGACCATCGTCCGTGCCACATCGACGCCGTCCAGTTCCAGCCTGACCAGCGCCCGGCCGTACCGATCCCTGCCGTCACGGGTCAGCGTCAGCTGATCCGCCCGCTGGATCAGCGCCCGCAGGTGCCACGACGCCCGCTCGGCTGCCATGAACTCGCCCAGGCATCTCGGCGCATATTTCTCGGGCGTGTCAAACCCCAGAAGCCGCGCGTTTTCAATCCCGTCCTCCGGACAGAGCAGCGACACCGTGTCGCCGTCGATGACCCGCACGATGCGGCAATCGCCCTGCGTACTTGATGCCGTCTTCGTCGCGGCGTTCACCAGATCCGCGGCCAGCGGCACGACGACCAGCCCGGCCACCGCAACCCCGAGCACCAGTTTCACAAAGAGCCTGGGATCGGCCAGCCGCAGCAGACCCCGCGTCAGCGGACCCGCAGCCCGCGCCGGGCGGAACAGCCAGCCCATCAGTCCGCAGCCGGGACCACGACCGGTGCCGGTGCCGCATCCCGACCGGCCTGCGCGACGGCCTCGGCAATGATCCGCGCGATCTGCGCCACATCCTCGGGCCGGAACGTCAGCGGCAGCCGCATGTCGATCAGACCGGACAGGATCCGGTCGGTCTGCGGCAACGCCTCGGTCGCGGCATAGCGCCAATGCGCGTAGCAGCTGGTGAACCCGGCCGGGTCAGCCGCGCCGAACCACTTCAGCTCCACCCCCCGCTCTGCCGCGGCCGCGACAAGCGCCGCCACCCGGCCCGGCGGCCATCCCGGCAACAGGAACTGGAACGACGACCCGACATAGTCTTCATGCTGCGGGCGAGGGATCAGCCGGACCCCGGCCACACCCGCAAGCCCTTGCTCCATCCCCTGATACAGCGCGCGCCACCGCGCCCGGCGGTCGTCCAGCATCGCGATCTGCGGCCGCAGGATCGCCGCCCGCAGGTTGTCCATCCGGCTGGAGACGTTCGGCACGTCCAGCTTCAGCGCCTCGAACACCTCCGGCCCCGGCGCGGCACGGTGGCGGGCATACAGCATGTAGGACCCCGACAGCAGGATCGCCCGCGCTGCAAGCCCGGCGTCGTCGGTGACCAGAAAGCCGCCCTCGCCCGAGTTCATGTGCTTGTAGGTCTGGGTCGAATAGCAGCCGATCACCCCGTGCCGCCCCGACGGCACACCCTTCCACGCAGCCCCCATCGTGTGCGCGCAATCCTCGATCACCCGCAGATCCAGCCGGTCGCACAAGGCCATCAGCGCCTCCATGTCGCAGACATGGCCACGCATGTGCGACAACAGGAGAACCGTCGCCCCCGAAGCCTTCGCCGCAGCCTCCAGATGCGCAAGGTCGATGGTCAGATCCTCGGTCACCTCGACAAAGACCGGCCTTGCCCCCACCGACGCGATCGCCCCCGGCACCGGGGCCAGCGTGAAGGCATTCGACAGCACCGGATCGCCGGGCTTCACCTGGCACGCCCGCAACGCACAGGCCATCGCCGCCCCGCCCGAGGCGAGCGCGACGCAATACCTCGCCCCCACATAGGCGGCAAACTCTTCCTCAAGCAGCGCCGTCTCGGCCGCCTCGCCCGCCACCGTGTTGTAGCGGTGCAGCCGCCCGTGGCGCAGCACCGCCAGCGCCGCGTCGATCCCGGCTTCCGGGATCGGTTCTTGCTGGGTGAAACTACCGGTGAATCGTTCCATGCCTGCGCCTCAGTTGTCCGCCGCTCCACCCGCAGATACATCACCGGCACCGCCAACAGAAGGGGTGCCGCCAGGTAGAAGGCAACGATGGGCGAGGGTGTTCCGCGAGCCTCCGGCATGCACTAGATCAGGATGATGCTTGATAAAAACATCATCCTGATCTCGATTCCCGATGGTCGCGTGATTGACGCCGAAAACCGCAGTCCACTTTTCCGCATCCCGCTGTAGCCGAAGACCTGCGCAAAAAGAATGGTGCCGATCAGCGTCGCCACATTCATCACCGCCGAAATGCCTTGCGGCACCTCGCCGCCGATCGCGGGGCCCGGCACAAGGCAGACTGCGCCACCGAAAAGGCGGCGCTCCCGACTATGGCTGGAGATCTTCTGAACGCCCCTGCCCACCCAGTTGATTTCTGGAAAGGTTCACCTCTTCCATCGCGCTGGCGGCTCAACCCAGCAACCGCGCTGCCAGCGTCGGCAGGTCGGCAAACCGGTCCAGCAATGCCGTCGGCCGGAACCGCGCCACTCCGCGCCCCTCCGGCCCGAAGGTCACCAGCACAACCGGCACCCCCGCCGCCGCCGCCGTCTTCGCATCCGTCTCGGTGTCCCCCACCAGCAGCGACCGCCGAACCACACCCCCCGCCCGCTCCACCGCCGCCCGGTACGGGGTCGGATCGGGTTTTCGGACCGGAAACGTGTCGGCCCCGACCAGCGCCCCAAAGGCCCCCCGCACCCCGAGGGTCCGCAACAGAAGCTCTGCCAGCGCCTCCGGCTTGTTGGTGCAGACCGACACCACGATCCCCGCAGCCTTCAGCGCCTCCACCGCCTCCATCGCCCCCGGGTAAAGCCGCGTATGGGTGGCGATCGCCTGCCGGTAGGCCTCCAGAAGCACCGGATAGCCCGCGTCGACGTCAGCTTCCGACCATTCGGTTCCCAGCCGCCGGAACCCCAGCCGCAGCATCGCCCGCCCGCCATGAAAGGCCGTCAGCGCATCTTCGGGCCCCAGCACGGCCCGGGGAAGCGACGCATTTGCCGCCGCCAGCAAGTCCGCCGACGTGTCTGCCAAAGTTCCGTCCAGATCGAACACTACACAGCGCATGTTTGGCAGTCCTGTAACCTGTCGTGAAGCGCGGCCCCTTGCCACCCTTCGCCACGGGGGTAAAACGGGCACCGGCAGTTTGGAAGGGCAGAATGCAGGTTTCAGTCATCGTTTTGGCCGCAGGGCAAGGCACGCGGATGAACTCCGACCTGCCGAAGGTGCTGCACCAGGTCGCCGCCGCCCCCTTGCTGCACCACGCCCTCGCAACCGCCCAGGCGCTTGAGCCTTCCCGCATCGTCACGGTCACCGGCCATGCCGGCGGGGCGGTCGCGGCCTCTGCCACCGCCTTCAACGAAGCGGTCGAGACCGTCGTCCAGAACCCCCAGCTTGGCACCGCACACGCCGTCGCCCAAGCCGCACCGATCCTTGCCGACGCCGAGGGCGAGGCCATCGTCCTTTACGCCGACACTCCCCTCATCGGCGAGGAAACCCTTCGCCAGATGCTGGACGCCCGGTCGCGCCACGCTGTCGTCATCCTTGGCTTCCACGCCAGGGATCCGGGTCGCTACGGCCGCCTTCTGACAGACGGGGACGAACTTCTGGCCATCCGCGAATTCAAGGATGCCTCGCCCGAGGAGCGCGCGATAACCCTCTGCAACTCGGGCGTTGTCTGTGCCGGGGCGAAGACGCTCTTCTCCCTCATCGCCGAGGTGAAGAACGACAACGCCGCGCAGGAATACTATCTGACCGACATCGTCGAACTGGCGCGCAGTCGCGGCCTCTCTGCCGGGGTCGTCCTCTGCGATGAAGCCGAGACGCTGGGCGTCAACACCAGGCACCAACTGGCCGAGGCCGAAGCCGCCTTCCAGACCCGCGCCCGCACGGACGCGCTGGAGAACGGCGTCACCCTGACCGCCCCCGAAACCGTGTTCTTCGCGCTGGACACCCACATCGGCCGCGACGCGATCATCGGGCCGAACGTTTTCTTCGGCCTCGGCGTCACCGTGGAATCCGGGGCCGAGATCAAGGGCTTCTGCCATCTCGAAGGCTGCCACATCAGTCGCGGCGCAACAGTCGGGCCTTTCGCCCGCCTGCGCCCCGGCGCTGAACTGGCCGAGGATGTCCATGTCGGCAACTTCGTCGAAATCAAGAACGCCATCCTGGATGAAGGCGTCAAGGTGGGCCACCTGACCTATATCGGCGATGCCACGGTCGGCGCGCACACGAACATCGGCGCGGGCACGGTCACCTGCAACTATGACGGGGTGATGAAGCACCGCACCGTGATCGGCAAACGCGCCTTCATCGGCTCGGACACCATGCTGGTGGCCCCGGTCACGGTGGGCGATGGCGCGCTGACCGGCTCCGGTTCGGTCATCACCGAAGATGTGCCGGCCGAAGCCGTCGCGATCGGTCGGGCACGGCAGGTCACCAAGGTCGGCCTTGCCACCAGGATGTTCGAAAAGTTGAAGTCTATTCAGGCCGAGAAGGCAAAAGGACATTAGGAATGTGCGGTATTGTCGGGGTCCTGGGGAATCATGAAGCTGCCCCGCTGTTGGTCGAGGCGCTGAAGCGCCTGGAGTATCGCGGCTACGATTCAGCCGGGATCGCAACGGTGAACGGCGGCCAGCTCGATCGCCGCCGTGCTGTCGGAAAACTGGTGAACCTTTCGGACCTCTTGGTCCACCAGCCCCTCGCCGGAAAGGCCGGGATCGGCCACACCCGCTGGGCGACCCATGGCGGGGCGACGGTGACCAACGCCCATCCACACCGCGCCGGGGGGGTGGCGGTCGTGCACAACGGCATCATCGAGAATTTCCGCGAGCTCCGCGCGGAACTCGCCGCCGACGGCTATGTCCAGGAATCCGAGACCGACACCGAAACCGTGGTCCTTCTGACCCGCCGCGCCATGGACCGGGGCGCCACGCCGGTCGAGGCGGCGAAAGCGACCTTGTCCCGCCTGCATGGCGCCTTCGCGCTCTGCTTTCTGTTCGATGGCCATGACGACCTGCTGGTCGCCGCCCGCAAGGGCTCGCCCCTCGCCATCGGCTGGGGCGATGGCGAGATGTTCGTGGGGTCCGATGCCATCGCTCTGGCCCCGATGACCGACCGGGTCACCTATCTGGAGGAGGGCGACTGGGCCGTCGTCACCCGTCAGGGCGCCGAAATCTATGATGCCCGCAACGCCCGCGCCAATCGGGCGGAAACCCGCATCCAGCTGGACGCGACCCGGATCGAAAAGGCCGGGTACAAGCACTTCATGGCCAAGGAGATCGCCGAGCAGCCAGTGGTCATCGCCGACGCCCTGAAACGCTACTCCACGGCCAGCGGCACGCTGGAACTGCCGGAAGAACTTGATTTCAAAAGCATCGACCGGGTGACGCTGGTTGCCTGCGGCACCGCGTCCTACGCCTGCCATGTGGCCAAATACTGGTTCGAGCAGATCGCGGGCCTGCCCGCCGACATCGACATCGCGTCCGAGTTCCGCTACCGCGACCCGGTCCTGTCGCCGTCCTCCATGGCGATCTTCGTCAGCCAGTCCGGTGAGACGGCCGACACGCTGGCTGCCCTGCGCCATGTCCGCGACAAGGTGGCCAAGGTCGTCTCGGTGATCAACGTGCCGACCTCCTCCATCGCGCGGGAATCGGACCTGGCGCTGCCGATCCTGGCTGGGGTCGAGGTCGGCGTTGCCTCGACCAAGGCCTTCACCTGCCAGTTGACCGTGCTGGCGCTGATGGCGCTCAAGGCGGCACAGGACCGGGGGCGGATCGACGCGGCGACCCTGCGCGACCGGCTGCAGACCTTGCGCGCGGTGCCCGGCTTGATGAACGCTGCCCTGGCGCTGTCAGACCCGATCGCGAAAGTTGCCGAAGACCTGGGCAAGGCGCAGGACATCCTGTTCCTCGGGCGCGGCCCGATGTTCCCCCTGGCCCTGGAAGGTGCGCTGAAACTCAAGGAAATCAGCTATATCCACGCCGAAGGCTATGCATCGGGTGAGCTGAAGCACGGCCCCATCGCACTGATCGATGCGGCTGTCCCCGTGATCGTGCTGGCTCCGAAGGACGCGCTTTTCGAAAAGACCGTTTCGAACATGCAGGAGGTGATGGCGCGCAAGGGCAAGGTCCTGCTGCTTTCCGATGCCGGCGGGGTGGAGATTGCGGGTCAGGGCACCTGGAAAACCCTTACCCTGCCGACGGTCGATCCGCATTGGGCACCCATCCTCTATGCCGTTCCGGCACAACTTCTGGCCTATCACACGGCCATCGCCAAAGGCACCGATGTGGACCAGCCCCGCAATCTGGCCAAGTCGGTAACGGTCGAGTAGGGAAGCGATTTCTTCGAAGCAATCGGACCGAAGCCTGCAACCGCTGCGCGGCTGTGATCCAGCCGCGCGCGCGCGTCGTATCTTTGGTAAATGGAGCCGATGATGCAGCGCAGAACCCTACTCATCGGCCTCGCCGCCCTGCCTCTTGCCGCCTGCGCCGCGACCCCGGCCCCGCCGGGCACCCCAGGCGCGCCGATCACCCTCGTCTCGGCCTTCAAGGGTCGCACCACTGGTCGCGGCCATTTCCGCGTCTGGCTGACGGGGGACGAACGCCGCTTCACCGCGCGGTTGAACGGCACCGTTACCGGCCCCGATGGCGCACGCGCACTGACCGTGGTCGAGGATTTCCTCTATGACGACGGCCAGAAGGATCGCCTGACCTGGGTTTTCCGCGAACAGGGTCCGGGCCGCTGGACCGGCAAGCGCGAAGACACCGTGGGCGAAGCGGTGGTGATCGAGGAAGACGGCTTGATCCGCCTGTCCTACACTGCAGACTTCAGATCACCTTCCGGCGTCAACCGTCTCGGTTTCAACGATATTCTCTATTCCGATCCGGGTGGCAGCATCATCAACGATGCAGTTGTCAGCCGCGCGGGCATTCCGGTCGCGTCGGTCCGCTTTGTGATCCGACGCTGACTTGCCCCGGGCCGCGAGGGCTGGCACTCTGTCTGCGTACGCAAAAAGGCCCCCCCGACATGACGGTCGACACTGCCCTTGCCGAGTTGCAAGCCCGCGCCAACACCGCGAAGGCCGCTGAAATGGCAGCCTATCACAAGGTCGCGCGGGCCTATCTGGGCGTCTCGGTGCCCGAGATCGGCGAACTGTCGGACCGTTGGCGGGCCGAACTTGCCCTGGAGGACCGCCTGGCGCTGGCCGCGGGCCTGTGGCAGACCAACATCCACGAGGCCCGCGTCGCTGCGGCCAAACTTCTGACCCAGGCGCGCATCCGGCCCGACGAGGCGGCGTGGAGGCTGATCGCCGCGTGGGTTCCCGACTTCGACGCTTGGGCGCTTGCCGACCATGCCAGCATCGCCGGGCAAAGGCGGCTGGTCGCCGACCCGTCGCGCATCGACCTGGTAGAGACCTGGGTGACCAGCCCCCACATGTGGACCCGACGCGCCGCGCTGGTGATGACGCTGCCCTGGACCAAGCAGAATTTCCCGAAAGATCAGGATCTTGCTATCCGCGCCCGGGTTCTGGACTGGTT
>NCDY01000065.1 GCA_002280405.1 Rhodobacterales bacterium 32-66-9 | reverse complement strand
CGTCCTCTTCCGGAGGCGACGAACAGAAGACGTGAGCCCAATTCAAGCGGGACGTGGCTGCCTTTGCCGCGCCGCGGCAACCGGGGCCGAACCGACCTGCCAAACGTCATTTCTTTCAATATCTTGCGCCCCCTTCTGCGCGCTTGACTCTCTGCCCCCCGCTCCGTAGAACCGCCACGACTGTAAAGGGGCCCCGGCCTATGGCGTCCGAACCCGATCCCGACCGGCTGCGCGACCTTGAAACGCGGCTGCAGAAGGTGCAGGGCCAGACGCCGCCGCCGCAAACCAACACGGTCAAGGGTTTCTCGCAGGGCGAGGTGGCCTGGAGGATGGTGATCGAGCTGGCGACCGGCATCGTGCTTGGCAGCGGCATCGGTTACGGGCTTGACGTGCTGTTCGGCACGCTGCCGATTCTCCTGATCGTCTTCTCGCTGCTCGGCTTTGCCGCAGGCATCCGCACGATGCTTGGCACCGCCCGCGAACTGGGCAAGACCAAGGCGGCTCCGGCCGCGAAGGACGAAGGAAGCTGACGATGGCAATCGACGGGGAAAAGGCCGCGGGCGGGCTCAAGATCGAGCCGATGGAGCAGTTCACCATCAAGCCGTTGTTCGGCGACGGCCCGATCGAGTGGTATACTCCCACCAACGCGACCCTCTGGATGGGCGTGGCGGTGCTTGCGGTGACCGCGATCCTGGTCCTGTCCACCCGCCGCCGGGCCATCGTGCCGTCACGCGGGCAGTCGGTGGCCGAGATGCTCTACGGCTTCATTCACAAAATGGTCGAGGAAGTCGCCGGGCATGAGGGTCTGCGCTTTTTCCCCTACATCATGACCCTGTTCATGTTCGTGCTCCTGTCCAACCTCCTGGGCATGATCCCGACGTCCTTTTCCACGACATCGCAGATCGCGGTCACCGGGACGCTTGCGCTGATGGTGTTCCTTACCGTCACCCTGGTCGGCTTCTGGCGCAAGGGAATCGGCTTTCTGTCGATGTTCTGGGTCGCCTCGGCCCCGCTGGCCCTGCGCCCGATCCTTGCGGTGATCGAGCTCATTTCCTACTTCGTGCGGCCGCTCAGCCATTCCATCCGTCTTGGCGGCAACCTGATGGCGGGTCATGCCGTGATCAAGGTCTTCGCGGGCTTTGCCGGCGTGATGGGCGTGGCTTCGGTCGTGCCGATCGCCTCGATCACCGCGATCTTCGGGCTGGAACTGCTGGTGTCAGCGGTTCAGGCCTATGTCTTCACCATTCTGACCTGCGTGTATCTGCGCGACGCCGTCGGCGACGCCCATCACTAGGGTCATGAAAATGTCATCCGATACCAATCCCTGAAGGAGAGAACTATGGACGCAGCAGCAGCAGCAGAATTCGCGCTGATGGGCAAATACATCGGTGCGGGCCTTGCAACCATCGGTCTGGGCGGCGCCGGCATCGGCGTGGGCCACATCGCCGGCAACTTCCTGTCGGGTGCCCTGCGCAACCCGTCGGCGGCCCCCGGCCAGATGGCCAACCTCTTCGTCGGCATCGCCTTCGCCGAGGCGCTCGGGATCTTCTCGTTCCTGATCGCGCTTCTCCTGATGTTCGCCGTCTGATCTTTCCAGCCTGATTTCCGGGCCGGGCACCTGTCCGGCCCCGGTTCCAGAGGTTCGGGAGAAACACCATGGCGATAGATGCAACTGCCGAGGCGGAAAAGGCTGCGGGTATGCCCCAGCTCGACTTTTCGACCTGGCCCAACCAGATCTTCTGGCTTCTGGTCACGCTGGTCGTGATCTACCTCGTGCTGTCGAGGGTCGCCCTGCCGCGCATCGGCGCGGTGCTGGCGGACCGGAAAAGCACGATCACCAACGACCTTGCCGCGGCCGAAGAGCTGAAGCAGAAGGCCGTCGCGGCCGAAAGGGCCTATAACGAGGCGCTGGCGAATGCCCGCACCGAAGCGGCCAAGATCGTGGCCCAGGCCAAGGCCGAGATCCAGAAGGACCTCGATGCGGCCACGGCGAAGGCCGATGCCGAAATCGCGGCCAGGGCTGCCGAGTCGGAGAAGTCCATCGCCGAAATCCGCGACGGTGCCGCCGCCGCGGTTGCCGAAGTGGCCAGGGACGTGGCCGGTGCGCTGGTCGCAACCCTGGGTGGCGGCGCGGACGCAAAGACGGTGACGGCTGCCGTCACCGCCCGGCTGAAAGGGTAAGACGATGAAGAAGCTCTCCATCCTCCTCGCCCTTCCGGCCACACCGGTCCTCGCGGCGGAAGGTCCGTTCGTTTCGATGCAGAACTCGGAATTCGTGGTGACCATCGCCTTCGTCGCCTTTGTGGCGCTGCTGGTCTACCTCAAGGTTCCGGGCAGACTGACCAGCATGCTTGACGCCCGCGCGGCGGCGATCAAGGCCGAGCTTGACGAGGCGCGGTCGCTGCGCGAGGAGGCCAAGTCGATCCTTGCAACCTATGAACGTCGCCAGAAGGAAGTGCAGGAACAGGCCGACCGCATCGTCGCGCAAGCCAAGGATGAGGCGCTGGCCGCCGCATCCCAGGCGAAGGCCGATCTCAAGGCCTCCATCGCACGTCGGCTGGCCTCTGCGACCGAGCAGATCGCCTCGGCCGAGGCCGCCGCGATCCGCCAGGTCCGCGAACAGGCGGTGACAGTGGCGGTGTCGGCGGCTGGCGATGTGCTGGCAAGGCAGATGACCGCCGAAGGCGTGTCGTCCTCGATCGACGACGCCATCGCGCAGGTCGAAGCCCGGCTGCACTGACGCCAAGGTCGCGAAAATCGAAACCGGCGGTCCCGCAGGGGGCCGCCGTTTCACGTTCTGCCGGGCGGTTCATGCAGCCCTGACCCGGAATTCCTTATTGTGCGGCGGTCCCTTGCGTCAGGACAGGACGGCGCCTTGCCCGTGGATCGCGCTTCCCGGCGCTTGCCGGCGCGTCAGCCTGGGCCCTGCCTGCCTGCCTGCCGCAAGACCCGGTCCAGCACATCCAGAAACCGGCTCCGGTCCGCCTTCGCGAACATCTTCCCGCCCCCGTGCCGGAACGGATCGGCCGATCGCAGGTCGGCCAGCAGGTCCCGCGTCGCCAGCGCCATGCCGACATTCGCCGCGGTCAGTTCCTCGCCATTGTGCTTGACCACGCGGGCCCCCGCCGCCACGCATTTCGCGGCCAGGGGGATGTCGCCGGTGACGACCACATCCCCCGGCCCGCAAGCCGCGGCGATCCACCTGTCGGCCTCGTCCGGGCCGCTGGACACGAAGACGCTCTCCACCAGCGGGTTCTGCGAGGGGCGGATGCCCCCGTTCGACACCACCACCATCCGCACCCTGTGCCGGGTGGCGACCGTTTCCGCCTCACCCTTCACCGGGCAGGCATCGGCGTCGATGTACAGCGTCATGCGGTCGCCTCAGATCGCCGCCTTGCGCATCTCGTCAAGGTAGATCTCGCGCAGACGGGTCGCCACCGGCCCCGGCTTGCCGGTTCCGACCGGCTTGCCATCGACCTCGACCACCGGCATCACGAAAATCGACGCGGCGGTCGAGAACGCCTCGTCCGCCCCCTGCGCCTCGGCCGGGGTGAAAGCCCGCTCCTCGATTTCAAACTGCGCCTCGGCCGCGAACCGCAGCACCGCCGCCCGGGTGATCCCGTGCAGGATATCGGTCCCCAGCGCGCGGGTGATGATCCGGTTTCCCTTCACGATGTAGGCGTTGTTCGAGGTGCCCTCGGTCACCGCGCCGGCCGCGTCCGTGAACCAGCTGTCATCCACTCCGGCCTGCTTCGCCGCCATCTTCCCCATCGAGGGATACAGAAGCTGCACCGTCTTGATGTCGACGCGGGCCCAGCGCAGGTCCGGAATGGTGATCACCTTGAACCCGGTCTTCGCCGCCGGGGCATCCGCGAGGTTCGGAATGTCCTGCGTGAAGGCCACCACCGTCCCCGGCAGCGAAGCATCCGGAAACAGGAACGACCGGTCCCCCGGATTGCCCCGCGTGACCTGCAGGTAGATCATCCCCTGGTCGATCCGGTTCAGCCGGACCAGCTCGCGGTGCATCGTCAAGAGCTCTGTCGCGGACATCGGGCAGGTCATCTCCAGCTCGGCCAGCGACCGCTCCAGCCGCCGCATGTGCCCGTCGAAGTCGATCAGCCTGCCGTCCAGCACCGAGGTCACCTCATAGACCGCGTCCGCCATCAGGAAGCCCCGGTCGAAGACCGAGACCTTCGCCTCGCCCTCGGGCAGGTAGTCGCCGTTCACACAGACGGTGCGGGTCATGCAGTCATCCCCATAGCTTGGCCTCGGGCGGGTGGACCCCTTCGGCGTCGTAACGAAGGGGATGTGTCCGGTCTTCGGCCAGAAGCAGCGGGCCGTCAAGGTCTGTCCAGTCCGCCCCCTGCGCCAGCAGCAGGCCGGGGGCCATCGCCAGTGAGGAACCGACCATGCAGCCGACCATGACCTTGAACCCCATCCGAAGGGCAAGGTCGCGGGTCAGAAGCGCCTCGGTCAGCCCTCCGGTCTTGTCGAGCTTGAGGTTCACAGCGTCATACTTGCCCTGCAACCCGGCCAGGCTGGCGCGGTCAAAGCAGGATTCATCGGCACAGACCGGGATCGGACGGGGCAGCTCCGCCAGCGCAGAATCCTTCCCCGCGGGGAAGGGTTGTTCGACAAGGGCGACACCTGCCAGACGCAGCGACGGCAGCAGGGCAAGATAGATCTCGGGCGTCCAGCCCTCGTTGGCATCGACAAGGATCTTCGCGCCCGGCGCGCCGGTGCGGACAGCGACCAGGCGGGGCAGGTCGTCCGGTGTGCCGAGCTTGAGCTTCAGGATCGGGCGGTGGGCATTGGCGGCGGCGGCGGCCTGCATGGCATCGGGCGCGGCGAGCGAGAGGGTAAAGGCGGTGACGACCGGGCCGGGCGCGGGAAGGCCGGCAAGGCTCCAGACCCTTCGACCCGTCAGCTTGGCCGCAAGATCCCACAGCGCGCAGTCAACGGCGTTGCGGGCAGCGCCGGGGGGCAGCGCCGGTTGCAGGGCCTGACGGGTGATGTCGGGCGGCAGACGCTCGATCTGGGCGCGCACACTGTCGATCGTCTCGTCATAGCGGGCATAGGGCACGCATTCGGCTTGACCCGTCACCCCGTCGCGCGTGATGCGGACCGTCAGCACCCGCGCCTCGGTCTTCGAGCCTCGGCTGATGGTGAAGGCCTGGGCCAGGCGGAAACGGTCTTCGGTGACGGTGATCATGCGGTCGCTCATCAAGCCTGACGGCTTTCTTCGCTGCCGCGCGCCGGGACGCAAGCGAAGAAAGCCGTCAGGCTTGATGAGCGGCCCGATTGCTGCAGTTGCGAAGTCAAGTTGCGATCCGCGGCGCAAGATTATTTCGCAGATGCAGCATCCAGCGCGGCAGATGGCGACTGCGACTGCGGCGGCGGGGCCGCAGGCAAGGGCGCGGCGGTCTGCAAGGGGCGGCTCGTCGACATCGCAAGCATGCGGCAGGCGAAACTGATCGGGAGGAAATCCAGGGGGGGCGGTATCGCCCACCCTACCGCCGCGTCAGCGCGAAGAGGCCGGAACCTACGACCAGCCCGGCGCCGATCCAGGTGGCGAGGTCGGGGCGTTCGCCGAACAGCGCCATCGCAAGGACCAGCGCGAAGACCAGCCGCGTATAGCGGAACGGCGTGACGGCCGAGACCTCTCCCGTCCGCATCGCATGGGTCAGGGCATGGTACCCCGCCATGCCGAACACCGTCCCGCCGGCAAGGTGGGCGAGCCCAAGGCCGGTGGGCATGCGCGCGCCGCCGCTGACGGCCAGCAGGATCGCCCCCGCCGTCGCCAGCATGGCAAAGCCCAGTGCCCCGAGCTGGCGGTTCGACAGGCCGTGCGGCGCGGCGCGGGTGGCAAGGTCGCGTCCGGCAAAGCCAAGCAGACCCACGACGGCCAGCAGCGACAGGGACGAAAAGTCCGAGCCCGGCCGCAGGATGACCAGGACGCCGGCGAAACCTGCAAGGACAGCCAGCCACCGCTGCGGGCTGACCTTCTCGCCGAAGACGAGGGCAGCCCCGGCGACCACCACCAGCGGCGTCGCCTGCAGGATCGCCGAAGTGGTGGACAGCGCGGTGAGGGTGATCGCCAGGCCATAGAACAGTCGGCCGGTGATCTCGAACCCGCAGCGGATCAGCATCGGGCGCGACCGGAAGGCAGGTGGCAGCAACGCCTCGCCGCGGCGGGCGGCCATGGCGGCGAAGGTCACCATGCCCAGAAGGCCGATCGTCAGCAGGACCTGGCCCAGCGGCAGCCCGCGGGCGGCGGCCTTGACGAAGACATCCTCGACGGCGAAACCGGCCATCGAGCCGGTCATGTAAACCGCGCCGCGGTGGTTGTCGGTCAGGGACACGCGGCCCTCCTCACGCCTTTCGGGCATTCGTCGGTGAAGGTCGGCGCATAGTGCCCGAAGGGCGCGCTGAGCGTCACCTCGCACCCCAGGTGTCCGAGAGCCGGTAGCCCTGCGGCCAGGGATCGGCAGGGTCGAGCATGTGCTGGTGCGTGCCGGTGATCCAGGCGCGGCCGGATATCTCGGGCAGGATCGCATCCCGCTCGCCCACCCTCGCCGCCCCGACGATCCGGCCCTCGAACGTGCTGCCGATCAGCGACCTGGCACAGAGCACCTCGCCCGGCCCGATCTGGCCCCGTGCGGCCAGGATCGCAAGCCGCGCGGAAACGGCAGTGCCGGTGGGCGAGCGGTCGATCTTGCCGGGGCGGATCGAGACGGCGTGTTTCGTTTCCCACCCGCCGGTGACTGTCGTGAGAGGTCCGGCGAAAAGGCAGAACGAGAAGTGCCGCCAGTCCGGGTTTTCGGGGTGGTGAAAGCCAAGCTGCGCATCGGCCGCCGAGGTGATCTGGACCCCGAGTTTCGCCATCGCATGGGCTTCATCCGGGGAATGGGTAAAGCCAAGCGCTGCGGCGTCCACCACGACAAAGCTGTCGCCCCCATAGGCGGTGTCCACCGTGATCCGGCCGAGGCCGGGGACATCGAGCGGAACGCCGAGCCGGTCGGCGAAGGAGGGCAGGTTGCGGACATGGATCCGCTGCGCCTTGCCGTCCCGGCAGTCGGCGCGGACCGTCACCAGCCCCCCCGGCGCCTCGAGTGTCAGCTCGGTCACGGGTTCGGTCATCGGCAGGATGCCTGAGTCGAGCAGCACAGTCGCCACCGAGATCGCGTTCGAGCCGGACATCGGCGGGTTGTCCTCGGGCTCCATGATGATGAAGCCCATCTGCGCGCGCGGATCCTTGGGCGGCACGAGCAGGTTCACATGCCGGAAGACGCCGCCGCGGGGTTCGTTCAGGACGAAGTTCCGCAGGGTCTGGTCACGCCAGAGCGTCTCGCGCATGTCCCAGAGCGTCGCGCCGGGCGGAGGGGCGACGCCACCGACGATGACATCGCCGACCTCGCCCTCGGCATGGGCAGAGATGACATGGATGGTCTTGGAGGATCGCATGGCCGGACCTTGATCGGGCGGGGCGGAAATGACAAGCGCCCCGCCAGTCGGGCAGGGCGCAAATCTTTTCGAAAAGATTTGAAAATTCCTTCGAAGGAATTTGGCCTCAGATCAGCCCGGCGTGCTTCATCGCCGCCTTGATCCTGGCCTTGGTGCCGTCGGTCAAGCCAACCAGCGGCAGGCGCACTTCTTCAGAGCAAAGCCCAAGCAGCGACAGCCCGTACTTGGCGCCCACCAGCCCGGGCTCGATGAAGATCGCCTCGTGCAGCGGCATCAGCCTGTCCTGATAGTCCAGGGCTTTGGCATAGTCGCCGCGCAGGGTCGCCTCCTGGAACTCGGCGCAGAGGCGCGGGGCGACGTTTGCCGTGACCGAGATGCAGCCCACGCCGCCATGCGCGTTGAAGCCAAGCGCCGTCGCATCCTCACCCGACAGCTGGATGAAGTCGGCCCCGCAGGCGGCGCGCTGCTGGCTCACGCGCTCGATCTTGCCGGTCGCGTCCTTGACGCCGATGATCCGGGGCAGTTTGGCCAGTGTGCCCATCGTGTCGGGCAGCATGTCCACGACCGAGCGGCCCGGAATGTTGTAGATCACGATCGGCAACCGGCAGCAGTCGTGCAGCGCGGTGTAATGCGCGATCAGACCGGCCTGGGTCGGCTTGTTGTAATAGGGCGTCACGACCAGTGCCGCCGTGGCCCCGACCTTTTCGGCGTGGCGTATCAGGCTGATGCCTTCGACCGTGTTGTTCGACCCTGCCCCGGCGATCACCGGCACCCGGCCTGCGGCGATGGTCACCACCTCCTCGATCACCCGCTGATGTTCGGCATGGCTCAGCGTCGGGCTTTCCCCCGTGGTCCCCACCGGAACCAGCCCGTGCGACCCCTCGGCGATATGCCAATCGACGAGCTTCTTCAGCGTCACCAGATCCAGTTCGCCGTTCTTGAACGGCGTCACCAGGGCAGGAAGGGACCCTCTGATCATGACGCTTCTCCTGTGCAGGGCGGGATTGCCCGAAAGCGCGTTCCTCTTAGCGGCAGAAGGGACCAAAGCCAAGTCTTGCGCGTTGACGCAGTCGTGGGTTGTGGACGGGCCCGCAGTCAGGCAGATTCGTCCGCATGACAGGCAAGAAAATGATGATCCTGGCGCTGGTTCTGGCTGCGGCCATCCAGGCGAACCCGGGCCGGGCAGATACCGACAGGGCGATGCGCACCGCGCTGGAGCTTGCGGCGGGCAAGGACTGGGACGGGGCCCTGGCCGTGGCCCCGTCCGGCGTGGGCCGCGACGTGATCGAATGGCAGCGCCTGCGGGCGGGCGAGGGGCGGCTGGGCGAGTATGAGGACTTCCTCGCCCGCCGACCCGACTGGCCCGGCCTGCCGCTTCTGCGCGAGAAGGGCGAGGAAGCCGTGGCGCGGTCCGACGACCCGGCGCGGGTGATCGCCTGGTTCAAGGCAGGCCAACCCGAGACAGGCGCCGGGGCGCTTGCCTATGTCCGGGCCCTGCTGGCCCAGGGACGTGCCGCCGAGGCCGAAACCGAGGCGATGCGGGCCTGGGCAGAGCTTTCGTTTTCGGCAGAGGACGAAACGGCGCTGATCGCCCTTTTGCCCGAAGCGGTCGGCTTCGTGCATGAATTGCGGCTGGGCAACCTGCTGTGGGAGGGCCGTGCAAAGGAGGCCGAGCGGATGCTGCCCCGCGTGCCGGAAGACCTGCGCGCGCTGGCACGGGCGCGGCTTGCGCTGCAGACGGATGACAAGAGCGTCACGGCGCTGATCGGTGCCGTGCCGAAAGCGCGGGCATCCGACCCCGGCCTGGCCTATGACCGCTTCGTCTGGCGCATGAAGAAAGAGCTGTATGACGAGGCGCAGGGGCTGATCCTCGACCGCTCGAACTCTGCCGACAGTCTTGGCCGACCGGAAGCCTGGGCCGAACGCCGGGCAATGCTGGCACGCTATCTGATGCGCAACGGCAAGGCACAGGATGCCTACCGGGTGGCCGCGAACCACCTTCTGCCGACCGACAGCGGTGGCATAGCCTATGCCGACCTTGAGTTTCTGTCCGGCTTCATCGCCCTGCGCCGCCTGAACGATCCGGCGACGGCGCTGAAGCATTTCCAGAACCTGCTTGCCGCTGTCTCTACCCCGATCAGCGTTGCCCGGGCGCAATACTGGATCGGACGCGCGCAGGAAGCAGCCGGGCAGGATGGCAGCGCCAGCTTCAGGGCCGCCGCCGTGCATCAGACGACCTTCTACGGGCTTCTGGCGGCGGAACGGCTTGGCCTGCCCCTCGACCCGGGGCTGCTGACACGGCCCGCGACACCTGACTGGCGCGCGGCGGGCTTTACCCAGTCCTCGGTCCTTGCCGCGGTCAAACTGCTGCTGAAGGCAGGGGACCGGACGCTGGCCAAGCGATTCTTCCTGCAACTCGGCGAAAGCCAGGACGCGACCGGGATCGCCCAGATGGCGGACATGGCGCTTGACTGGGGCGAACCGCATCTGGCCGTCGTGATCGCCAAGGCGGCCGCCGAACGCGGCCTGATCCTGCCGCACGCCTATTATCCGGTGCCGGATTTCGTGCCGGACGGCCTGAATGTCAGCCGCGCGCTGGCCCTGTCCATTGCGCGCCGGGAAAGCGAGTTCGATCCTGCCGCGCGGTCCCCGGCCGATGCGCGGGGGCTGATGCAGGTGCTGCCGGGCACCGCAAAGCTGATGGCCGGGAAGCTGGGCAAACCCTTTGACGCGGCCAGGCTTTTCAGCGACCCGGCCTATAACGTCGCGATGGGGGCGGCCTATCTTGCCGACATGGCCGATGAATTCGGGCCCTCGATCGCCCTCATCGCCTCGGGCTACAACGCAGGCCCCGGTCGTCCGCGCCGCTGGATCGGCGAGTTCGGTGACCCGAGGCGTCCGGATGTGGACGTGATCGACTGGATCGAGACGATCCCCTTCACCGAGACGCGGACCTATGTCATGCGGGTGGCCGAGGGGGTGGTGATCTACCGGGCCAAGCTGAAGGGCACGGCGGGGCCGGTGCGGATCACCAGTGAGTTGAAGGGCTGATCCGCCCTGCCCATCCGCGGGAAGCGCCGGAATGCGGTCAAGGCTTATGGACTAACCGGCTGACAGACCTTATCTCACGCAGGCCATGGTTGCCAAATCCGATCCCAATTCCAAGCTGATCGCCGAGAACCGGCGGGCGCGGTTCGATTACAGCATCGAGAGCGATCTTGAGGCCGGGATCATGCTGTTCGGGTCAGAGGTGAAAAGCCTGCGGCAGGGTGGCTCGAACATCGCGGAGAGCTATGCCTCTGTGGAAGGCGGCGAGCTGTGGCTGATCAACGGCTATATCGCGCCCTATCTGCAGGCCAAGACCTTCGGCCATGACGAACGTCGCCGCCGCAAGCTGCTGGTTTCCAAGAAGGAACTCAGCCGGCTCTGGTCAGCCGTGGGCCGCGAGGGCATGACAATCGTGCCGATGAAGATGTATTTCAACGACCGCGGCATCGTGAAGCTGAAGCTCGGGATCGCCAAGGGCAAGAAGCTGGCCGACAAGCGCGAGACCTCGGCAAAGCGCGACTGGGAGCGTGACAAGGCCCGGCTGATGAAGCAGAACAGCCGCGGCTGATTTTTGCACTTTACGAACATTTCTTGCCGGAACTGCGACAAT
>NCDY01000064.1 GCA_002280405.1 Rhodobacterales bacterium 32-66-9 | reverse complement strand
TCAGCTGCAGCAGGTCCATGTGGGCCGGATGGAAAGCCGTCCGCCGAACGTCGAAGGCAAGGGCGCCGTGACCCAGCGCGACTGTCTGCGCAACGCGCTTCGTATGCGTCCTGACCGCATCATCGTGGGGGAAACCCGGGGTGAGGAAGTCATCGACATGCTCCAGGCCATGAACACCGGCCACGACGGCTCGATGACCACGATCCACGCCAACAACCCGCGCGACGCGATCAGCCGTCTGGAAAACATGGTCGCCATGGCCGGGATCGAGATGCCGCTGAAGGCCGTGCGCAGCCAGATCGCCTCGGCCGTCAACTTGATGGTGCAGGCCAGCCGTCTGCAGGACGGGACGCGCCGCATGACTTCGGTGACCGAAATCACCGGCATGGAAGGCGAGGTCATCTCGATGCAGGAAGTCTTCCGTTTCGAACGTCTGGGGGTCGAGCCTTCGGGCAAGATCATCGGCCGCTTCAACGCGACCGGCATCCGCTCGGCCTTTTCTGACCGCTTCCGGCAATGGGGCTTCGATCTGCCGGCCTCGATCTACGAACCTACCATCTGACCGCCATGCAGATCAGCACCGCACCCCTAATCTACCTGATGATCTTCGTGGCGGTCGTGGTGATCGTCAACGGGATCTACCTGATCGTTTTCGGCAAATCGATCAGCCTGAACAGTCGCGTCAGCCGTCGCCTGACGCTGCTGGAAAAGAACGCGAACCGCGAACAGGTCCTGGAGCAGCTTCGCAAGGAGATGAACCAGCACCTGAACGCGAAGAACATCCCGCTCTATTCCGTTCTCGCCAAGAAGGCGCAGCGGGCGAACATCGCCTTCTCGCCCCAGGCCCTGATCGGGATCATGGCGCTTCTGTCGGTCTTCGCCTTTCTGATGCTTTCGGTGTTCACCGGCGCCGATATCGGTCTGCGCGTGGTGGTCGGCATCGCGATGGGGGTGGGCGGGGTCTTCGTCTGGGTCAACCGCACCGCGAAAAAGCGCATGGGCCTTCTGGAAGAGCAGTTGCCCGATTCCATCGAGCTCATGGTCCGCTCGCTTCGGGTCGGCCATCCGTTTTCCACCGCAATCGGCATTGTTGCCAAGGAGATTCCCGACCCGCTGGGATCCGAGTTCGGCGTCATCTCGGATGAAGCCGCCTATGGTCGCGACATCGCGGAATCGCTGAAGGCCTTCGCCGAACGCATGGACAGCCAGGATCTGCGCTTCCTTGCCGTTGCCGTGTCGATCCAGCAGCAATCGGGCGGCAACCTGGCCGAGATCCTCGAGGGCCTCTCCAAGGTCGTCCGCGCCAGGTTCAAGCTGTTCCGCCGGGTCCGCGCCATCACCGCCGAGGCCAAATGGTCCGGCATGTTCCTTTCGGGCTTCCCCATCGCCGCGCTGGTCATGATCAATGTGGTCCAGCCCGACTATTACGACGGGGTCAAGGAAACCTCGGCCTATATTCCGGCCGCGCTCTTTGTCGTCACCTTCCTCATCATCAACATCATCTACATGAAGGTGATGACCAACATCAAAGTGTAGGTCGGATATGGATTTCTTCGCCAATCTCATGTCGGGCATGACCGACCGCTTCGGTCCGATGGCCCCGCTTCTGGCCGTCGGGCTTCTCGGGCTGCTGCTGATCCTGATGGCCCTTCCCATCGTGATGAAGCGCCAGCGCGACCGCTTTCGCGAGCTGAAGGACCAGGCGCCGAAGGCCGCCAACGACAAGAAGCGCGCGCTGCGCAAGACCGACCGGGTCGACAAGCTTGAGAAGTTCGCCCAGTTCCTGGAACCGCAGAAGAAGGAAGAGCTGTCTGCCGCCAAGCTCACCATGCTGCGGGCGGGATATTCGGGCAAGAACGCCGTCCGGATGTTCCACGCCATCCAGTTCCTGCTGGCCATCCTGTTCCTTATCGGCGGGCTGCTCGTCGCGCTGGTCAAGTCGTTCTCGCAGGAAATGACGATGACCGACCTTCTCCTGTACAGCCTCCTGCCTTGCGCCGTCGGCTACTACATCCCGCGCTACTGGGTGAACAAGCGGGTGGAGCAGCGCAAGACCGAGATCATCCAGGGCTTCCCCGATGCGCTTGACCTGATGCTGGTCTGTGTCGAGGCGGGCCAGTCGCTGGACCAGTCGATCATCCGCGTCGGCAAGGAAAGCCGGGCGGGCTACCCGGCCCTTGCCGACGAATTCGACATGGTCGCGCAAGAGGTCAAGGCCGGCAAGGAACGGATCTCGGTCCTGAAGGACATGGCCGAACGGGTCGGCGTCCCGGACGTTGCCTCCTTTGTCACCACGATCATCCAGTCCGCGACTTTCGGCACCTCGGTCGCCGATGCGCTGCGGGTCTATTCCGCCGACATGCGGGACAAGCGCATCATGCGGGCCGAGGAAAAGGCCAACATGTTGCCGACGAAACTCACCCTGGGCACAATGCTGTTTACAGTTCCGCCGCTTCTGGTCATCCTGATCGGGCCTTCCATCTATGGAATGGTGACCATGCTGGGCCAGCTGGCGAGCGGCCTCTGAAACCGGACGGGACGAGGCTTGCGCAAGGCAGTCATTCTGACGTTGTGTTCGGCCGTCCTGTTGGCCGGCTGCCAGGCGGCCAAGGATGTCAGCAGGAACCAGCCCTTCGGGGTCGATGCACGCGGGAAGGGCGTCGACGGCATGACCGTCGGCCACCGCCTGATGGCCGCGGGCGAGCCTGAGCTTGCCCTCAAGGCCTATCTTCGCGGCGCGGGCGAAATCGGCATAAACGCCGATGTCCTTTCGGCCATCGGCTCTGCCAATCTCGCGCTCGGGCGCCTTGGCCAGGCCGAAAAGATGCTCGCGCGCGCGCTGGAGCTGGATCCCAACTTTGTCCCCGCCCTGAACAACATGGGCGTGGTGATGATGGAACAGGGCAAGAGCGGCGAGGCCCGGGTCTATTTCCAGAAGGCCTTCGCGCTGGATAGTGGCCAAACGGACTCGATCCGCGAAAATCTGATGCTCGCTATCGCTCAAAGCGAGGCGAATGTGTATGATCCGCAGCAAGTAAAGGCAGCTGGCGGTTTCCGCCTGGTCCGGCAGGAAAAGGGCAAGTTCGTCCTTCTTTCCGATCCCTAGGCGGCGGCGCGTCACGACACGATACGGGCAGTCAACAAAAAGGACGCTGAACATGCGCCATCCGGCTTTTGCAGTGCTGTGCCTTTCCGGCGCAGTCGCCCTTTCGGCCTGTCAGAAAGGGTCCGACGCTCAGGTCCAGAGGGCGCTCAAGGACGTCAATGTCATCGACGAATCCAACCTCAAC
Source organism: Rhodobacterales bacterium 32-66-9 (assembly GCA_002280405.1). Classification (GTDB taxonomy): domain Bacteria; phylum Pseudomonadota; class Alphaproteobacteria; order Rhodobacterales; family Rhodobacteraceae; genus Tabrizicola. The sequence continues at coordinate 8,006 of NCDY01000064.1, read as the reverse complement.
GACGTGATGCTTTCGGTGGCCGACCCGAATGAGGCGGTCAACTACTTCACCCGCACCCTGCAGCAGAACCCCGACCGGATCGACCTGATGCGCGGCCTTGCCCGCTCGCTGGCGCGGGCGCAGAAACCGACCGAGGCGGCGCAGGTCTGGCGTCAGGCCGTCGCCCATCCCGATGCGACCCCGGAAGACCGGGTCATGCTTGCCGATGCCCTGATCCGCTCGAACCAGTGGCCGGAAGCCAAGGCCGAACTGAACCAGATACCGCCGACCTTCGAAAGCTTCGACCGCTACCGGCTTGAGGCGATGGTGGCCGACAGCGACAAGAACTGGAAAAAGGCCGACAGCTTCTACGAAATCGCCGCCGGTCTGACCACGACGCCATCCGGGGTGTTGAACAACTGGGGCTTTTCCAAGCTGACCCGTGGCGACGCGCCGGGGGCGGAAAAGCTGTTCATGGAGGCGCTGACCTACGATCCTTCGCTCTTCACCGCGAAGAACAACCTGGTCCTCGCCCGCGCGGCCCAGCGCAAGTATGATCTGCCGGTGGTGCGGATGACCCAGGTCGAACGGGCCGAACTGCTGTACTCGATGGCCCTCGCCGCGATCAAGCAAGGCGATGTCACGGTCGGCAAGGGCCTCTTGAACCAGGCCATCGAAACCAACCCGCAGTATTTCGAGGCCGCTGTGCGCAGTCTTGAAGCCCTTGATGCCAATGTGAAAAGCTGATGCTTGAGCCGAGTCTACAGCCGACCGACGCGATGATCCTTCTGGTCCCGGTGCTGCCCATCGCGATCTGGGCGGCGCTGTCGGACCTGAAGCGGATGAAGATCCCCAATGCTTCCGTCCTGGCAATGGCGGCGGTCTGGCCGCTTCTCGGCTGGTATGTGGCACCGACCCTGACGGTCTGGGCCTGGGGCTTTGCGCTGATGGCCATCGTCTTCGTCGCGGGCTTTCTGCTGTATCTCACCGGGACATTCGGGGCCGGCGACGCCAAGTTCGCAGCCGCCATCGCCGGGGTTTTCGTCGGTGGCAATATCGGGGAAATCCTGCTGATCATCTTTGTCAGCATGATCGGTTCATTCGCCCTTCATCGCTTCCTGCGCAGCCTTCCCTTCGTCAGGAACGCCACGCCGGACTGGGAAAGCTGGACCAAGCGGCGCTATTTTCCCTTTGGCCTGGCACTGTCGTCGATCGTCATCTTCTACCTTCTTGCCGCCATCTGGCCACAGGGCTGACACAAGTCACGTTTACGACTCAATCCGCTGATCTTCGCTGGATTGTCTACGGAGCTTGCCGATGAACGCTGAGGCCCCGGTATCGGGCGTGCAACCGCCGCCCTCGCCACGCTCGCTGGAAGATACCGGCTTGTCGATCATCATGATGCGCGACGTCCTGTTGAAGTCGATGTTCCGCACCAACCAGTCGCAGGTCTCGGTCCTGTCCAAGGTCATCTGCCTGCCGGTTCCGCTGACGCAAGAGCTGATCGACCTTGCGCGGACCCAGAAGCTGCTGACGGCAATGGGCACGATGCATGCCACCTCCGGCACCGAAATGGGCTATGAGCTGACCGACGCCGGCAAGGCGCGCGCGCTGGACGCCCTGTCGCAGTCGGAATACTACGGCGCGCTGCCGGTGCCGCTGGACCAGTATTCCGTGCAGATCAAGCGCCAGTCGGTCCGTGACATCCGCCTGAACCGCGAGCAGCTGATGTCCGGCATGGGCCATCTGATCCTGCCGCCCGACCTGATCGACAATCTCGGGCCGGCCGTGACCTCGGGCCGCTCGATCCTGCTTTATGGCCCGCCCGGCAACGGAAAATCCTCGATCAGCCACGGGATCCGCGCCGCGCTTGGTGACAAGGTCTATGTGCCCCGCGCCATCGAATATTCCGGCCAGATCATTTCGGTCTATGACCCGATCGTCCATTCCGCCGCCGAGGCGGCCGTGGACGACCCGAATTCGCTCCGCCGCACCTCGAACCGCTTCGACAACCGCTACGTCTATTGCGAGCGCCCCTCGGTCATCACCGGCGGCGAGCTCAGCCTCGACATGCTTGACCTCACCTACAACCCCACCGCCCGCACCTATCAGGCGCCCTTGCAGCTGAAAGCCACCGGCGGCATCTTCATCATCGACGACCTTGGCCGCCAGGCTGAACCGCCGCAGAAGATCGTCAACCGCTGGATCGTGCCCCTTGAGGAATCCCGCGACATCCTTGCCCTGCAGTCGGGTGAGAAATTCACCGTGCCCTTCGACACGCTGGTGATCTTCTCGACCAACTTCCACCCGAACCAGATCTTCGACGGGGCGGCGCTGCGGCGGATCTTCTTCAAGATCAAGATCGACGGCCCAAGCCAGGAGAACTTCCTGAAGATCTTCGCCATGGTCGCACGGAAGAAGAAGATGCCGCTGGACGAAACCGCCCTCATGCATCTGATGAAAGTCAAGTTCCCGACCATCGCCAACAACTACGCGAACTACCAGCCGGTCTACCTGATCGACCAGATGATCGCGGTCTGCGAGTTCGAGAACATCCCCTACCAGATGACCCCCGAACTGATCGACCGCGCCTGGGGCAACATGTTCGTCCGCCAGGAAGAGATTTCGCACTGATCGAAGCGACCCAGATTCCTTGGGCAAGGAACTTGACAAGATTCTTTCATGAAAGTCTTTGGCGTCACGCGAAGACCGTGACGCCGTTTTCCGTCACCACCGCATCCAGCCGCTGATCGAAGGCATCCGTCGGCACTTTCGCCACCTCCTGCGCCGCAAAGGCGAACCCCACCGCCAGCACTTGCCCCCGCGCCCGCAACCCCGCCAGCGTCCGGTCGTAGAACCCCCCGCCATAGCCCAAGCGGTAGCCGCGCGCGTCAAAGGCCAGCAGCGGCACGATCAGCACCTCCGGTTCAACCCAGGCCCCCTCTGCCGGGATCAGCGCCTTGAACGCGCCCTCGACCAGCCTGCAGCCCGGCGACCATTCCCGGAACCGGAGCGGCGTCGCCTTCGCAATGATCACCGGCACCCCGACCGGCCCCTGATGCGCCGCCATCGCCGGCAAGGGATCGATCTCGGTCCGCATCGGCATATAGCCCGACAGCACGCGCCCCCGATGGGCGGCGAGGAAATCCGCAAGGATCTCCGCCGCCTGCCCCTGACCCGCCGCAAAAGCCCCTGCCCGCCGCGCAAAGGCCGCCGCTCTCGCCAATGCCTTCACATCCGTCATGTCAGCATCACCGTCGCCAGCCCCAGAAAGGCAAAGAAGCCCATCACATCGGTCAGTGTGGTGACGAACGTCCCCGACGCCAAGGCCGGGTCCAGCCCCATCCGCTCCAGCGTCAGGGGCACCAGCACCCCGCCCAAGGCCGCCACGATCTGGTTCACGATCATCGCCAGGCCCAGCACCGCCCCCAGATGCCAGTCGCCAAAGATCAGCACCCCCGCCACCCCCAGGATCAGCGCCAGGCTGACCCCGTTCATCAGCCCCGCGAGCAGTTCCCGCCGCACCACCCGCCCTGCATTGGCCCGCGTCAGATCGCGCGTCGCCAACGCCCGCACCGCCACCGCCAGCGACTGCGTGCCCGCGATCCCGCCGGTCGAGGCCACAATCGGCATCAGCGCCGCCAAGGCCACCAGCGTCGCGATCGTGTTCTGGAACTGGCTGATCACCAGCGCCGACAAGGACGCCGTGAACAGGTTCACCACCAGCCACGGCAGCCGCTGCTTCACCGTCTCGACCGGCCCGTCGCTGACATCCGCCTCGTCGCCGACACCGGCCAGACGCAACATGTCCTCCTCGTGCTCCTCGTCCAGCACGTTCATCGCATCGTCGATGGTGATCACCCCCACCAACCGGCCCGAGCCGTCGACGACGGGGCAGGAAATCAGGTGATACTGGTTGAAGATATAGGCGACGTCGGCCTCTTCATCGGTCGCCTTCACCGTGCGAAAACTGTCCTCGATGATCGCCTTCAGCGCCACATTCCGGGCCGAGGACAAGACCCGCCCCAAGGTGACATAGCCGACGGGCGACATTTTCGGATCGACCAGGATCACATGATAGAACTGATCCGGAAGATGCGATGATTTTCTCAGAAAATCAATGGCTTCACCGACGGTCCAATGTTCGGGCGCCACCACCAGCTCGCGCTGCATCAATCGACCGGCGGAATGCTCCGGCCAGGCCAGCGCCTGCTCCACCGCGACCCGGTCGGCTGCATCCATCGCCCCCAGAAGGCGGCCCTGGTCCTCAGCCTCCAGATCCTCGACGATGTCGACAAGGTCATCCGAATCCAGCTCGCGCAAGGCGTCCGCGACCACGTCATCGGTCAGCGCGTCCAGCACATCCTCACGGATCGCATCGCTGATCTCGGACAGCACTTCGCCGTCGATGACCGCCGAGCCCATCGCCAGGAGCGCGTCGCGGTCGCTCTCGCTGACCTGTTCCAGAAGGTCGGCCACGTCCGCAGGGTGGACCTGATCCAGCAGCGCCTCGACCCGCGCCGCATCCCCGGCACGGGCCGCATCCAGCGTCGCTTCCACAAGCCCGGCGTCCAGCCCTTCGGCTGCGTTTCTGATCGTTTCCGCCATGGGCTCCCCTTCGCTTGGACCAAGCCTAGTCCGCTTTTCCAGCGACGGCAAAGCCCGACGCCCTTATCCTGCGCCTTCGCGCTTTTGCGAAACAGTTTCAAGTCAGGATCAGCAGCTGGAAAATTTACCGCCGGGCGGAAACCCTCTAGGCTGCACCGGTTCACGGGGTGCCGCATGACCGATCTGATCCTGGGCCAAGTCCTCAGCTACACCGGTGACCCCTTCGCCGAAGGGCCTTCCGCCGCGCGCGTCATCACTGACGGTGCCGTGGCCGTCGAAGGCCCCCACATCGCCGCTGTCGGCCAGGCTGCCGATCTGCGCGCCCGATATCCCCGGGCGCGCGTGCACGACCACGGGTCCAAACTCGTTTCGGCGGGTTTCATCGACGCCCATGTGCATTATCCCCAGACCGCGATCATCGCCTCATGGGGCAAGCGGCTGATCGACTGGCTGAACACCTATACCTTTCCCGAAGAGATGCGCTTTGCCGATCCGGCCTATGCCGAAGAGATCGCGAACCGCTATCTCGACCTCGTCCTGGCCCGTGGCACAACCACTGTCTCAACCTACGCGACGATCCATCCGGCCAGCGTGGACGCGATCTTTTCCGCCGCCCGAACGCGCGGGATGCGCCTGTTTGCCGGCAAGACCTGCATGGACCGCAACGCCCCCGACGGCCTGCGCGACTCTGCCCGCTCGGCCTACGACGACAGCAAAGCCCTGCTGGAAAAGTGGCACGGGCGCGACCGTCTGGCCTACGTCATCACCCCCCGCTTTTCGCCCACTTCGACCCCCGAACAGCTTCACGCCCTCGGTCAGCTCTGGCACGAGCATCCCGATTGCCTGATGCAGACCCACCTCTGCGAACAGACGGACGAGATCGCCTGGGTCCGCGACCTTTTCCCGCAGTCGCGCGACTACCTTGATACCTACGAGGCGCAGGGCCTGCTCCGCGAAGGTGCGGTCTATGGCCACGCCATTCACCTGTCCGACCGCGAGCGTGCCCGCCTGATCGAAGCCGGGGCGAGCCTCGTCCACTGCCCGACCTCGAACACGTTCATCGGCTCCGGCCTTTTCGACATGACCCTCGCCCATCATCTTCGCGTGGGCCTCGCCACCGACACCGGCGGCGGTTCGAACTTCTCGATGCTCCGCACGATGGCTGCCGCCTATGAGGTCGCCCAGCTGCGCGGCCAGTCGCTCCACCCTGCGCAGCTCTGGTGGCTTGCCACGCAAGGTTCCGCCCGCGCGCTGCGCTGCGAGGATCGGATCGGCACCATCGCCCCGGGGATGGAGGCGGACCTCGTCGTCATCGACCTCGCCTCCACCCCCGCCATCGAACAGGCCACCCGCCGCGCCGAAAACCTCTGGCAGGCCGTGTTTCCCACCATCATGATGGGCGATGACCGCGCGGTGGCCGAGGTCTGGGTGGGTGGCCGACGCCGAGGTTGATCTTTCAGCCCTCCCGACCTATCAACCGCGGGCAAAGCGTCCGGCGGAAGACTGCCGTCAGGCTGTGTTGAAGGAGCGGAGCCGTGCGAAAGTCTTTGTTGCTGAAACATATTGATCTTTCGGCACACGGGATCGAGGTCGCGCCCTACTTCAACCCGGCGGTTGCAAAGCGGGACGGGCATCCGGTGCTCACGCTCGACGTCTTTCCAACGGATACGCTCCGGGCGAACGCAGCAAAGGACCGATACGTTCCAGCAGCCCGGATCGCTGAAATCGAAGACGTCGATATCGTGGCCGACGCCTGCGGGATTGGTGAAGCGGTAACTGCAATGGGGCGCGCGGGGCAATTCCGATACATCGTCTCCTCGCACAATTTCGAGCATTTGCCGAACCCGATCCGGTTTCTTCAGGGCTGCTCGGTTGCCTTGGCTCCGGGCGGTGTGGTCAGTATGGCGGTCCCCGATGGTCGGGCCTGCTTCGACCATTTCCGCATGCCAACCCGGCTTGCGGACTGGCTTTCAGCCTACCATCGCGGGCTCAACCAGCCTTCGCCGGAAACCATCTTCGACCTGCGGTCCAATGTCGCCGAGTATTTCCATTTCGGCGTCCCGCATACCGGGTGCGACATAACCTTCGACGACCCCCGCGGTTTCAAGCCACAGAATGATCTCCGCGCCAGCTTTGCGGAATACTTGAAACGCACCAGCGAACCGCAGGAATACATGGATACGCATTGCACGGTCACCTTCGGTGCCGCGCTGGAAAACATGCTCTGGGACTTGCGATTCCTCGGGCTGATCGACCTTGAGGTCATCGAAGTCACCGAAACACTCGGCCTTGAATTCTTTGTGCATCTGCGCAAGCCCGAACACGCAACGATCTTGGACGAAGCGACCTTTTACGCCGCGCGCGCTCTTCGTCAGCGCCAAATCGCGGATAGCCTCGGTTCGGCAGGCTTCGGACGTCGCGGCCCTGGACAAAGTGCATTCGACGTTGCCAGAAGCCGCTTGAAGAGATCGATCAAGGCATGGGTCGTACGCCTCCTTCCGGGCGGAACTTACCAAAGCCTACGCGCCTGGAACCGCCGCCGCCGGGCGCGTTAACCCTGGACACCCACATTGCTCTTTACCCAAATTTTCCTGCGCGCAGCGAACCGCCGAGGCCTTACGCCGAACGTCGCTCAATTTGGCCCTCCAAGCCGCACAACGCCCGCCCATCCAGACGCGGCAGGCCCCACTGGCGGGGGGAAAGGGTCTGGGAAATGGAGAAACCCGGCCTGGAATGGTAATGCGCGCGCCAACACCCTCGGTCAACCCATTGATTTCAATAGCCCCGAAACCTGCGCCGCGCGTGGCACCTATTCTGCCAGCTCCCACCCGTCAGGGTAGAAATCATGTTTCAAGGCGATCGAGGTCGCGATCCGCTCGTATTTCCAGACTTCCTCGGCCGTCACCGGGATCGGCCCGATCATCGCGATCAGCGTGTCCTGGTCGGCACGCCGGGTCTGGAACCCCTCCATCCGCAAGGCCCGCTCCAGCGCCGGCCACGAGGCGTCCAGTTCCTCGATGAAGAAGGCATATTCGACCACCGCCGTCTTCGGCAGGCTGATCCCCTTCGACTGCCGGAAGGTATCATAGGTCTCGCGACGCTGGGCTTCGAAACTGTGGTCCATCACGGGCCTCCCTGTGGGCCTTCTACCTCACTCGCACCCGCTGCAGAAGCCCTGCTCCGAGGCCGTGCCCCGGGTCCAGTCGCTGGCATTCCAGGACGCGCCCCCCCCGCAGCTGCCAATCGCTACTGCACCCGGTTTCCGGTCGCGTTCCTGTTCTCGAGACCGACGTCAACCAGACCGGACATCGCGACGCTATCCCGCCAGCCGTCCCGCCAACCGCCGCTGCTGTTCCAGCACCATGGGCAGGTCCAGCGTCACGACCTGCCCGTCCCGCACAAGTTGCCGACCCTCGACG
>NCDY01000063.1 GCA_002280405.1 Rhodobacterales bacterium 32-66-9 | reverse complement strand
GATCGAGACGCTGGTCGCCTTGGGTGCCGATGTGCGCTGGGCGTCCTGCAACATCTTCTCCACTCAGGATCACGCCGCCGCCGCCATCGCCGCTGCGGGCATCCCGGTCTTCGCCGTCAAGGGCCAGACCCTGACCGAACATTGGGATTATCTCGACCGGTCGTTCATGTTCCCCGAAGGCGCCAACATGATCCTCGACGACGGCGGTGATGCCACGCTCTACGTCCTGCTCGGTGCCCGCGCCGAAGCGGGCGAAGAGATCATCCCCGTCCCGCAGTCCGAGGAGGAGGAGGTGATCAAGAAGCAGATCGCCAAGCGGATGAAGGAAACTCCCGGTTTCTTCACCAGGACCAAAGCCGCCATCAAGGGTGTCAGCGAAGAAACCACCACAGGCGTTCACCGCCTGTATGAGCTGCACAAGACCGGCCAGCTTCCTTTCCCCGCGATCAACGTCAATGACTCTGTCACCAAGTCGAAGTTCGACAACAAATACGGCTGCAAGGAATCGCTGGTCGACGGCATCCGCCGCGCGACCGACACGATCATGGCCGGCAAGGTCGCCGTGGTCTGCGGCTACGGCGACGTGGGCAAAGGCTCGGCCGCGTCGCTGCGCGGGGCCGGGGCGCGGGTGAAGGTGACCGAGGTCGACCCGATCTGCGCCCTGCAAGCCGCGATGGACGGCTACGAGGTGACCCTGCTGGAAGACGAGGTGGCAACCGCCGATATCTTCATCACCACCACCGGCAACCGCGACGTCATCCGCATCGAGCATCTGCGCGCGATGAAGGACATGGCCATCGTCGGCAACATCGGCCATTTCGACAACGAAATCCAGGTGGCCAGCCTGCGCAACCACAAGTGGACCAACATCAAGGACCAGGTCGACATGATCGAGATGCCTTCGGGCAACCGGATCATCCTGTTGTCCGAAGGCCGTCTTCTGAACCTTGGCAACGCCACGGGTCATCCGTCCTTTGTCATGTCGGCCAGCTTCACCAACCAGGTCCTCGCCCAGATCGAGCTCTGGACCAAGGGCCAGGATTACGCGCCGGGCGTCTACATCCTGCCCAAGGCGCTGGACGAAAAGGTCGCCAGGCTCCACCTGAAGAAGATTGGGGTCAAGCTGACCGAACTGCGTCGCGAACAGGCCGACTATATCGGCGTGAAACCCGAAGGCCCGTTCAAGTCGGAACACTACCGCTACTGACCGGATCGGCGACGCTGGCGGGGGGTCGCCCTCGCCAGCCCGCGCTTCAGCTATTGTGCGTCGGGGCGGCGGCGAGCCCGTCCGTGTAGGCGGCGGGTATTTCGGCCGGGGCTCTCTGGCTTAGCAGGCCCCACAGAAAGCCGTTCGTCACCGACTGCATGCCAAGCGCCCCCAGCACCGCGACAAGCGACGCGACGCGCGTCATTGCCGACGGGTCCATCGGCCCGAAACCGTTCCAGGCCCAGAAGCCGACGGAACTTGCGGTCGCGATCACCGCCATGAACAGGAAGATCGCACCGACCTGGCAGGCGATCTCGACCGAAAGCCGCGCGCGCAATGCCTCGAACCGGGCCGAGGTCGGCAGCAGATTCATCCGCACCGCGAACAGCCGCGCAAGCGCGTGGAACCAGATCAGCTGGAAGCCTGTGATGATGAACGTCGCCGCAAAGATCATCGCGCCGGTGTCAAGCGTGATCTGCCCAAGGGCAACCGGCCCGAACAGCAGGGGCAGGAACAACAGGCCGCCAAGGGCCAGAAGGACCAGGCCCGGATACAGAAACATGCTGAACGGGGCGAAGGTCAGCAGAAGTTTCAGGTGCCGCCACCCATCATGCCAGGTCCGCAGATGCGGCTTGCGCGACCGCCCGTCGGGCTTGAGGGTCGTCGGCACCTCGACGATCTTCAAGCCGGCCAGCGCGGCCCGCATGACCATCTCGGGGCAGAACTCCAGCTGCTCGGTGATCAGGTTCAGGCCAAGGATCTTGTCGCGCACGAACCCGCGCAGGCCACACTGGAAATCGCCGACCGGGGCATCGTACAGCACGCGCCCGGTGAAGGACAGCACCGGGTTGCCAAGGTAGCGATGCAGGAACGGCATCGCCCCCGGCTCGATCCCGCCGCGAAAGCGGTTTCCCATCACCAGATCAGCGCCGCCGCGCAACGCCTCGACAAAGGCATCCAGCCGCGAGAAATCATAGGAATCGTCACTGTCGCCCATGATGACGAAGCGGCCCCGCGCCGCAGCGATGCCAGTCGACAGCGCAATTCCATTCCCGCGGCGCGGCGCAAGCACGACCCTTGCCCCATGACGTTCGGCAATCTCGCGGCTGCCATCGGTCGATCCGTTGTCCGAGATCAGGACCTCGCCCCTGATGCCGGTGCGCGCCAGAAACCCCTTGGCCTTTTCAATGCAGGACGCCAGGGTCTCCGCCTCGTTGAGGCAGGGCATGAGGATTGTAAGCTCGATCATCGCACGACCCTTCGGACTGGCAGCCGCTCTTGCGGTGCAAAGTCAATCCTGCAACTGCGCCAAAAATGGGGCGCGTCTGGGCGGGAACGGCGGCAGGGTGGGTAAGGATCACGGAACGGAAGAATTTTCGCCACAGATATGACTGTTTCTGATTTGAGATATGGCCCGGGATCGGGTGCAGGCTTATTCCAATTCGGAAACGGCATAGAGCGGGCTGACAGATGAAGTTCTTCTTCGAATCACGGTCGGGGCTGGTTCGGCTGATCTGCCTGGCAGGCTTTGCCCTGGTGGCCTTGAACGCCGTCAAGGTCGCACCGATCATTTCCGACCTGTTTCTGGCCGGCGACGGTGACAACCAGATGCGGCTGGTGCAGGTGCGGGACTGGCTTGCGGGCCAGGGATGGTTCGACGTCCGGCAGTACCGTGTCCTGCCGCCCGAGGGTATCCCGATGCACTGGTCGCGCTACCTTGATGTCGGCATAGCCGCCGTGCTGACCGGTGCCGCCGCGGTCCTGCCGCTGCCTGCGGCAGAGCTGGCGACGCTGATCCTGTGGCCCAGCCTCCTTGCCGGCCTGATGGTTCTTGTCCTGGCCCATGGCAACAACCGCCTCTTCGGCCCTGCCGGGGCGGTCGGGGCGCTGGCGGTCTTCTTCACCTGGAGCAAGCTTGGCGGAGAGTTCGTCGCCCCCCGGATCGACCATCACAACGTCCAGATCCTCGGCGCAACGGTGCTGTTCTATCTCTCGCTGGTTCCTGGCCGGGCGCGCCTGCTCGGGACACTGGGCGGATTGGCAACGGCATTCTCGCTGGCCATCGGGCTTGAGATGTTGCCGTTCTACGCGCTGGTATGGGGCCTGATGGCGCTGCGACATGCCTTCGGCGAAAAGGGGACCGGCGACTGGCTTGTCGGCTTCGGCATCGCGATCTCGCTTGCCGCCCCGCTCTTGATGGCTGGCCAGACGCCGTTCTCCGCCTGGGGCACCGAATATTGTGACGTGCTTGCCTTGCCGGTCATGGCGCTTGGGGCCGTGGGGGTCGTGTCGACACTTGTCCCCGTGCTTGGCGCGCGCGTGCTGACCGGCCCGGCGTCGAGGATCGCCGTGATGCTCGCAATCGTGGCGATCGGCCTGTGGCTGGCGTATCCGCTGCTCGGTCATTGCCTTGCCGGGCCCTACTCCGCGGTGCCGCCCGCCGTCCGCACCACGATCGAAACCGTGATCACCGAGGCGCTGTCGGTCTCGAAAATGCTCGAAGCCTTCCCGGCGATCCTGGGCCGAGTCCTGTTGCCGCCCCTGATCGTGCTGGTCATGGCTCTGACGGCATTCCGGGTCCTGCGGACCCGCCTCAGCGCCGTGCAAAGGATGGCGCTGGTGCAATCTTTCGCCTTGATGGGTGTCGGCTTCGGCCTTGCGTTCGTGCAGATTCGCGCCGCCAACCTCATGACCCCCGCCGTCCCGCTGCTTGGGGGGTTCATCGTCCATGCGTTCGCCCGGATTCCGCGATCCAGCCGCATTCGGGCTCCGGTGGCGATCCTGCTCATCCTCGGCCTGCCCGCCACGATCGAGCGCGGCGTGACCGTCCTTCTCGAACCGGCGCCCGCGACGACGCTCGCCTCGGCGACGACAGCCAAGCCCCGACAAAGACTAAGCTGCCGCAATGCCGCCGCCATGGCCGAGGTTGCAAGCCTGCCGCAAGCCGTTCTGTTCAATCCGGTGAACCTTGGCCCTACGATCCTCGTATCCACCAGCCAGACGGTGACATCTGCCGCCTACCACCGCAGCCCGGACGCCATCTGGAATGGGGTCGGTGCATTCCGGTCCGAAGCCGCCCTGCGCGCTGCCGTTGCAAAATCGAAGGCCGACCTTGTTGTCATCTGCGTCGGCGGCATTCCGGACGGAGATGCCATGCTGCTTCGCTCTCTCGGGGAATCGCGGCTTCCTGCCTGGCTGAAACCTGATTCCGGAGACAGGAAGCTCATCGCGGTCTACAGGGTCGACAAGGCCGCCCTTGCCGCCGCCGGGGCCGCGCCGTGACCGCAGACCGGGGCGCTGACCGCTCTCTCTTCCGCTTTCTGCTCGTCGGGGTCTGCCTGGCGGCGCTCTATGCAGTGCTGGCGGCGATTGCCACGTCGCGGTTGCCGTTGCCCAGGGCGTTGTCCGCGGCACTGATCTGGCTGCTGTGCATTCCGATCGGCTTCTGGCTGCATCGCCGCTTTACCTTCGTCACCCGACAGGCGCACCGCCACGGGCTATGGCTTTATGCCGCGACGCAGGTCCTCGGGGTCGGCATCGCCGCAGCTGTCAGCTTCATGCTGGCCCGGGGCGCCTTCTGGCCCGACTTGTTCGTTAATCTCCTCGCCGCGGGTCTGGCGGCGAGTGTCAGCTACCTGATCAGCTACCGGATCGTCTTTCCGGCACCGCCGGCCGAGTGACGGTGCCCGCCACTTTTTCCCCTTCCCGAAACGGACGGCCCGCACTACCGTTTCCAGCGTTAACGATCATGTTCCAGTCAAGGGAGACACAAGAATGGGCAAGAGGGACGAACTCATCGCGAAATACGCCGATGACCTGAAGAACAAATGCAAGATGACGCCCGACATGGCGCTTCTGACCAAGGTCACCATCGGCTGCGGCCCGTCGATCTACGACGCCGATGCCTCGACCGTAGCGGCCTCCGACAGGGACGAGCTGGAGCGGATCAAGGCGAATTTCCTGGTGAAGAAGCTGGGGCTCAAGGACGGCCCTGCCCTGATGGATGGCATCAATGCCGCCGTGGAAACCTACGGCAAGTCCGAACGCAACAAGCTGCGCGCGGTATTCTATTACCTTCTTGTCAAGCATTTCGGCAAGGAATCCGCCTACAAGTAGCCGGAACGACAGCCCGGCGGGCATTGTCTTTCCCGGTCAGTCACGGCAGTCTCTGCCGTCTGCGAATTCCGGAAACCGCAATGTCCGCCGATCCCCAGCCCGCAGCCTCGACTGCCGATCATACGGTCACACCGATCATCCTTGCAGTCGCCTGCGGGCACTTCCTCAACGATCTGATGCAGTCGCTGATCCCGGCGGCCTATCCGCTCCTGAAAGCGAATCTCTCGCTCAGCTTTGCGCAGATCGGGCTGATCACCTTCGCTTTCCAGGGCACGGCGTCGATCCTCCAGCCCATGATCGGTCTTTACACCGACCGTCGGCCCTTGCCCTATGCCATGGCTGCGGGCATGGCCGCGACCGGGGCCGGGCTGGTGCTTCTGGCCAATGCACAGGTGTTCTGGGTCGTGCTGCTGGCCGTGGCGTTGATCGGTCTCGGCTCGGCGATCTTTCATCCCGAGGCCTCGCGCATCGCCCGCCTTGCCGCCGGCATGCGCCCCGGTTTTGCGCAATCGGTCTTCCAGGTCGGCGGCAATGCCGGCACGGCTGTCGGTCCGCTGGCCGCGGCCTTCATCGTGATGGAGCGGGGACAGGTGTCGATCGAATGGTTCGCCGCCGTGGCCGTGACGGCAATGGTTCTGTTGTGGGGGGTCGGGCGCTGGTATCAGGCTGCGGGGGCCGCCCGTGCCCTGGCACGCAAGGCGCGCGCAAGGTCCGCGCGGCCACTGCCCCGTGCCACCGTCCGGCTGGGAATGACGCTGCTGATCCTGCTCATGATCTCGAAATTCGTCTACTCGGTGTCGCTGTCAAGCTACTACACCTTCTACCTGATCGCACAGTATGGCCTGACGACGAGCCAGTCGCAGATCGCCCTCTTCCTCTTCCTTGCCGCCGTCGCCGCAGGCACGATCATCGGCGGTCCGGTCGGCGACAGGATCGGGCGGCGCAAGGTGATCCTCTGGTCGATCCTCGGCATCCTGCCCCTGACTGTCGCAGTCCCCTGGCTGCCGCTTGTCCCGGCGGTGATCCTGGTTTCGCTGGCTGGCCTGATCCTCGCCTCGGCCTTCCCGGCAATGGTGGTCTATGCCCAGGACCTGATGCCGCAGCACACCGGCATGGTCGCAGGTCTCCTGTTCGGTCTGGCGTTCGGCACCGCGGCCCTCGGCGCGGCGGGGCTCGGGATCCTTGCCGACCGGATCGGCATCATCTCCGTCTACCGGATCAGCGCGTTCCTGCCGCTTCTGGGTCTGGTCGCCCTGTTCCTGCCCGAGCCGACAACCCGGCGCATTTGAGGCAAAGCCTCGCTACTCTCGCCTTGCTCACGGCGCGGGATTCGGTGCATCAACACCTGGTCAGGGCAGGACGCCCGGGACCCTTTACAGATCACGCGGTGCTTCGGGGTGTGCGCGTGGGTTGGATGAAGGGTTCCGTAGGGGTGCGGGGCCCTTCATTCATTTCACGCCGCGGCAATACGGACAGGCGCTGCAGGCGGCGGTGTCAGAACAGCATCAGCACCGCACCCATCAGCCCGCTGCCGACGGTGATGTTGACCCCGTCGATCAGCGTCAGCAGTCCCTTCCGCTGTCCGAAGGCATAATTCATCGCGACCCATGGCAGCACGATGAACGCCCCGATCCCGAGACCCGCCGTCAGCCCTTCGACGGCCGAGTCGATCGCCGTCATCCCGAAGATGTGCCGCATCATTCCGGCGGCCAGCACCATGCCGACACCGCCGATCACGAAGGGCATCGGTCCGCCCGCCTTCTGCTGCTCTTCCGTCACGCCCGATGCCGCCATCCACGGCTTCGACATTGCGCTGTACCAGACCGCCCCGAAGGCAAATGCCGCAACACCCGCGGCGATCACGTTGAGATATTCCAACACTGTCCCCTCCTGCCTGTCTTGCCGGAAGGATGCCGCAAAACCGCCGTTCAGGAAAGCGCCCGGCCGATCCGGCCCCGCAGGCCGCCCGTCTGGCCGCGGTCCAGCAGCAGGTGATCCAGGATCACGCAAGCCATCATCGCCTCGCCCACCGGGACGGCGCGGATGCCGACGCAGGGGTCATGGCGGCCCTTGGTGACCAGATCGACGTCGCCGCCGCCCGCGGTGATCGTGCGGCGCGGGGTCAGAATGCTCGAGGTCGGCTTCACCGCGAACCGGCAGACAATCGGCTGGCCCGAGGAGATACCGCCCAGAATGCCTCCGGCATGGTTTGACAGGAACTCGGGCCCGTTCGCACCCATGCGGATCTCGTCGGCATTCTCGACCCCCGTCAGGCTGGCCGAGGCCATGCCGTCGCCTATCTCCACGCCCTTCACGGCATTGATCGACATCATCGCGGACGCAAGATCGCTGTCGAGCTTGCCGTAGAGCGGTGCGCCAAGACCCGCGGGCACCCCGTCCGCCACCACCTCGATCACCGCCCCGACCGAGTTGTGCGCCAGCCGCAGCTCCTCCAGATAAGCCGCCCAGTCCGCCGCCGCGACCGGATCGGGGCACCAGAACGGGTTTCTTTCGATCTCGGCGGCATCGAACCGGGCGCGGTCGATCCCGCGCAGACCCATCTGCACCATATAGCCGGTGATCTTCAGTCCCGGCACCAGCGCCGCCAGAACCGCCCGCGCCACGCCGCCCGCCGCAACCCGCGAGGCCGTCTCGCGCGCGCTGGATCGCCCGCCCCCGCGATAATCCCGGATGCCATATTTCTGGTGATAGGTGATGTCCGCATGCCCCGGCCGGAACGCGCCTGCGATCTCGCCATAGTCCTTCGACCGCTGGTCTGTGTTCTCGATCATCAGCTGGATCGGCGTGCCCGTGGTCCTGCCCTCGAACACGCCGGACAGGATGCGGACCTCGTCCGGCTCCTTGCGCTGGGTGGTGAACTTGTTCTGACCGGGCTTCCTGCGGTCCAGCCATGGCTGCAAGTCCGCCTCTGTCAGCGCCACGCCCGGCGGGCACCCATCCACCGTGCAGCCGATGGCCGGCCCGTGGCTTTCGCCCCAGGTGGTGACGCGGAAAAGATGTCCGAATGTGTTCAGGCTCATGGGCTGGTCCCTCGCTTGGTTCCGGGCATACAGGCCGCGCGCCCGGTGCCACAAGCCCCGAAACCCCGGAAAATCGGCGTCATGGTGCCGTGGACTCACGCATCCGTGAAAAATGCGTGTGGACGGGGGTTGAAATGCCGCACCCAAGGCCCACCTACCACCTGCGGACCGGGCCCCTCTGGCGACATGTGTCGTGATGTCGGACCGCATCGAGAAATCGTGCTCGATGTCATGCCCGGCGCGTTTTGCCAAGCAATAGGCAGACCTCTCGACGCACCCATGAATGAGGGACTGCGGGATGGATTTCCTGTTTTTGGTGTTTGTGGGCAAGCCGCTCTGGCTGTGGCTGCTGTTCCTCGGCATCGTGATCGCGCTCATGGTCTTCGACCTCGGCGTGCTGCACAAGGACGATCACGAGCTTGGCGTTGCCGAAAGCCTGAAGCTGTCGGCCTTCTACATCTTCATCGCGATCCTGTTTGGTGGATACATCTGGTGGGCCTGGCAGAACGGCACGCTGGTGACCAGCGACGGCACCAATCCGGTCGCGGCCTATTTCCAGGGCTACATCATCGAGAAGGTGCTCTCGATCGACAACGTCTTCGTCATCTCGCTGATCTTCGGCTACTTCGCCATCCCGCGGAAATACCAGTATCGCGCGCTGGTCTGGGGCATCATCGGGGTGATCATCCTGCGCGGGATCATGATCGCCATCGGGGCCGAGCTGATCTCGAACTACGCCTGGGTCACGCTGGTCTTCGCCGCCTTCCTGGCCTTTACCGGCATCAAGATGCTGGTGGTGCCCGAGGGTGACACCGACGTGTCGAAGAACCCGGTGGTGAAGCTGACGGCGAAATACATGAACGTTACCAAGGACCTGCACGGTCAGAAGTTCTTCGTCCGCGAGCCTCACCCGACGACGGGCAAGCTGGTCCTGTTCGCGACGCCGCTGTTCGTGGCGCTGATCGTGATCAACTTCGCCGACCTGATCTTCGCGGTGGATTCGGTGCCCGCGATCTTCCTGATCACCACCGACACCTTCATCGTCTACACCGCGAACATCATGGCGATCCTCGGCCTCCGGGCGCTCTACTTCGCTTTGGCAGCACTTGTGCACCGCTTCCACTATCTGAAATATGCGCTGGCCGTGGTGCTGATCTTCATCGGCCTCAAGGGGTTCTACAGCTACTTCTTCGGCAAGTTCGACCCCTACCTGTCGCTGGCGATCACCATCGGCATCATCGCGGCGGGCATCGTCTATTCCCTGTGGAAGACGCGCGGAGATGACGACGGGCACGGGACCGCCATCAAGGCGGACTAGGCGCGCCCTGCCTGACCTGCCCTGAAACATCGTGATCGCCGGGCACTCCGGCGATCCGCAACACCGAAAGCCCCAGCGTCACGTCCACCAGCCCGTCCGGCCGCCGCGCAATCTTCGGCGGCTTGGGCCAGGCCGTCAGGTCATAGACCTGCGCGGCCTCCCACCGGCTCACATGCGTGACCCCGCCATAGGCCAGCACGAAGACCACCGCCCCCGGCCCCGGGTCGATCAGGTTGATCCCGGAGCCCGCATGCACCGTGTCGTTCCCGCCCCCCAGTCGCACCCGGTTCCGTCCCGGCCCGGTATGGACGACCGACGAGCCGTCGCCGTCATGGATCTCGTCATTGCCATGCCCGCCGAAGATCCGGTTCCGCGCCGCCATGCCGATGATCGTGTCATCACCCGTGCCGCCGTCCAGCACATCCCGCCCGCCGCCGCCGACCAGCCGGTCATTCCCCGCCCCGCCATAGAAGAAATGGCGTGAGCTTTCCGACACCGAAATCGCCCGCAGCACATCGTCCCCGTCCCCGCCGTAGAAGGTCGCCCCACCGTATTTCGGCCCGATCATCACATCGTTCCCGCGCGAGCCGCGGACATCGACCATCACCCGTTCGGTCGTCTCGAAATGGATCGGGCTGTCGGGATGCGCCACGATCCGCAGCGTGCGGGGCGATTTCTTGGCCGCCTCGGCATCCTCATGCCGGGCAAGGACCGTCGCGATGCGGATGTTCTCCACGTTCATCGGGCAGTGCAGGACATAGCCGTCCGGCCCGCCCAGATACCACAGCGTATCGGTGCCGCCGTCCCTGGTTTCCCTGATCCTCTCCGCCTCGGCCCCATAGGCCCAGTAATTGTCGTTGCCCCGCTTGCTCTCCAGCACCACGGAGCCGTCGACCGCCATCATCGCATTGACCCCGTCCGCCGGGTTCTCGAACCCGCGCAGGTCCAGGCCCAGGTCCAGAGCGCCCCGCACCAACTCGCCCCGCAAGACGTCCATCGGGGCCGTGTCGACCAGGTTCTCCGTCTCCCCGGGGTCGGTGACCACGTCATAGACATGCTCCTCGCCATTGGGATAACGGAAATAACGGAACTGGCTGTAGCCTTGGATCGAGGGCCGCACCGACAAAGTCCCGAAGACCGAGGTGATCGGCGATTTCGCCGCATCAAAGCTGCCAAAGCTGTCGTCGATCAGCGGCAGCAGGCTTTGCCCCGACACCCAGTCCGGGCGCGGTGGCAGGCCTGCAAGCTGCATCACCGTCTTGGGGAAGTTGTGCAGGCTGACCGGCAGGTCGATCACCCGCCCCTCCGTCATCCGGGGCGACCAGATGCCCAGCGGCACATGGGCGGCAGAATCCCACTGGCTCATCTTGTGGAAACTGTCGTGGTTCCCCAGGTTGAAGCCGTTGTCCGACAGGAAGATCACCGTGGTCTTGTTGGCCAGGGGCGAAGCCTCCAGCGCGTCCAGGAACCGCCCGATCTCGTGATCGACATGGCTGATCGCCGCGAAATAGGCCCGCACGACCTGCCGCCAGCCGTCGTCCCCGCCCTTTTCCGGCGTCCAGTTGCCGTTGGCGATATAGGCCGCCTCATAGACCGCAAAGCCGGGCGGGGGGCCGTAGTAATCCTCGGGTGCCGCGGTGTCGGGCCAGCGGATCTGCGCGGGGTCGTAAAGCTGGTAGAAGCGGTCCGGGCATTCCAGGTTGTAATGCGGATGCTTGAAGCCGAGCTGGATCAGGTGCCGCCGCGCCGGGTTTGCCCGGCCCAGAAAATCGATGGCGTTCTGCGCCACGGTGAAATCGTAGAACAGGTGGTCCTGCGACCCGTCGTCGTCCGGAGCATTGATCCCCGCGATCCCCGGCCCCCGATCCAGAGGGCCTGAGTCCTGCGCCGGCACATCCTCGTGAAACAGCACCCGCCGGTAACGTTCCGGCATCGGCTTGTAGGTCGCGTCCACCTTGCCGGTGGTAAAGGTGTAGAACCCCGCCCGCCGCAGGTCATAGGCCCAGGCCTTTTCCGGCGGCAGGACCTGCCGCCAGAAGCGGTTGAGATCGACCAGCCCGGTGCGGAACGGCGACAGCCCCGTCGCCAGTTCCGCCCGACACGGTGCGCACAAGGGGATCGTGGCATAGGCATTGCCGAACCGCACGCCCCGGTTCAGCAGCCGATCCAGGTTCGGCGTCTGGATGCGGATGCCGAAGGTGTCGCGCCAGGTGAAGACGTCGATCATGTCATCGACCCAGATGACACAGATATTGTCGTCCTTGATGCGGTCGGCGGTGAACGCCATCAGCCCGTCACCCTCAGCCGCGCCGGAAGTGCCCAGCGACGCACCGCGCCGTCACCGGAATCTCCGCGAAGCGCGCCCCGGTTTGCAGGGTAGGGGCCGCCACCCGCCTTGGCCGCATGGGCATATGTGACGAACACCTCGCCTTCTGGCCGCTTGGAGCATTTCAGGATCACGGCCTTGGCGTCCGACGGATCAATCTCGACGCCCGTGATCCTGGCCCCGTTCGTCACCCCCTCCAGCGCGAACCCGGCCAGCTGCCCCGCGCCAAAGGGATCGCCCGCGTCGACAATCAGCCCATCCTGCGCCTCGCAGATCAGCCGAATATCCGCCCCGCTGCGTTCGGCCAGCTGGATCACCGGGCACAACCACTTGCCGCCGCCATGCACCGCAAGAAGCGCTTCGGTGAGTAGCACCGCCTTCTCGGCCCGGCCTTTGTCGGTCAGCCGCCCCGTATCATCCATCCCGAACGCATAGGACGGTGCCGCAAAAACCAGCTGGTGATCGCCGTGATTCCACGACAACTCCCACTGTCCCTCCAACCCCGGCCCGCGTGTGACGGTTTGCGTGCCGCAGTCGAAGGCCGACAGGAACACCGGCCGCGCCAACCCCTGCTTCGCCATCCCCCGCGTGATCCGCTCCATCAAGGCGATCATCCCGTCGCGGTAAGCCACCGGGTCGCCCGTCAGGTCCTCCAGCGTGTAATCCAGCACCACCGCAAGGACCTGAGCGCCCACGCCCATCCGCCCCGCCGCAGACACCAGATTGGCAAACCCCCGGTCCAGGTTCGCCACCGCGATACCACTGCCCAGATCATGCGCCGTCGCGGCCATGTCCGTCTCGGCCCGCACCACGATCAGCGGCAACGACTGGTGCGCCGCCCGCCGCCGCGCCAGCAGCTCATCGGCCACCAGCGCCTCGACCGTCAACTCGCGCAGCGGCTCCAGCACGTCGGTCGCCACCGCCTCGCCAAGGCCGCCCTGACCCACCGCGCCGATGTCATCCGCCGGTCCCAGCACATGCCAGCGGAACCGCGCCGGGCCGGGAGACCCCAGCCCCGCCCGCGCCCCGCCGATGCCCATGACCGCCAGCAAAGGCCCGCGCGCTTCGGCGATCACCGCCCCGCCCGACACATGCCGCCGGTAGCCCCGCGCACTGTCAGCCCCCGGCAGGTTCGCCTGGAAGACCACCCAGTCCCCCTCGCGCCGCGCAGCCCAAAGGTCCAGATCGTCGGGCAGGTCCGGCATCGGCAGCGCCTCGGTCGCCGCAGCAGGCTTCAGCTCCAGCCGAGCGGCAATGTCAGCGATCACCTTGTCCGACAGCCGCAGCACCAGCCCCGTCTCGTCATAGCGGATCACATCACCATTCTCGGCCCGGATGATCACGCCTTCAGGGGGGATCTTCTCGACCATCAGAACAGCACCTTGAACCGCTCGGGCAGCCGGTAGACCCCCTTTGGCCGAGCACCCCCCGGGGCGAAGTAGACCACCTTCTTTTCCCTCCAGCCGTCGACCATCTCCTGCCGGAACGCCGGGAAATCCACCGTCTCGGCGCGGGGCTTCTCCTTCGACAGCGACTTGTAGGTTTCCCAGGCCGTATCCCAGCCGGTCTTTTCCCGCTCCACCTCTTCCAGCGCCCCGCTCTGGATCGTCCTTTGCTCGCGCCGCTTGGCCAGCCGCGCATCGGTCATGTCATGGTCGATGAACCGCAGGTGGAAGAGGTACAGGTTCGGGTCCAGATGCAGTTTCGGATGGTTGGCGAAATGCCCGCCGGGAGCGATGTCGATCTTGTCGCAGGTGATGCAGGGCTTGGCGTAATTCGCGTTCAGCCGGAAAATCCGCCGCACGTCCAGGATGTTGCGCCCGTCGGCAATCGGCTCCGGCTCCAAGCTGGGGTTGTGGACCATCTCGATGGCAAACGGAGTCACCACGCGCGGCCCGCCCTTCACCACCAGGCTCTCCATATAGTCCGGCAGGCTGTCCGACACCGCCGGATCGACGCAGACGATCTCGTCCACGTCGCCCACCAGCACCCAGTTGTAGAAATTGGTGAAGCCGCTCGTCAGCCGCGACAGCATCTGCCAGCGCCGCTGGTTGAAGCAGTTCCGGGTTTCGTCGAAGGGCAGGTAGATGACATTGCAGCCCCTGGCGATCCGCCTGTGCTCCGGGTCGCCGCCATGGCTCAGGACAAAGCAGTTCTCCCGGCCCAGCTGGCGGCCGTAATAGTCGACCCAACGCCGGAGAAAGAAATGATCCCCCCCCACCATGGTCATCGCCATCATCCGGCCGCGTGTCTGGTCCATCCGTTCCGTTCCTGCCCGCCGACCCCGCATAGCACGGGGCCGCAGCCGGGGCCTAGGGTCTCCGCGCCCCCTCGTCGCGCGACGAGCGGCCAGTCTAGCCCGCACCCGCCTTCAGCGCATCGGCCGCCCCGCGCTTTGCCCTTCGGATGAAGACCTTGTCCTCGTCGGGCAGGTCTGCTCCCAGCCGCAGCATCACCTCGGCGGCGCGGATCGCCAGCTGGTGCCGCCCCCGGTTCGCCGCCGCCGCCAGAACCGCCCGTTGCCACTTGGTCACGCCGCGCCGGGCCCGGAACGCCTGCCAGAACTCTGCCCCCGCACCGTCGCCGTCGATCAGCGCGTTGATCAGCAGGGGAAACGTCCCCGTCTTCAGCACCACCCGGATCGCCTCGTGCGTGCAGAACGGCACCCGCACCAGCTGCACATTCGGCCCCGCCAGCCGCGCGGCATGGGCGCGATCCTCGGGCACCATCGGGTCGTGGACCACCACGGCGCGCCGGATGTAGGGCACGGCGGCGGCGGCGTCGAGGAACGGCATCCCCTCCCAGTTCGACCGCTTGACCGCAAAGGGAAACCGCTGCTCGAACGGAGCAATCGCCTTGTTCATCGTCGATTGCGGCGAAAACGCCAGCACCCGCGCCTCGGGGATCAGCGGCGCGAAGTTCAGCGCCGCAAATCCCCCCATCGAGGCTCCGGTCAGCACCACCCGCCGAAAGCGCCGGAAGAAGCCCCGCTCTTCCAGGCCCCGCAGCAGCGCCGGGGCCGTCGGCTGCCGGAACCAGTCCTTTGCGTGGCTTTGCACGCCCAGCACGGAATGCCCCATCGGCTGCAGCCGCTTCCAGGCCCAGGGGCCACGCGGCCAGCCCTCGTCGATGGTCGCAAGGTTGTCGAAGGACACCACAAGGGCGTCCCCGCCTCCCTCGAACCACAGGTTCGCATGATCGCCCTTGATCAGGAACCGCTCCGCCAGCGCCGCCGCGTCCAGCCCCATCTCGGGCGGGGCGTCCGGCGGCGGGACCGTTTCAACGGGGTCAGTAGGTCCAGCGGACATGGCGATCCAGCGCGGCCAGGGCTGCCAGGTCGTCGGCCGCGTCCGAGCCGAGAAGGCATCGATCCGGCCAGAACAGAAGCTCGTGCAGCAGCCAGGCCCCCAGCGTCTTGGCCAGCCCCGCCCGGTTCGACCGGCAGCCGATGAAGAAGTCCGCGCGATGCGCCAGCCCCGGGATATCGCCGCCGGCCTCGGCACGCGCGGCCCCAAGGCCCAGACGCAGGCGGTGCCCGTCAAAGCCGAGAAGCGCCAGCTTCACCCCCCGACCCCGCGGCACCGGCAGCGACAGCTCCAGCGTGCCTTGCCGGTCCTTCGCCAGCAGAACCCCGTCGCCCTCGGTCAGGAAGATCATGTTGTTCGCCCGACCCGTGAAGACCGAAGCCAGAGTCTTCGCCTCGCCGTCCGACCGGTAGATCGCCGCCACGGTGAAAGCCTCGACCTTGCGAGCAGCTCCGGAGAGGGTGAAGCCACAGTTCTGCCCTTCCACAAAGACCAGCGCCCCGGGCGGTCCTGCGTCGAAGCGGCTGTTGCCGGTGTTCGGCGCGGCGGCCGCTGCCTCGACCGCAAGCTGCGAGGCGCGCCAGCCGATGATGCCGCCGTTCGACCGGACCAGCGCCGGCTCATGCGCGACAAAGCGCGTGCCGCCGGTGCGCAGCACGGCTTCGCCCAAGCGACAGTCATCCCCGCCAATCAAGGCGCCGGGCGGCAGGCGTAAGGCGATTTCCAGCATCCGGCCTCCTCGTTCCATCTTGCCGACCGCGCCCGGCCGCCGCAACCCCGTGGCTCACGCCTGTCGTGCGACCTGCACGGCGCGCGCCAGGATCAAGGCGCCGTAGCCAGCGTTGTGATGTTCATAGTCCCGCTTTTCGACATGGTTCGCCACCGCATAGGCCGGGTCGGTGAACAGGCCCGCCGAAACCGTATCGTCCGGTTGCGGCAAAAGGGTGATCCCGTCTTCCGCCGCGACGGTCCGCAGGATGCCCCAGAACTCCGGCACCTGGGCAGGGATCAGCGCGGCCATCCCGGGCGTCACCAAGTCGGCAAACCGGGCCGGATCGGCGGTGTAGAAGGCAACCGGCGACAGGACCACGCGCGCCGTCCCGGTCGAGGCGAGCCCGGCCGCCAGGCGATAGCCCGATTGCCCGCGCAGGCCATCGGCCAGCACGCGCCGGACAAGGCCCGAGCTGACGAACGGTCCCTCCGCCAGACCGCGCAGGATCTGGTGGAACAGCCGCCAGACATAGACCCGTGCGCCGGTGACATGGATCGTGTCGAAATCGGCAGCGGGCAGCACCATGCGCCCCTTCGCGTTGAACTTGGCAAAGCGCCGGGCGGTGAAGTCGTCCAGGGGGCGCACCGCGCCGTCGCGATACTCAAGATGGTGAAACCGCCCCCCGACATGGCCCCAGTATTCCAGATCGACGCCCGTCACGTCGACCAGCCCCTGCACCTCGGCCTGTTTCAGGCAGGCGTAGTGGCTGTCGCCGAAGATGCAGAGCCGTGGCAGGTCAGCCATGCCGCCGATCCGGCGCGAATGCGGCAAGGATCTCCTCTTCGCAGCGCAATTCCTCGGTCTCGGTCAGTTCGGCTTCGACCGCCTCTCCCGGCAGGGCGTCGTAGGACAGCGGCGCAGACTCCGGCGGGTCTGGCAACTGCGCGTCCTCTGATGGGGTGGCACCGCTTTCACGCCCAACTGCCTCACCGTCGAAGGCTGCCGCCTGATCCCGAAAGAACTGCGACATGACGTGTTCGATGCCTTCGGCCAGCACCGACCGCAGGTTGGGCGCAAAGAACCGGCCCCTGTAGGCCGGATGGGTGATGATCTCGTAGGACGGGAAATAGTCCACCCGCCGCTGCCGCTCGGTCAGCTCGGACGCCACCGCCCGCAGCATCGACTTGGAACGGCTGGTCGCCGTCAGCACGTGGCTCCCCGAGGCCGTCGCGGTCAGCGGCACCGGCGACACCGTCAGCAAGACCAGCAGCCGCCGGTTCGCCCGGAACATCAGCCGCAGGGCCGCCGACATGTCCCCCATCAAGGCAGCAAAGCCGTGGTTGACGAACTGATGCGCCTCTGCGTCGAACTTCCCGGCCACCGTGCCTGGGCAGACCGCATATTCCGCCCCCGTCGCCTTGTTCTGCCATGCCTCCGTCAGCCCCAGGGTAAAGACGAACACCTGTGACCCGCGCACCGCTTCTGCAATCGCCCGCAACGTGTCGCGGCGTGAGGCGTGCAGCTCCTCGGCACCGGCAAACCCGCCAGGTTCGACCCCCGGACGGAACGGATCGTAGAACCGTCCGTCCTTCTCCCATACCTCATCCGGAGGCTCGGCATCGGTCAGCGCCCAGGTCAGCCACTGCAACAGCATCTTCGGCGTGTAGATGTTCCCGGTGCGAAAGCTGAAGGTGCCGTAGTGATAGTCCTTGCGCTGCTCCGGTGTCAGACCCGCCGGCCCCGGCTCGAAATCCAGCCAGCGATAACGCCGCGCGACCAGGGCCCTGGCGAAATGCTGCGCAAAGCAGGACCCTGCCGTCACGATCCGCGTCCGCCGCCGGATCGCGTGCTTGGGCTTCCATAGCCCCGTGATCTCCAGGGCATCCCGATCCGCGACGGCGGTGCGCCAGAAACGGTCCTCGGGCAGGGTCTCGTAAGGGTGCGACATGCGCGAATGGGTCCTGTGGCCTGGTCAGGATAGGACGAAAGGGTTGCGGGAAGGTCAACCGCTTTCCGCGCGCCGCTCTCTACAGCCCGCAAGCGGCGTGGTAACCTCGCCCCATCATGCCCAGCCTCTGCCGCGACTGCCTGACCCTGACCGACACGGTCCCCCCGCGCTGCCCGAAATGCCGCTCCCCCCGCATGGTCGCGCATGAGGAACTGACGGGCCTCAGCATCGCCCACATGGACTGCGACGCCTTCTACGCCTCCGTCGAAAAGCGCGACAACCCCGCCCTCCGAGACCAGCCCGTCATCGTCGGCGGCGGCCAGCGCGGCGTCGTCTCCACCTGCTGCTACATCGCCCGGATCAAGGGCGTCCGCTCGGCCATGCCGATGTTCCAGGCCCTGAAGCTCTGCCCCGAAGCCGTGGTCGTCAAACCCCGCTTCTCCGCCTACACCGAGGCCTCCCGCGCCATCCGCGCGATGATGGAGGAACTCACCCCCGCCATCGAGCCCCTGTCGCTGGACGAGGCCTTCCTCGACCTCACCGGCACCGCCCGCCTCCACGGCGCACCCCCCGCCGTGCTGCTGGCAAGACTGACCAAACGGATGGAGGATGAACTGGGCCTCACCGGCTCCATCGGCCTGTCGCACAACAAATTCCTTGCCAAGATCGCGAGCGACCTCGACAAACCGCGCGGCTTCTCGGTGATCGGCA
>NCDY01000062.1:14327-18547 GCA_002280405.1 Rhodobacterales bacterium 32-66-9 | reverse complement strand
GGCCAGGCGATCAGCGCCACCGCCACCACCCCAAGCGCCATCCCGGCCAGTTGTAAGGCCGTCGGCCGTTCGCCAAAGACAAAGATCGCCATGACCGAAATCGCCACGAGCTGAAAGATCGCCGACAGCGCAATCGCCAGCCCAAGGCCGTTCAGCCGCATGACCTGCACCATCAGCCAGTTGCCGAGGCAGAATAGCAGCAGCGCCCCGATCAGGACCGGCAGCTGTCCCTTGGTCGCATAGACCTTCAACGCCGCATTGGCCGCGACAAACACCGCCGTCGCCGCCCCCAGCCAGACGAAGCTGAGCGCGGTCATCGGCAGGCTCCCGTCTGGACGGGCGCCGGACGCAGGCCGGACAGATGCCAGAGGCTTGACCTA
Source organism: Rhodobacterales bacterium 32-66-9 (assembly GCA_002280405.1). Classification (GTDB taxonomy): domain Bacteria; phylum Pseudomonadota; class Alphaproteobacteria; order Rhodobacterales; family Rhodobacteraceae; genus Tabrizicola. The sequence continues at coordinate 18,167 of NCDY01000062.1, read as the reverse complement.
GTCTTCATGATGCCCGGCCCTGAGGCCCTCCCGCACCCGATGCGCGATCTCGATGAACTCCCGGCTGTCGCGGATGTCGAGGGGGCGTTCCTTCGGCAGGGGTGAGTCGATGACATCGGTGATCCGCCCCGGACGCGGCGACATCACGACGATCTTTGTCGACAGATATACCGCCTCCGGGATCGAATGAGTAACGAAACCGATGGTTTTCCCGGTGCGGGCCCAAAGCTTGAGCACCTCCTCGTTCAGCCGGTCGCGCACGATCTCGTCCAGCGCGCCGAAGGGCTCGTCCATCAGCAGGATATCGGCATCGAAGGCCAGCGCCCGGGCAATCGAGGCCCGCTGCTGCATGCCGCCCGACAACTGCCAGGGGAACTTGTTGCCGAAGCCCTTCAGCTCCACCAGCTCCAGCACCCGGCTGATCCGGCTTTCCATCTCCGCCTTTGAAAATCCCATGATTTCCAGAGGTAACCGGATGTTCCCCGCAATCGTCCGCCACGGATAAAGCCCCGCCGCCTGGAACACATAGCCATAGGCCCGCTTCCTGCGCGCCTCGTCCGGGGTCATCCCGTTGACCGTCAAACTGCCCGAGGTCGGCACCTCCAAAGCCGCGACCGCGCGCAGGAACGTGGTCTTGCCGCAGCCCGACGGGCCGATGAAACTGACAAATTCGCCCCGGTTGACGACCAGGTTCACGTCCTTCAACGCCTGCACCGGCCCGTCGGCAGTCTGGAAGACGAGGTTCAGACCCCTCGCCTCGATCACCGGAGCCGCCTGACTATCCTTCACCCGCAAGTCCCTTCACATTCCCGTTGCGACAGCGTGCCAGTCTTGCAGCACACCGTGCGCCTTCCCACTTCGCGGGAAATCCGGAGGACCGCCATGCTGATGCCCCCCTTGCCGACGACCCTCGCCTTCGCCCCCGCACCCGAGGACCTCGACGACATCGACTTCACCGCGCCCATCATGGTCCTTCCACTGCGTGAGCGCGCGGTTCACCGCCGGGCGCGCCTCGCGGGCGACGAACTTGCCGTGGCCCTCTTGCGTCCTGACCTCGCCATCGTGGATCGCGACATGGCCGCGGGTCAGGGTATAGCGGGGCAGGCCCTTGACCCTCTGGCCCTCGAAGACGTTGTAGTCGATCTTGGACTGCTGTTTGCCCGCCGTGATCGTCTTCGACTTCTCCGGGTCCCAGACCACAAGGTCGGCATCCGCGCCCACCAGTACCGCGCCCTTCTTCGGGTAGCAGTTCAAGATTTTCGCGATATTGGTTGAGGTTACGGCGACAAACTCATTCGGTGTCAGCCGCCCCGTCTCCACCCCATGCGTCCAGAGCATCGGCATCCGGTCCTCCAGCCCCCCCGTCCCGTTCGGGATCTTGGCGAAGTTGCCGACGCCGAACCGCTTCTGCGCGGTGGTAAAGGCGCAATGGTCCGTCGCCACGACCGACAGGCTGCCCGACATCAGCCCCGCCCAAAGGCTGTCCTGATGCTGCTTGTTGCGGAACGGCGGCGACATCACCCGCCGCGCGGCATGGTCCCAATCGGGGTGGAAGTATTCGCTTTCATCCAGTGTCAGGTGCTGGATCAGCGGCTCGCCCCAGACCCGCTTGCCGGCGGCCCTTGCCCGCCGGATCGCCTCATGCGCATCCTCGCAAGAGACGTGGACGACATAAAGCGGCACCCCCGCCATGTCGGCGATCATGATCGCGCGGTTGGTCGCCTCGCCCTCCACCTGCGGCGGGCGGGAGTAGGCGTGGGCTTCCGGCCCGGTGTTCCCCTCGGCCAAGAGCTTCGCCGTCAGTTCCGCCACCACATCGCCGTTCTCGGCATGGACCATCGCCAGACCGCCCACATCCCCGACCCGGCGGAAAGAGTTGAACAATTCGTCATCGTTCACCATCAAGGCGCCCTTGTAGGCCATGAAGTGCTTGAAGCTGGTGATCCCGGCCTTGGCGCTGTCCTCGATGCCCTGCCAGACCTTCTCGCCCCACCAGGTGACAGCCATGTGGTAGGAATAATCGCAGGTCGCGCGGGTGGACTTGTTCGACCAGACCTTGGCCGCATCCATCAGGTCCTGGCCCTGACCGGGCAGGATGAAGTCGACGACCATCGTGGTCCCGCCACTCAGCGCCGCCCGGGTGCCGCTTTCAAAATCATCCGCCGAGTAGGTGCCCATGAAGGGCATCTCCAGGTGCGTATGCGGGTCGATCCCGCCGGGCATGACATAGCAGCCGGTCGCATCAAGCTCCGTCCCGCCCTGAAGGCCCTGCCCGATCTCGGTGATCACCCCGTCTTCCACCCGCACATCAGCCTTGTAGGTGAGGTCGGCGGTGACGACGGTGCCGTTCTTGATGATGGTGGTCATGGGTTTTCCTCAGTTAGGAAGGCGGCAAGCGTCGGTTTGAAAAAGTTGACCGTCCGTCCAGTATTCCATCCGGAGATATGGCCGAAGGTTCATTCGGACCGACGGTCCACCGTTCGGAGTCTGTGCAGCAACAACATGTTTCTGTTGGGTTTTCTCAACGGCAAGGACGGTGTACGGCGTTTCATTTACCCCGTCGCTAACTTGAATGTTCCGGTCTCCGTCAGCGTATGTGACGATATACTCACGGCGCGGGTTCTCGCAGATCAACTTGTACGAATCGGCTTGCGCCGAATTGGCTGCCAGAACGAAAAGCAGGACCAAAAGAACCCTCACCCCACCACCTCCGCCACGTCCAACACCGCATGCAGCAGCACATCCGTCCCCGCCGCCGCCCACTCAGGCGAGATCTTCTCCGCTTCATTGTGCGACCGCCCGTCCACGCAGGGGCACATCACCATCACCGTGGGGGCGACTCGGTTGATCCAGCAGGCGTCGTGACTGGCGCCGCTGCCGTCAGCCGCCGACCAGATCCATCCGGCGTTCGACGCGGTCCAGCCGTTCCTCGATCTTGTCGACGCGGCGGGAGAGGGAGGCGTATTGCATCTCGAGGATGCCGAGGCGTTCCTTGATCTCGCGCAGGTCGTCACTTTGACGGGCCAGAGTTGCCTGGATCGCCTTGAGCGTCTCGTAGATAAGCTCGTTCGTGACTTCGGTGCGCTTGACCACCATGAGGCCCTCCACGGGCGAGTTTGCCCGCGTGATAATGAAGATAGCGTAAAGGCGGTCACGAAACCACCCCCGCAACCTCAAGCACCGCGTGGAGGAGCACATCCGTCCCCGCCGCCGCCCACTCGGGCGAAATCTCCTCGGCCTCGTTGTGCGACAGCCCGTCCACGCAGGGGCACATCACCATCACCGTAGGGGCGACGCGGTTGATCCAGCAGGCGTCGTGGCCCGCGCCGCTCACGATGTCCATATGGGAATAGCCCAGCTTTTCAGCGGATTGTCGGACGATCTTCACGAGGCCGGGGTCGAAGGTGACGGGGTCGAAGTGGCCCACATCCTCGATCTCGCAGCCCAAGCCCAGTTCCTTTGCCACCGCATGGGCGGCGCGCATCACTTCGGCCTTCATCGCATCCAGCTTGGCCTGTTCGGGCGAGCGGATATCCACCGTGAACACAACTTTTCCCGGTATCACATTGCGGCTATTGGGAAAAACCTTCACCTGCCCCACCGCGCCCACGGCGTTCGGCTGGTGGCTCATCGCGATCTGGTGGACGCGCTCGGTGATCCGCGCCATGCCGAGGCCCGCGTTGACCCGCATGTTCATCGGGGTGGAGCCGGTGTGGGCGTCCTTGCCGGTCAGCGTGATCTCCAGCCACCAGAGGCCCTGGCCGTGGGTCACGACGCCGATGGACTTGCCCTCCGCCTCCAGGATCGGCCCCTGCTCGATATGCAGCTCCAGCATCGCAT
>NCDY01000062.1:0-14303 GCA_002280405.1 Rhodobacterales bacterium 32-66-9 | reverse complement strand
CTTCCGCGCGCCGACCTTTTCGTCGCCAACCCAGCCGATCCGGGCCAGTTCCTCACCGAAGACCTTGCCGTCCAGATCCTTGCGCGACTTCGCGTACTCCTCGGTATGGATCCCCGCAAAGACCCCGCTCGCCAGCATTGCAGGCGCAAACCGCGCGCCTTCCTCGTTGGTCCAGTTGGTTACCACGATCGGGTGCTTCGTCTTGACGCCCATGTCGTTCAGCGTCCGCACCACCTCCAGCGCGCCCAGGACGCCAAGGACACCGTCATAGCGCCCCCCGGTCGGCTGCGTATCCAGATGCGAGCCCATGTAGACCGGCAGCGCCGCAGGGTCTGTCCCCGCCCGCGTCGCGAACATGTTGCCCATGGTATCGACGCCCACGGTCATTCCGGCGGCCTTGCACCAGCGCGCGAAAAGGTGGCGGCCTTCGGAATCCGCGTCGGTCAGGGTCTGCCTATTGTTGCCACCCGCAATGCCCGGCCCGATCTGCGCCATGTCCTCAAGGGACTGCCACAGGCGTTCCGAATTGATCCGCAGGTTGTCCCCGGTTGCTGGCATCTGACGCTCCCCGTCACGGGCCGAGACCATCCTGCCCCTTGCCGCGACTCATTTCCTGACCGTATGGTCAGAGTCGAGGCGACCACAACCTGACCAGACGGTCAACGAAAATCAAAGGCACCATGTCCGGCGACGCCCAGATTTCCCGCCTGAAACCCGGCCGTCGCACGGATATCCGGCGCGAGAACGAACGGGCCATTCTGGACGCCGCCGAGAAGGTCTTTGCCGAGGCAGGGTTCGGGGGAGCCACCATGCAGCTGATCGCCGACATGGCGGGGTTGCCGAAGGCGAACCTGCACTACTACTTCGCTACCAAGGAAGACCTCTACCGCCGCGTGGTCAGCGGGATCTTCGAAATCTGGCTTGGGCCACGACCCAGCATTACGCCGACTTTGGCCATCAGATTCAGACACTCAACGACGGCAAGCCCCTGACCGACCGGCAGTGGCGCGAAGCCAAGGCCAGCGTCCGGGACATGGTCCTGCGCGGGATCGGGGCAATCTGAAGGGGATCGGGATGGACGTGGCCGACATCGAGGCGGAATTTTCCGGGCTGACCCTGCCCGGGTTCGACGAGACGGCGGCCCTTCGGCTGGGTCAGATCCTCGTCGATCTGGCCTTGGCCGAGGACTTGCCGGTGGTGATCGATATCCGCACCGGCGACCGCACGCTGTTTCACGCGGGCCTGCCCGGTTCGGCCCCTTTGAACGACCTCTGGGCCCGGCGGAAGTCGAACACCGCGCTCATGTTCCAGTTGCCCTCGCTGCTGGTGGGACGGCGCAACGCCGCGAAGGGCGAGACGCTGGAACGGCACGGACTTGCCGGGATGGACTTTGCCGAGGCCGGGGGGGCCGTACCGATCCGCGTCGCGGGGGTGGGGGTGGTCGCGGTGGCCACGGTCTCGGGCCTGCCGCAGGTCGAGGATCACAAGCTGGTGGTGCGCGCGATCCGGACACTGATGGCGGGCTGAACCGCGCCAGCCCGGACGCGCGGCGGCGAAGGGTTTGACCTCGGACTTGCCCCTGCGCTATCAAGGGTTCCCGCCGATCCCACAACGGTTCCCATGTCGCCCATCGCCCAGCCCCGGTCCCGCATCCAGCAGAAGAACCGCGAGGTGATCCTTGATGCGGCGCTCGAGGTCTTTTCGCTGCACGGCTTTCGCGGTGCGACACTGGACCAGATTGCCGAGGTCGCCGGCCTGTCGAAACCGAACCTGCTTTACTATTTCCCGTCCAAAGAGGCAGTCCACAAGGTCCTGCTGACCGGGCTTCTGGACACCTGGCTTGACCCGTTGCGCGCGATGGACCCGAAGGGCGAGCCACTGCGCGAGATCCTCGGCTATGTCCGTCGCAAGCTGGATCTGGCGCGGGATTACCCGCGCGAAAGCCGGTTGTTCGCGGGCGAAATCCTGCAAGGCGCACCGCGGATGCGCGAGGCGATCGAGGGCGATCTGCGCGCTCTGGTCACCGACAAGGCCCGGGTGCTGATCCGCTGGATGGACGAAGGCCGGATCACGCGCGTCGATCCGGTGCATCTGATCTTCTCGATCTGGGCGCTGACCCAGCATTATGCCGATTTCGACGTGCAGGTCCGCGCGGTGCTTGGCCCCGGTCACGATCCCTTTGCCGAGGCGGGGCGGTTCCTGGAAACGCTTTTCACCCGGCTCCTCAGCCTTGGTCCGTAAAGTTTTCCGCAGTCTTCAACTGAAAACCCGTTGATCTTCCGTTAAGATCGGCCTGGAACGCTGCATGGAAGGAGGCGTAACATGACCATGATCACCAGTATCCGCGCGCCCCTGCCGGTGGCAGAGGTGGCGCAGTCACCGACGACGGAACCGCAACGGGCGGATCGGACTCCGATCGGCACCAGTGCGGCCGTTGCCGCGCCGGATCATGCACAGGCGGTCCAGCAGGCACCGGCAAAGCCGCTTGCCGGTGACCCGCAATTCCTGGCCGCGCGCACCTCGTCCGAGACCAGCGCCGCCGAGGCGGCAGAAGCGGCCCGCGCGGCCTATATCAAGGCCAGCATCGCCGCCGGGATCAGCCCGCTGCCGCTCGCCTGACCGGCGTTAACCGGGTCTTTACCCTGCTGGCGAAGGATGGACGTCATGCAGATGCTTCGCTCCCCTCCTCTTCTCGCCCAGGCCTGGCTTGACGATGTCTTCGCTGCAAAGGCGGTCGGCAAGGGCGGCATCGTCCGGCGCGCGGTTCGCGATGTCGAACGCGAGATGGGCCGAGATGTCTTTGTCGGCGAAGTTCGTAAGCGGGGCTTTCACCTCATCGAATGCGGTGGTCAGTTCATCGTCATCTGCAATGCTGGCCAGATGCACGTCATATGTTGACCAACCGCTAAGCCCAAAAATTTTCTAGAAAATTTTTGGGCTTAGCCGGATCACTCCGCCGCAACGCTCGGGTTGTTCGGATGCGTGGTCCAGTTCGCATAGTCCCCGACCTTCCGCCCCGTCCTTGGATCAACCGCACCTTTCGCCATCGGCACCATGGTGATGCAGTTGTCGACCGGGCAGACGTTGACACAGAGGTTGCAGGCGACGCATTCGTCGTCCTTCACGGTGAAGGTCCGGTCCGCCGACATCGCGATGGCCTGATGGCTGGTGTCCTCGCACGCCGCATAGCAGCGCCCGCATTTGATGCAGAGATCCTGGTCGATATGCGCCTTGGCGACATAGTTCAGGTTCAGATACTGCCAATCGGTGACGTTCGGCACCGCACGGCCGATCAGGTCGGACATCGCGATCTGCTTGTCATCCAGATACTGCGACAGGCCGCTGATCATCTCCTGCACGATCTTGAAGCCATAAGTCATGGCGGCGGTGCAAACCTGCACGTTGCCCGCACCCAAGGCCATGAACTCGGCCGCGTCGCGCCAGGTGGTGACACCGCCGATGCCGCTGATCGGCAGGCCACGGGTTTCGGCCGAGCGGGCGATCTCTGCCACCATGTTCATCGCGATTGGCTTGACCGCCGGGCCGCAATAGCCGCCATGGGTGCCCTTGCCGTCGATCATCGGCTCGGGGCTGAAGCTGTCGAGGTCGACGCTGGTGATCGAGTTGATCGTGTTGATCAGCGACACCGCATCGGCCCCGCCGCGCTTGGCCGCCCCTGCCGGCGCAAGGATGTTGGTGATGTTCGGCGTCAACTTGACGATGCAGGGCATGCGCGAATGTTTCTTGACCCAGCGCGTGACCATCTCGATGTATTCCGGCACCTGGCCCACGGCCGATCCCATGCCCCGTTCCGCCATTCCATGCGGGCAGCCGAAATTGAGTTCGACCCCATCCGCCTCGGTGTCCTCGATCCGGCCAAGGATGTCGCGCCACGAGTCCTCGTCGCAGGGCACCATGAGCGAGATGATCATCGCCCGGTCGCGCCACTTGCGCTTGACCTCCTTGATCTCGGCCAGGTTCACCTCCAGCGGACGGTCGGTGATCAGCTCGATGTTGTTCAGCCCCAGCAGGCGCCGATCCGCGCCCCAGATCGCGCCATAGCGCGGCCCGTTGACGTTCACGACCGGAGGGCCTTCGGACCCCAGCGTCTTCCACACCACCCCGCCCCAGCCCGCCTCAAACGCGCGCTCGACGTTGTATTTCTTGTCCGTTGGCGGGGCCGAGGCCAGCCAGAACGGGTTTGGAGACTTGATGCCGATGAAATCGGACGCGAGGTTAGCCATGTTGAATCTCCCCCAGACAAGCGCGATCTGCCGCCCCGAACCGGACAGCGCCGACGGATGTGAATGAAGCCCGGCCTAGACGCCGGAAAAAAGCGACCAGATCCAGCCGACCGCATATCCCGCGACTTCGCCGGACAGCGGCGTCACATAGGCCCAGCCCAGGCTGCCGATGAAGTTCACCACCATGAACGAAAGGGGCGGCATGCGCGCGATGCCGGCCATCACGAAGACAACGGCGCGCAGGGGGCCGAAGAAGTGGCCGATCATCACCGCAAGGATGCCCCAGCGTCGGAAGGCCGCGTTGCCCTTCTCGACCAGGTCGGGATGGTTGCGGAACGGCCACAGCGACAGGATCGCATCGCCATAGCGCCAGCCGATGAAATACGAAAGGATCGAACCGATCAGGGCACCGATCGAGGCGCCTGCAAAGATCGGTAGCAGCGACAGCTCGCCGGTTGCCACCAGGGCCCCGACGCCCAGCAGGATTGCCGTGGACGGAATCGCGATGGACAGGAAGGCCAGATTCTCGCCGAAGGCGAAGACGAGCGAAATCCAGAACGTCCATTCCCGGTTGTCCCGGACAAAGGCCAGAACGGCGTCGATCATACCTTCCACGAACACCATCCATCACTGGCCCTCGCGAAAGCCCTAGCGGCGGCGGCAGGGATGTGCAAGCGGCCACCATGGCTCAGGACATGAGACTGGCATGGATCGCCTCGGCCGCGTCGCGGCCCTCGGCGACGGCGGTGACGGTCAGATCCTCGCCCCCCACCGCGCAATCGCCGCCGACCCAGACCTTGCCAAGCGGTCCGGCCAGCTTCCCACCGGCGATCACAAGATTGTCCGGCGCACCTTTCAGCACCTGGCCGATGGCCTTGAACACCTGGTCGGCCTTCAAGGTGAAGGTCTCCGGCAACAGGGTCAGTCCGCCCGGGCCGTCCTGCGTGTAGGTGAATTCCACCGCCTCGGCCTTGCCATTGCCCAGCACCCGCAGCGGCACCGCATTGTGGATGATCCGCACACCGCTTTGCACGGCATGGTCCTGTTCATGGGCAGAGGCCGACATCTTCTCCCGACCCCGGCGGTAGACGATGGTCACGGTCTCCGCGCCCAGCAGCTTTGACTGCACCGCCGCATCGACGGCCGTCATCCCGCCACCGATCACCACCACGTCGCGCCCGACCGGCAGTTGCGACAGGTCCGTCGCCTGGCGCAATTCGGCGATGAAGTCCACCGCGTCGCGCACCCCGGCCTTGTCCTCGCCCTCGGCCCGCAAGGCGTTCACGCCCGCGAGGCCGATGCCGAGGAATACCGCGTCATAGCTGGCCTGCAATTCATCCAGCGTGACATCGCGCCCAAGCTCGACCCCGGTCCGGATCTCGATCCCGCCAATCCTGAGCAGCCAGTCGACCTCTGCCTGGGCGAAACCGCCCGTCGCCTTGTAACTGGCGATGCCGTATTCGTTCAGCCCCCCGGCCTTCGGACGCCGCTCCAGCACCACGACATCATGCCCGTGCATGGCCAGCCGGTGCGCGCAGGCCAGGCCCGCAGGCCCTGCCCCGACCACGGCGACCCGCTTGCCGGTCGCGGCGTCGCGGGAAAAGGGATGCAACCCCTTGCCCATCGCCACATCGGTCGCAAAGCGCTGCAGCCGCCCGATTTCCACCGGCTTGCCTTCCGCCGCCTCGCGCACGCAGGCCTCTTCGCACAGGGTCTCGGTCGGGCAGACCCGGGCGCAGATGCCGCCGAGGATGTTCTGCGACCAGATCGTGGTCGCGGCAGCCTCGGGAGTGCCGGTTGCGATCTGGCGGATGAAAAGCGGGATGTCGATCGAGGTCGGACAGGCGGTGATGCAGGGCGCATCATGACAGAAATAGCACCGGTCCGCCGCGACGCGTGCCTCGTGACGGTCCAGAGCAGGCTCGTGGTCACCGAAATTGCGGGCATAGGCTTCGGCTGGCAGGCGCCCCGGAACGATGCCGGGCGTCAGCGGGCTGTGGGTCATCTTGGGTTTCGCGCTCCCTTTGCCGTTTTGAAAAGGCTGGCACAAGTCGTATTTTTTATCAAACGGTAAATTTTCCCCCCGCATACTTTCTTCCGGTGCGCTGACTGACGGGCTGCTGCCGGAGGGCATTTCGGCGGATGACGGCGCCCGCGCTTTCGCGGCTTTTCAGCCCTTGCCCGGTCGCGTATAAGCGCCCTCATACCAGACGCAGGGGGCCACCGATCGCCCACCCGCGCAACCGCCCAGGGCAGAGAAGAACAGAGGACCCGATGAGCAAGCAGACCACCGACACCGATGTGGCTTTCATCTCGGCGCTGGCCGAACTTCTCAACAAGAACGACCTGACCGAACTTTCGGTCAAGCGCGAATATGGCGAGGATGACAGCCTTGAGGTGCGCGTGGTCAAGCAGGCGACCGTGGTGACGATGGCCGCCGCCCCGACCGCGGTCGCGCATCATGCCGCCCCTGCGGCAGTCCCCGCGGCCAGCGCCGCGGCACCTGCGGCCAACGAAGACCCGGCCCAGCATCCAGGTGCCGTGACCTCGCCCATGGTCGGCACGATCTACCTTTCCGCCGAACCGGGGGCCACGCCTTTCGTGACCCTGGGCGCCCAGGTTACCGAAGGCCAGACGGTGCTGATCATCGAGGCGATGAAGACGATGAACCATATCCCCGCCCCCCGCGCGGGCACCGTCAAGCGCATCCTGGTCGAGGATGGCCATCCGGTCGAATACGGCGCGCCCTTGATGATCATCGAATAGGGTCCAGCCAATGTTCGATAAAATCCTGATCGCCAACCGGGGCGAGATCGCCCTTCGCGTGATCCGTGCCGCCCGCGAGATGGGGATCACCTCGGTCGCCGTCCATTCCACCGCCGATGCCGATGCCATGCATGTGCGCATGGCCGACGAAAGCGTCTGCATCGGCCCGGCACCATCGTCCGAAAGCTATCTGTCGAAAGCCGCGATCATTTCGGCCTGCGAGATCACGGGGGCGCAGGCCGTGCATCCGGGCTACGGGTTCCTGTCGGAAAACGCGAGCTTTGCGCAGGCGCTGGAAGATCACGGCATCACCTTCATCGGCCCGAACGCAGAACACATCCGCATCATGGGCGACAAGATCACCGCCAAGGTCACCGCGAAAGACCTCGGCATCCCCGTCGTGCCCGGTTCGGACGGCGGGGTTCCCGATTTCGAGACGGCGAAGACCGTCGCCCGTGACATCGGCTATCCGGTGATCATCAAGGCCACGGCCGGCGGCGGCGGGCGCGGAATGAAGGTCGCAAAGGATGCCGGCGACCTCGAGATCGCTTTCCGCACCGCCCGGTCCGAGGCGAAATCCGCCTTCGGCAATGACGAAGTCTACATGGAGAAATACCTCCAGCGGCCCCGCCACATCGAGATTCAGGTCTTCGGCGACGGCAAGGGAGGTGCTGTGCATCTGGGGGAACGCGATTGTTCCTTGCAGCGCCGCCACCAGAAGGTCTTCGAGGAGGCCCCCGGCCCGGCCATCACCCCGAAGCTGCGGTCCGAGATCGGGACGGTCTGCGCCAACGCAATGAAAAATCTGAAATACATCGGCGCGGGCACCATCGAATTCCTCTACGAGGATGGCAAATTCTATTTCATCGAGATGAACACCCGCCTGCAGGTCGAACATCCGGTCACCGAAGCGATCTTCGGGGTCGACCTCGTGCGCGAACAGATCCGCGTTGCAAGCGGCCTGGATCTGTCCTTTTCCCAGGACGATCTGGAGATCAACGGCCATGCGATCGAGGTCCGGATCAACGCCGAGAAGATCCCTGCCTTCTCGCCCTGCCCCGGCCGGATCACCCAGTTCCACGCGCCTGGCGGTCTGGGCGTGCGGATGGACAGCGCGATCTACGACGGCTACCGCATCCCGCCCCATTACGACAGCCTGATCGGCAAGCTCATCGTCCACGGCCGCGACCGGCCCGAGGCGCTGGCGCGGCTGAAACGGGCCCTGGGCGAGTTGATCATCGACGGTATCGACACCTCGATCCCGCTCTTTCACATGCTGCTCGCCGAACCTGACATCCTGAACGGCGACTACAACATCCACTGGCTGGAGAAGTGGCTGGAAAAGCAGTTCGCCTGAACTAGGGGGCGTCCCGAAACGGGTGCCCTTCCGCAAAAGTCTTCGAAGACTTTTGCAAAATCCTTCGAAGGATTTTGTAAGTGGACGAAGAGCTTGATCCCGACACGCTGCTTCGCGCCTATGCCATGGGGATCTTCCCGATGGCCGATGGCCGGGACGATCCGGAGATTCACTGGATCGACCCACGCCGCCGGGGCATCCTGCCGCTGGACGGATTCCATCTGTCCCGCTCCCTCTCGCGCAGGGTCCGGTCAGGCAGCTACCGGGTGACCGCCGACGCGGCATTCGACGCGGTTGTCGCGGCCTGCGCCGACCGGTCCGAAACCTGGATCAGCCACCGCATCCAGCGCCTCTATCTGCAGCTTCACCAGCAAGGACAGGCCCACAGCATCGAGGTCTGGGACAAGGACCGGCTTGCGGGCGGCGTCTACGGCGTGACCCTTGGCGCGGCCTTCTTTGGCGAAAGCATGTTCTCGCGCGCGACGGACGCGTCGAAAGTGGCGCTGGCCTTCGCCGTGCACCGCCTGCGCGCCGGGGGGTTTCGCCTGTTCGACACCCAGTTCCTGACGCCGCATCTTGCCAGCCTCGGCGGCATCGAGATCAGCCGCGCCGAGTATCACCGCAGGCTCGCCGCGGCGGTGGCCGTCAGGGCCGACTTCGCGCCCGTGGGCTATTCGCCCACGCCTTTGGATGTCGCCGGTTCCTTCGCGGCGTCCGGCAGCACGCAGGACAGCACCCAGACGTCATAGCGCGGATGGTCCAGCGCCGACAGCGCGGGGGACGAGGCCAGCATCCAGCCGTTGAACAGCTCGGCCTGCGTGGCGTCTTCCACGATCGTCAGATGCGCCTCGGAGTCCGAAGCGGGGTTGCCGGTCGGATAGCGACAGCTGTCCAGCCGCACCACCAACCGCCCGAATTTCGCCGTCTGGCCAACGTTCAGCGTGACATCGCCGGTCTCGCTGGTCAGTTTGTCCAGAAACCGCAGCTCCGCGCCCGAGGAGTCGGTGAACTCCGGCACCAGGGGCTGCCCCGCCTCTTGCGCAAGGCTCGGCCCCGACAGCATCAGTGCCAGCACAAGCGCCTTCATGGCGTCGCGGTTCCGTCGGCGGGCGCAGTGTCGCCCCCGGCCCCGCCGCCCGCGAATTTCAGCAGCAGGGTGATCAGGCTGACCGCGCCTTGCGTGTCCTCGATCTCGGCACCCGGTGCTAGGCTCTCCAGCGCGCCACCGGGCTGGACCTCGACGAAAGTGCCGCCCAGAAGCCCCTCGGAGGCGATCAGGATCGAAGAATCCACCGGCAGCGCCACATCCTTGCGCATGGAAATCGTGGTATCGGCAAAGAAGGTCTGCGGGTTGAGCCGCAGATCGGTGACGGTTCCGACCTTCACGCCGGCCAGTCGCACATCCGTGCCGACGCTGACCCCCTCGACGGAGCGGAAACTTGCGGTCAATGGATAGCTGTCGGCCTCGCTGCCCAGGCCCGCCCCGCGCGCGGCATAAAGCGCAAATCCCGCCGCCACCGCCAGGACCGCCGCCCCGGCCAGAAGTTCTGCCCGTTCGTAAGCCATCACTCGGGCTGCCAGGCCTCGTAGTCGCGCCGCGCCACAGGGTCGCTGCGCCGGATCGAGCCCGGGGGCACATAGGCCATGTCGGTGCCGGTCAGGTTTTCCTGATGCGGCTTCTCCCAGGGCTTGTGGTGCAAGGGGGCCTTGGTCGGCGGCTCGTCCCAGGTGTGATGCAGCCAGCCATGCCAGTCGGGCGACACGCGGCTCGCCTCCATCTCGCCATTGAAGATGACCCAGCGCCGCTTGCCGTCGCGGGTCTGGTAGAAGATGTTCCCGGCATCATCCTCGCCCACCTTCACCCCCTTGCGCGAGGTGAATATCTGGGTGCCGATGGTCTGGCTGTTCCACCAGGTCAGCAGGCGTTTCAGGAAATACATCGGGGCCTCCGTCTTCGGTCCCCCCCATATGGCGGAAAGCCGGGTCAAGGTCTAGGGGACAGCCGCGCCAGTGCGGAAATCGGCGGGAACAAGACCGCGATCCTTCACGGCGCTGGCGGGCAAGACGCCCGCCCGCCACTTCCGGATCGGTCAAGCCTTGACCGGCTCTTTCTTCTTCGTCTCGGTGTAGACCAGCATCGGCTTGGCACCGTTGTTCACCGCCTCTTCCTTCACGACCACTTCCTCGACGCTGTCCATGCCGGGCAGTTCGAACATCGTGTCCAGAAGGATGTCTTCCATGATCGAGCGCAGCCCCCGCGCGCCGGTCTTGCGCTTGATCGCGCGCTTGGCGATGGCGACCATCGCGTCGCCGGTGAAGGTCAGCTTCACGCCCTCGATCTCGAACAGGCGCTGGTATTGCTTGACCAGCGCGTTCTTCGGCTCGGTCAGGATGGTGACCAGCGCCGCCTCGTCGAGGTCGGTCAGCGTGGCGATGACCGGCAGACGGCCGACGAATTCCGGGATCAGGCCGAACTTGAGCAGATCCTCGGGTTCCAACTCCTTGAACAACTCACCAACCGAACGTTCCTCAGGCCCCTTCACATCGGCGCCAAAGCCGATGCCCGACCCCTTGTTGCGCTGCGCGATGATCTTTTCCAGACCGGCAAAGGCGCCGCCGCAGATGAACAGGATGTTCGTCGTGTCCACCTGCAGGAATTCCTGCTGCGGATGCTTGCGCCCGCCCTGCGGCGGAACGCTGGCGACGGTCCCTTCCATGATCTTCAGAAGCGCCTGCTGCACGCCCTCGCCGCTGACGTCACGGGTGATCGAGGGGTTGTCGGACTTCCGCGTGATCTTGTCGACCTCGTCGATGTAGACGATCCCGCGCTGCGCCCGTTCCACGTTGTATTCCGACGCCTGCAGAAGCTTGAGGATGATGTTCTCCACATCCTCGCCGACATAGCCCGCCTCGGTCAGCGTGGTCGCATCGGCCATGGTGAAGGGCACGTCCAGAATGCGGGCCAGCGTCTGCGCCAGCAGCGTCTTGCCGCAGCCGGTCGGGCCGATCAAGAGGATGTTCGACTTCGACAGCTCGATGTCGTTCTTCGAGGAATGGTTCAGCCGCTTGTAGTGGTTGTGCACCGCCACCGACAGCACCCGCTTGGCGTGGACCTGGCCGATCACGTAATCGTCCAGCACCTTGCAGATGTCGCGCGGGGTGGGCACCCCGTCCGAGGATTTCAGACCGGTGGTCTTCGTCTCCTCGCGGATGATGTCCATGCACAGTTCGACGCATTCATCGCAGATGAACACGGTCGGACCCGCGATCAGCTTGCGCACCTCATGCTGGCTCTTGCCGCAGAACGAACAGTAGAGAGTGTTCTTGCTGTCGCCGCCGGTGTTACTTGCCATCCGCAGTCCTCTAAGCTTAGCAACCAATTTCCTGCGCTGCAGGGGGGCTGCCCGAAACCAAGTTTAGGCCAGTCCCCAAGGCACCACAATCCGAAAAACCCGACCGGAAACTCGGCGGGAAAAGGGGCGTCATTTCGACGTATCGTCGGCCTTTCCACGGCTTTCCAGGATCTGGTCGATCAGACCCCAGGCCTTGGCATCCTCGGCAGACATGAAATTGTCGCGCTCCAGCGCCTGTTCGACACTGTCGTATTCATTGCCGGTGTGCTTGACGTAGATCTCGTTCAGCCGCCGCTTCAGCTTCAGCGTTTCCTGCGCGTGGATCATGATGTCGGTCGCCTGGCCCTGATAGCCGCCCGAAGGCTGGTGGACCATGATCCGGCTGTTCGGCAGGCTGAAGCGCATGCCCTTTTCGCCTGCCGTCAGCAGCAGCGAGCCCATCGAGGCCGCCTGCCCGATGACCAGCGTCGAAATCTTCGGCCGGATGTATTGCATCGTGTCGTAGATCGACAGGCCCGCGGTCACGACACCGCCAGGGCTGTTGATGTACATGCTGATTTCCTTGGACGGGTTCTCCGATTCCAGGAACAGAAGCTGGGCGCAGATCAGGCTGGACATGCCGTCATGCACCGGGCCGCCAAGGAATGCTCAACGGGATCGCGCATCGGGTCCTGCCTCTGTCTCTCTGGCGAGGAATATCGCCGGAAGTATTGCCAGAGTCTTAGTGGGGTGACACGGAGGCTGCAAGGGCAGCGCGGACCGATTTGCCAAAGCCGCGCTGCGGCCTTGAAACGGCCCGAACCCAGGCTAGACCCCACGCATGTTCACCCCGACACGCACCGCCGGCCTTGAGCGCCTGGCCGCGTTCCTGCCCAGGGCCGGGCGCGACTATGCGGCGACGCGAAACCTCGATGTGCCCGGCCATCCGCATGTGTCGGGCCTGTCGCCCTGGCTGCGCCATCGCCTCGTGACCGAAGCCGAGGTGATCGAGGCGACCCTGCGCCGCCATCCGCGCGGAGCCGAGAAGTTCCTGGCCGAGGTCTGGTGGCGCAGCTACTGGAAGGGCTGGCTTGAACTGCGCCCGTCCATCTGGTCGGCCTACCGGCACGGCCTGACCGCCACACTCGACCGTCTGGCCGTCGAACCCGATCTTGCTGCCCGCGCCAAGGCCGCGATGCTGGGAGCCACCGGGATCGACGGCTTCGACCATTGGGCGCGCGACCTTGTCGCCACGGGCTATCTGCACAACCATGCCCGGATGTGGTTCGCCTCGATCTGGATCTTCACCTTGCGCCTGCCCTGGGAACTCGGGGCAGATTTCTTCCTGCGTCACCTGATCGACGGCGATCCTGCCTCAAACACGCTGTCCTGGAGGTGGGTCGCGGGGCTGCAGACGCCGGGCAAGACCTATCTTGCGACTGCCGACAACATCGCGCTGAACACGCAAGGCCGCTTCAATCCGGCCGCGCTTGCATCCGTCGCCCCGCCCTTGCCGATGCTTGCCCTGCCAGAGCCGCGGGTGGCACCCGAAGGCGAAATACCCGACCCCACCGCCTCCAGCCTGCTTCTGGTCACCGAAGAGGATCTGTCGCCGGAATTCCTGTCCCGCCAAGGCCTTCGCCCCAGGGCGGTCGCCGTCTTGACCGATGTCGCCGGCCGCTCGCCGCTTGCCGTCGCCGCCCCCGTCCACCGCTTTGTCGCCGGTGCCGTCGCGGACGCCCTTGCCCGGCTCCACGCGCCTGACGCGCCGGTCTGCGCCCGGTCCGATCTTCTGCGTCTTTTGCGCATTGCCGAGGCTGAAGGCGTCCGTCAGATCGTCACCCCCTATGCCCCGACCGGCCCCGTTGCCAGCGCCCTGGCTGAACTCGCCCGTCTGGCTGGCGCGCACGGCATTGCCGTCGTCCGGGTTCTGCGCGACCATGACCGCCTGGCCTGGCCACATGCCACGCATGGCTTCTTCCGGTTCCGCGACGCAGTGATGGGTTAACCGAAGCGTCGCGCCGCAAGTGCCAGGCGGGCCGCCGCCGTCACCAGGCAAAGGGCTCCGAAGACCCATGCCACCGGCAGGAAAAGACCGGGCCAGACCGCAAGGACCAGGAAACAGAGGATCGTCTCGGTTCCCTCCATCAATCCTGCCGTGAAATACAGCGACTTCTCGCCCCGGCTCGAGGTTTCCAGCCCGCGCTTGGCGGCCAGAACCGAAAAGCCAAGGAAGGTCGCGCCGTTCACGTAGAAGCTGAACAGCAGGAACGCACCTGCCGCGCCGTTCGCGACCGGATCCATCAGCACGAAGGCCAGGGGGATCGCCCCGTAGAAGGCAAAATCGCAGACGATATCGAGATAACCGCCGAAATCCGTCTTGCCCCGCGCCCGGGCCACCGCGCCGTCCAGCCCGTCAGCCAGTCGACTGGCCAACAGGACCAGCCCGACCAGGACACCCGACCACCCGGCAGCGATGAGACCTGCGGCCGCCAGACCCAGTGCCAGTCCGGCCAGTGTCACCCCGTTTGCCGTCGCCCCGCGCGCAGCCAGCCAGCGCCCGCTTTCGTTCAAGGGGGCGTCGATCACCCCGCGCATCAGCCC
>NCDY01000061.1 GCA_002280405.1 Rhodobacterales bacterium 32-66-9 | reverse complement strand
GTGTTCGGTGAACTGGCCCTCTGGCCCCAGAGAGCCGAAGACCTCGTCGGTGGAGATGTGGTGGAAGCGGAAGGTTTCCGGTTTCCCGGCGCGCGTCCAGTAGGCGCGGGCGGCTTCAAGGAGGTTGAAGGTGCCGGTGATGTTGGTCTCAACGAAATCCGCGGGGCCGTCGATGGAGCGGTCGACGTGGCTTTCGGCGGCGAGGTGCATCACGGCACCGGGCTTGTGGGTGGCGAAGATGCGGTCGAGGGCGGCGCGGTCGCGGATGTCGGCCTGTTCGAAGCTGTAGAGGTTGGACTGGGCGACAGAGGCCACGTTGGCGGCGTTCGCGGCATAGGTCATGGCGTCGAGGTTGACGACCTCGTGGCCCCGGCTCACGGCGAGGCGGACGACGGCGGAGCCGATGAAGCCGCAGCCCCCGGTGACAAGGAGCTTCATTCGGCAGCCCCATAGCGGAACGGCTGGCCGATGTCGGAAAGGAACGGCGCGCGGGCGTCCTTGTCGGAGAGGGTGGGCGAGGTTGTGCCCCAGTCTATGCCTATGGCCGGGTCGTCCCAACGGACGGCGCCGTCATTTTCGGGGGCATAGAGGTCGGTGCATTTGTACTGCACCTCGGTGTCGTCGGTCAGGGTGACGAAGCCGTGCAGGAAGCCCTTGGGGACAAACAGCTGCCGGCCATTTTCGGGGGTGAGTTCCACGGCGACGTGGTGGCCGTAGCTGGGCGAGCCGGTGCGGATGTCGACGGCGACGTCGAGGATCGCGCCACGGGTGCAGCGCACGAGTTTGTCCTGCGCGCGGGGGGGCGACTGGAAGTGCAGGCCGCGAAGCGTGCCTTTGGCGGCGGAGAAGGAGTGGTTGTCCTGGACCCAGGGCAGGTCCAACCCTGCGTCGGCCATGCGTTGGGCGTTCCAGGTTTCCATGAACCAGCCGCGCGCGTCGCCGAAGCGGCGGGGGGTCAGGATCAGGACGTCGGGCAATGCGGTGGGGTCAATCTGCATCTGGGAACTCGTCTGGACGGCTGGGGCAGAGTTGCGACGATACGGGATGCAATGCAAGCCGCGAAGGGCGGGAAACAGTCTGTTTGCGGGGTTTTGCCGGGTCGGCAGTTGGGCTATCACGGGCCGAAGACGAGAGGGAAGGGCGGGGACATGACTCATCTGTGGGTGCGGGCCGAGCAGCGGCTGAACGAGGAGCGGGTGGGGCTGACGCCCGAGGGTGCGACGGCACTGATCAAGGCAGGGATCCGGGTGACGGTGGAGCGATCCTCGGTCCGGGCGATTCCGCTGGAGGGGTATGAGGCGGCGGGCTGCGAGATCGCGGCGGAGAACCTCTGGCCGACGGCCCCTGCCGATGCGATCATCTTCGGGCTGAAGGAGTTGCCGGAGGATGGCACGCCCCTGACCCACCGGCACATCATGTTCGGGCATGCCTACAAGGGGCAACCGGCGGGGCGGGAGTTGCTCAAGCGGTTCAAGGCTGGCGGCGGGACGCTGTATGACCTGGAATATCTGGTGGGCGAGGATGGTCGCCGGGTCGCGGCCTTCGGCTATTGGGCGGGGTATGCGGGCGCGGCGGTGTCGCTGAAATGCTGGGCGGCTCAGGCGCGCGGCGGGATTGCGGGGAGGGTAGCGAAGGTGGCGTCGAAGGAGGCGCTTCTGGCGCAGCTGGCCGAGGATCTGGCGGGACTTTCGCGGCCCCGGGCGATCATCATTGGCGCGCTCGGTCGGGTGGGCACGGGGGCGGCGGACCTGTGCACGGCGATGGGTGTCGCGGTGACGAAATGGGACATGGCGGAGACGGCCACGGGTGGGCCGTTCCCGCAGGTGCTGGACCACGAGATCTTCCTGAACTGCATCCTCGCGCGGTCGGGGTGTCCGGTGTTTGTCCCCGCCTCGGCCAAGACGGAGGCGCGCAAGCTGACGGTGATCGGGGATATCGCCTGCGATCCGACCAGTGATTTCTCGCCCGTCAAGGTGTATGACCGGACGACGGATTGGGAGACCCCGGCTTTGCGGGTGCATGACGCCCCGCCGCTGGATGTGACGGCGATCGACAACCTGCCGTCGCTGATGCCGGTGGAATCGTCGCAGGATTATGCGGCGCAGCTGTTGCCGTCCTTGCTGACACTGACCGCGCTCGACAAGGGCGTCTGGGGGCGGGCGAAAGCAGAGTTCGACAGGCACGTCGCGGGCGCATGAGCGGGGACAAATCTCTTCGAAGAGATTTGCAAGACTTTTCGAAAAGTCTTGGTCGCGGGATGGCCAAGCAGGGGGAGAAAGACCATGACGATCCATTGGTGCGGCACGGGGCTGTCGTCGATACCCGGCCTGAGGCGTCTGATCGAGGCGGGGCATCCGGTCACAGTCTGGAACCGCACGGTCGAGAAGGCGCGCGGCGAGGTCGGCGATCTGACGCAGGACATCCGGGCGTTTTCGCTGGAGGCGCTGGGCGCGGCGCTGAAACCCGGCGACATCGCGGTGTCGATGCTGCCGGCGGATCAGCACGTGGCGATTGCCGGGCTGTGCCTGGAGACGGGGGCCAATTTCTGCTCCTCCAGCTACATCGCGCCGGAGATGCGGGCGCTGGACCAGGCGTTCCGCGAGGCGGGACTGGTGTCGGTGAACGAGGTCGGCCTCGACCCCGGGATCGACCACCTGATGGCGCATGACCTGGTGGCGCGGTATCGGGCCTCGAAGGCCTATCACAACGACAATGTGCTGTCCTTCACCAGCTATTGCGGCGGGGTGCCGAAGCTGGCGAATGCGTTCCGCTACAAGTTCAGCTGGGCTCCGGCAGGGGTGCTGAAGGCGCTCCGTTCGCCCTCGCGCAGCTTGCGGCATTTCACCGAGTTGCGCGTGGCGCGGCCCTGGGATGCGATCAGCCGCTATGACGCGCCGCTGCCCCAGCCGGAGAGTTTCGAGGTCTATCCCAACCGCGACAGCTATCCGTTCATGGAGGAATACCGGTTCGAGCCGCACTGGAAGGTCAGGGACTTCGTGCGGGGCACGATCCGGCTGAACGGCTGGGCCGACGCCTGGGCACCGATCTTTGCCGAGATCGAGGGGCTGGAGGGCAAGCCCCTGGCGGAGGTCAACGCGGCCCTTGAAGCCCGCGCCGCTGCCCTGCTGAAGGACAATTCCTATGCCGAGGGCGAGCCGGACCGGGTGGTGCTGTTCGTGGCGCTGAAGGCGGAACGGGACGGCAAGCCGGTGTTCCACGAGACCTGGGCTATGGATGCCTGGGGCGATGTGCGCGGGACGGCGATGGGGCGGCTGGTGTCGGTGCCGGTGTCGCTGGCCACCGAGGCGGTGCTGGCGCGGGAAATCCCGGCCGGGGTGCATGGCGCGCCGCATGATCCGAAGCTCGTGGCGCGCTGGCTGGATCAGGTCGGGCATCTGGCGCAGTTCCTGCGGCGGATCGATCACCTGAGGTAAGGGGACGCCGCCTTCTGCGACGTCGTCTTCTTGACGGTGCGTGGCGAGGTGGGACGAAATCATCGACGAGCGGGCCGATTTTGCCTATGTTTCCCGGACGACCCGGGAAAACCGGGCAGAGCGCAGCGAGGCAGGACGTGGGCGGCACAGGCGGCACGTCGAAACGGTTCGACCGGCTGGCCGACAGGCTGGCGGTGCTGGCCGCGCGCCGGGCGCGGACCGCCCGGGGGTTCGTGTCACTGCCCGAGCCACGCTCGATCGGGCTATACGCACGCGGCAAGCAGCTGGTGGACGGTGCCATCCTTCTGGCCGGACATCTGGCGGAAGCGCCGGACAGCCTGCTTTGGGATGTCCCGGCACCGGACCCGGCCTTTTCCATCGCAGCGCAGGGCTTTGGCTGGTTGGACGACCTGGCCGCGCTGGGCACCAAAGAGGCACAGGCCCGCGCGCAGGACTGGACCTGGGCCTGGATCGCGCGCTTTGGCGGCGGGCGGGGGCCGGGCTGGACACCGGACCTGACGGGACGACGGATCATCGCCTGGGTGCATCATGCGACGCTGCTGCTGAGCGGGCGCGACAGCGCGCAGAGCGAGGCGTTCTTCCGGTCGCTGTCGCGGCAGGCCGCCTATCTGGAGCGGCGGTGGCAGAGTGCTGCCGACGGCCTGCCCCGGTTCGAGGCGCTGACCGGGCTGTTGTACGCAGGTCTTTCGCTGAACGGGATGGAGGCGGTGATTGCCCCGGCGGTCACCGCGCTGGCGGCGACCTGCGAGGCGGACATCGACGCCGAAGGCGGCATCCCGACGCGGAACCCGGAGGAACTTCTGGAGGTGTTGACCCGTCTCACCTGGTCGGCAAGCGCGCTGAGCGAGGCGAACCTCGCCGTGCCGGCTGCACTGTC
The DNA here is from genome assembly GCA_002280405.1 of Rhodobacterales bacterium 32-66-9. Classification (GTDB taxonomy): domain Bacteria; phylum Pseudomonadota; class Alphaproteobacteria; order Rhodobacterales; family Rhodobacteraceae; genus Tabrizicola. The sequence continues at coordinate 25,018 of NCDY01000061.1, read as the reverse complement.
GGCGGCGATCACCCGGATTGCCCCGGCGCTGCGGGCCTTGCGGCACGCGGACGGGGATCTGGCGCGGTTCCATGGTGGCGGCAAGGGGGCGGAAGGGCGGCTGGATCGGGCGCTCGCGGCGGCGGGAGTGCGGGCGGGGGCGACACCTGCGATCGCGATGGGCTATGCGCGGCTGGCGGGGGGGCGAACCTCGGTCATCATCGATGCCTCGGCCCCGCCGGAAGGGCGGGCGGCCGAGACGGCACATGCCTCGACGGGGGCTTTCGAGCTGGTCTCGGGGCGGCGGGCGCTGGTGGTGAACTGCGGGTCGGGCCTGGACTTCGGGGCAGAGTGGCGGCGGGCGGCGCGGGCGACGGCATCGCATTCGGCGCTGGGGCTGGAAGGGGTGTCGTCCTCGCGGCTCGCGGCGACGGGGGAGGCCCTGGCGCACCGGGCGCAGGTCACGGCGGCGCGGCTGACGGTCGGGACCGAAGGCACGGACCTGTTTTTGGCGCATGACGGCTGGCTGCGCAGCCACGGGCTGACTGCAAGCCGCAGCCTGACGCTGGCGCAGGACGGGCGGCGGCTGTCGGGGGTGGATGCGCTGACCGCGATGACCGCCGAGGCGCGGCGGCGGTTCGAGGATGTGATGACCACGACCGCAATGGCGGGGGGGCGGTTCGCGATCCGGTTCCATCTGCACCCGGACGTCGACGCGGAACCGGACATCGGCGGCGGCGCGGTGTCGCTGGTCCTGCGCAGCGGCGAGATCTGGATCTTCCGCTTTACCGGACCGGCCGTGCTGGGCCTGGAACCCTCGGTCTATCTGGAAACGGGTCGGTTGAACCCCCGGCCCTGCACACAAATCGTGCTGCGAGGCCAAGCGCGGGGCTTCGAGACACGCTTGGGCTGGACCTTGGCGAAGGCAAAGGATACTCCGCTGGCCATCCGGGACCTGGAGGGGGTGGACCTTCAGACCGGGATCACGAGCTACAGGGCTTCTGCATGACCAACCTCGTACCCATCGGCCGCGCGCTGATTTCGGTGTCCGACAAGACCGGGCTGCTGGACCTTGCGCGGGCACTGGCGGGTGCCGGGGTAGAGCTGATCTCGACCGGCGGGACGAGCGGAATGCTGCGGGCGGCGGGGCTGGCGGTCAGGGATGTGGCCGAGGTCACCGGGTTCCCCGAGATGATGGACGGGCGTGTGAAGACGCTGCATCCGAACGTGCATGGCGGGCTTCTGGCCCTGCGCGACGATGACGAGCATCTGGTTGCGATGGCCGCGCACGGGATCGAGCCGATCGACCTTCTGGTCGTGAACCTCTATCCGTTCGAGGAGACGGTGGCGCGTGGCGCTGACCCTGCGACCTGTATCGAGAACATCGACATCGGCGGGCCGGCGATGATCCGGGCGGCGGCGAAGAACCACAAGTTCGTGACGGTGGTGACGGACCCGGCGGATTATGGCGCTCTTTTGGCCCAGCTGCGCGCGCATGACGGGGCGACGACGCTGGCCTGCCGGCAGAAGCTGGCGCTGACGGCCTATGCGCGGACGGCGGCCTATGACACGGCCGTCAGCACCTGGCTGGCTGGCGAGATCAGGGAACCAGCGCCGCGCTATCGCAGTTTCGCGGGCAAGCTGGCGCAGACCTTGCGCTATGGCGAGAACCCGCATCAGGCGGCGGCGTTCTATGTGGATGGCTCGCGCCGGCCCGGGGTGGCGACGGCGCGGCAGTGGCAGGGCAAGGAGCTGTCCTACAACAACATCAACGACACGGATGCGGCCTTCGAGCTGGTGGCCGAGCTGGGCGGCGCGCCGGCCTGTGCGATCATCAAGCATGCAAATCCCTGCGGGGCGGCGGTCGCGGGCACGCTGGTCGAGGCTTACCGCCGGGCCTACCAATGCGACCAGACTTCGGCCTTCGGCGGGATTGTTGCGTTGAACCAGATACTTGACGGGGCGACTGCGGAAGAGATCGTGAAGATCTTCACCGAAGTGGTGATCGCCCCGGATGCGACCGAGGAGGCAAGGGCAGTGTTCGCGGGCAAGAAGAACCTGAGGCTTCTGACCACGGGTGCCATGCCGGACCCGAAGGCCGCGGGGCTGGCGTTTAAGCAGGTGGCAGGAGGCTTTCTGGTGCAGGACCGGGATGCGGGGCATCTGACGGTGCCGGATTTGCAGGTGGTGACCAGGCGGGCTCCGACCGAGGCCGAGCTGCGCGATCTTTCCTTTGCCTGGACAGTGGCGAAGCACGTCAAGTCGAACGCGATCGTCTATGTGAAGGACGGCGCGACGGTGGGCGTTGGCGCGGGACAGATGAGCCGGATCGACAGCACCCGGATCGCGGCGCGGAAGGCGGAGGACCTGGCCGAGGCGCTTGGGCTGGCCGAACCGCCGACCAAAGGGTCCGTCGTGGCATCGGATGCGTTCTTTCCCTTCGCCGATGGCCTGATCGCGGCGGCCGGGGCGGGGGCGACCGCGATTGTCCAGCCGGGCGGGTCGATGCGCGATGACGAGGTCATCGCCGCGGCGGACGCGCGCGGTCTCGCGATGGTCTTCACCGGCCAGCGCCATTTCCGGCACTGACATGCGGCGCTTCTGGATCACCGCCGTCGCCGTCTTCATCCTGGACCAGCTGACAAAGCTGGCCGTCGTGCAGGGTCTTGACCTGATCCAGCGTGGAGAGATCGATTTCTGGCCACCTTACCTGACCTTCCGCATGGCCTGGAACCGGGGCGTGAACTTCGGGCTGCTGGCAAGCGGCTCGGACCTTGCCCGCTGGGGCCTGATCGCCCTGGCGCTGGCCATCTCGGGCTGGGTGATCTGGTGGATGCGGCGCGAAGGCGGCAACTGGAAGGCGGAACTGGCGGGCGGCGTGCTGGTCGGGGGCGCGCTGGGCAATGTGATCGACCGAATCGTCTATGGTGCGGTGGCGGATTTCCTGAACATCTCGTGCTGCGGGATCGAGAACCCCTATGCGTTCAATGTCGCCGATATCGCGATCTTTGCCGGTGCCATCGGTCTGGTGATCTATGCCAAGGCCGACAGTGGCGGATCGGCACAGAGTGGAAAACCCACCGGCAAGCCGCGCTAATCCCGCGTGACGACCGCGCGGCTTTAGGCTAAGACGGGCAAAAGACGGTTCGGAGGCAGGCATGCAGGCACAGAAAGGCAGGGCGGTCATCGCGATTGCGACGATGGTCACGCTGGCGGCCTGCGGCGGCAGGGGCGATCCGCAGCTGATGAACCTGCGGTCCGGCCCAGGCCCGGACGAATTTGCCATTGTCCCGCCGAAGTCCCTGGAAATGCCGAAAGACCTGGCTGACCTGCCCGAGCCGAGCCCGGGTGGTTTCAACCGCTCTGACCAGAACCCCGAGGCGGATGCCGCGATTGCGCTGGGCGGCAAGCCTTCGGCGGCCGGGGGCATCCCCTCGGCAGATGCTGCGCTTTACGCCCAGGCCGGGCGATTTGGCGTGGACGGCGGCATCCGGGCGACGCTGGCCTCGGAAGATCTGCAGTGGCGGCGCGACAACAATGGCCGCGTGCTGGAACGGCTGTTCAACGTGAATGTCTACTACAAGGCCTACCGCAAGCAGCGACTGGACCAGCAGGCCGAGCTGGCGCGGTGGCGCGCGCTTGGGCTTCGCAACCCGTCGGCCCCGCCCCGCAATCCGGGCGAGGAGTAACAAGCGCGTGGCCATGGCTTGATTGTCCGCTGGTCGCGCCGCAGTTTCCCGCAAAAGACCTGACCTGGAGAAGCCGATGCTCGGACGAATAGGCGCTGGCGTGGCCGCCCTTGTGGCGCTGGCCTTGCCCGCCGCCGCGAAAGATCCGGTGACCACCTTCACTTTGGACAACGGTCTGCAGGTGGTGGTGATCGAGGATAACCGCGCCCCGGTCGTGGTGCAGATGATCTGGTATCGCGTCGGGGCGGCGGATGAACCCCCGGGCAATTCGGGCATCGCGCATTTCCTGGAACATCTGATGTTCAAAGGCACCGAGAAGGTCGCTCCGAATGCCTTTTCCGGCATTGTCGAGGCGCAGGGCGGCGATGACAACGCCTTTACCAGCTGGGACTACACCGCCTATTTCCAGCGCATCGCGGCGGACCGGCTGGAGCTGGTGATGCAGATGGAGGCCGACCGGATGCGCAACCTGCGCCTGGCCGAGGAGGATGTCGCGACCGAGCGCCAGGTCATCCTGGAAGAGCGCGCGCAGCGGACCGACAGCAATCCCGATGCGCTGTTGTCCGAGCAGATGCGGGCGGCGCAGTTCCAGAACAGCCGCTACGGCATTCCGGTGATCGGCTGGCGCAACGAGATCGAGGCGCTGAGCCGCGAGGACGCGCTGTCCTACTACAAACGCTTTTACGCCCCGAACAATGCGACCCTGATCATCGCTGGTGACGTGAAGCCCGAGGCGGCGAAGGCGCTGGCGGAAAAATACTACGGCCCGATTGCGCCGTCGGATGGCATCGTCCCTCGCGACCGGCCGCAGGAGCCGAAGCAGTTGTCCGAACGGCGGCTGCAGCTTGCGGACGAGAGGGTGTCCGAGCCCTATGTCATGCGCACCTACCTGGCCCCGGAACGCGACCCGGGCGACCAGAAGCAGGCCGCGGCGCTGACGGTGCTGGCCGAGCTTCTGGGCGGCAACGGGCAGACCTCGGTCCTGGCGCGGGCCTTGCAGTTCGACCGGCAGGTGGCGGTCTATTCCTCGGCCTTCTACGACGGAACCAGCATCGACGACGGCACCTTCGGAATCGCCGTCGTGCCGGCCCCGGATGTCAGCCTGGCGACGATCGAGGCCGATCTGGACCGGGTGCTTGCGAAGTTTCTCGCCGATGGTCCGGACCCGGCGGCGCTGGAGCGGATCCGCACACAGGTTCGCGCCGGAGAGATTTATGCCCGCGACAGTGTCGAAAACCTGGCGCAGCGCTACGGTCAGGGCCTCAGCGTCGGTTTGACCGTCGCCGATATCGAAGGCTGGGACGAGGCGCTGGCGGCGGTGACCGAGGCGGATGTGATGCAGGCCGCCCGCTTGGTGCTGGACCGCAAGAACGCCGTGACCGGCTGGCTGACCCGGCCCGCGCAGGCAGGGGAGGCCCAGCAATGATCCGCATCGTTTTCGCAGCCCTGTTGCTGCTTGCCGCGCCGGTCCGCGCGGAAATCCCGATCCAGGAGGTGACATCTCCCGGCGGGATCAAGGCCTGGCTGGTCGAGGATCGCAACATCCCCTTTGCCGCTCTGGAGATCCGCTTCAAGGGCGGCACGTCACTGGAAGCTCCGGACAAGCGCGGGGCGGTGAACCTGATGACCGCCACGCTGGAAGAAGGTGCCGGCGCGATGGACAGCCTGGGTTTCGCCCAGGCGCGCGACGCGCTGGCGGCGAGTTTCAGCTTTGATGCGGGAACGGATTCGGTCGGAGTTTCGGCGAAGTTCCTGACGGAGAACCGCGATCAGGCGATCGATCTGCTGCGGGCCGCACTGGTGAGCCCGCGGTTCGATCAGGACGCGGTGGACCGGGTGCGCGAACAGGTGCTGTCGAACCTGCGGTCAAACGCGAAGGACCCCGGCAAGATTGCCTCCGAACGGTTCGACGCTTTGGCGTTCGGGGATCATCCCTATGGCTCTTCCGGGGAAGGGACGATTGCGACGGTCACGGCGCTGACACGGGACGACGTGATGGCGGCATACAAGGCGGCGCTGGCGCGGGACCGGGTGTTCGTGGCGGCGTCGGGCGACATCACGGCAGAAGAGCTGGGGCTGATTCTGGACCGGCTTCTGGGCGATCTGCCCGCGACGGGGGCTCCCTTGCCGGGCGCGGCGCCATGGCTCTTGCCTGCCGGAGTGACGGTCGTGGACTTCCCCACGCCGCAGTCGACGGTGCTCTTCGGTCAGCAGGGCATTCCGCGCGATGACCCGGACTTCTTTCCGGCCTTCGTGTTGAACGAGGTCATCGGTGGCGGGCGGTTCACGGCGCGGCTGATGACGGAGGTTCGGGAAAAGCGCGGCCTCACGTACGGGATCGGGACGTCCATCGTCAACATGGACCGGGCCGACCTGATCTTGGGGCAGTTCTCGGCCTCGAACGACAAGGTGGCCGAGGCGATCAGGGTGGTGCAGGCCGAGTGGGGCCGGATCGTGAACGAAGGCGTGACGCCCGAGGAACTGAAGGCGACGAAGACCTATCTGACCGGGTCCTATCCGCTGCGCTTTGACGGCAACGGGCCGATTGCCAGCATCCTGGTCGGGATGCAGATGGAGTGGGTCAACCCGAAGGGATGTGACTGCGAAAGCGCCCAACAAGCCCCTTTCGTCGGTCCGACCCTTCGTCTACCAATTCGTCATGCGCTGGACGATCCCAAACACCTTGACCGTGCTTCGGCTTTTCGCCGCCCCGGGTGTGGCGATCATGTTCCTGTATTTCCATCGGCCCTGGGCCGACTGGCTGGCGCTGACCCTGTTCGTCGGTGCGGCGCTGACCGATTGGTTCGACGGCTACCTTGCGCGGTTGTGGAAGCAGGAATCGAAGTTCGGGGCGATGCTGGACCCGATCGCCGACAAGGCGATGGTGGTGATCGCGATCATGGTCATCACCGGCTATAACGGGATGAACCCCTGGCTGATCCTGCCCGCGACGCTGATCCTGTTCCGCGAGGTCTTCGTCGGGGGCCTGCGGGAATATCTGGGCCAGAAGAGCAGCCATCTGAAAGTCACGAAGCTGGCCAAATGGAAAACCACGGCGCAGATGCTTGCCATCGCCGTGCTGTTCCTGGGAACCGGCTTCGAATACCTGAACGGGGTGGCGATGCAGGGGATGACGCCGGATCAGTATGTCGAGGCGGTGACCGCGGGCACCGCGGATCCGATCCGCGCCTGCGGCAAGCGCGACTGCGCGTCCTACGCCAACCTGGTGGGGATCTGGCTGTTGTGGGTGGCGGCGCTGCTGACGGTGGTCACGGGCTGGGAATACTTCGTCAAGTCGCTGCCATTCCTGCGGGAAGACAAGTGATGGATGTGCTCTACTTCGCCTGGGTCCGGGAACGGATCGGGCTGCCGCGCGAGCGGGTCAAGACTTCGGCCGGCACAGTGGCCGAACTGGTCGAGGATCTGCGCGCCCGGGATGCGCGCTACGCGGCGGCCTTTGCCGACCTGGCTTCGCTGCGGGTGGCGCTGGATCAGGAACTGGCGTCCTTCGATGCGCCGCTGGCCGGGGTGCGCGAGGTTGCCTTCTTCCCGCCGATGACCGGGGGCTAGGGATGCGCGTCGCGGTCCAGCCCGCTGCGTTCGACCTGGGGGCCGAGGTGGCGGCATTCGCGGCGGGCGTCCGGGGCGCGGGGGCGGTGGTCAGTTTCACCGGGCTGGTCCGCGACGAGGGAGGAACCTTGTCGGCGATGGAGATCGAGCACTACCCCGGCATGACCGAGAAGGCGATTGCCGGGATCGTGGCAGAGGCCATGGCGCGCTGGGCGCTGGTCGATGCGCTGGTGATCCACCGGCATGGGCGACTGTTCCCGGGCGAGGCGATCATGATGGTCGCCACGGCGGCGCCGCACCGCGGGGATGCTTTCGCGGCAGCCGAATATCTGATGGACTACCTGAAATCCCGCGCTCCGTTCTGGAAGAAAGAGCTTGGGGCAGAGGGCGAGGTCTGGGTGCCCGCCAGGGATGCGGATGAAGATGCGCTGAAACGCTGGTAGCGCCCGCGCGCTGGCAAGGGTTCCAAGGCTGTTGGACTCACGGGATCGGCTGCGGGCGTTTCCGCCGCGTCGATCTGGCGACCCCCCGCCCTCTCCCTTGCCCACGGAGAGGAGAGGGAAGCGCGAGGCGGCGGATGGTGATCCCGGCGGGTCAGCGATGTGGACCGAACCGGGACTGCCAGCTGGGCTGCAGGTCCGATGCTTCCGACCGGGCCAGGTAGACCGCCCGGGCGATGGCGCGGGCAAGGCAGGTCGCGGCGGCATGGCCAAGCTGGAAGGGGTCGCTCAGGGGGTCAGCCAAGGGTTTGCTGCCCGCGGCGACGCTGAACACAAGGTCACCGTCCAGCGGCGTATGCGATGGGACAAGCGCGCGGGCCATGCCGTCATGGGCGGCCACGGCCATGCGGTGGGCTTGCGCCTTGGTCAGCGTGGCGTCGGTCGCGACGACGGCGATGGTTGTCGCCTCTCCCAGACGTTTGCGCGGCAGGGGGACATCCTGAGGCAGCAGGGGGGCGGGGCCGAGGCCGCCGAACTCGGTGCCTTCCTCGAAAGGAGCGGCCCAGAAATGCCGGGTCTCGCCGACGGTTGCTTGCCCGAGAGCGTTGACGACGACCAGCGCGCCGACGGTGAGGCCGGAGGGCAGCACGCAGGAGGCCGAGCCGAGGCCACCCTTGAGGCTGCCGGTCATCGCGCCGAAGCCCGCGCCGGCAGTGCCAAGGTCGAAGTCGCGGGCGGCGGTGTCGAAGGCAGCGCGTCCCAGAACGGGATAGGGGCTTTCGGACCACCCCTTGTCGCCGCCGTTCAGCAGATCGAAGACGATGGCTCCGGGAACGATGGGAACGCGGACCGGGCCGACGGCAAAACCCCTGTCCGCGGCGCGCAGGCCGGCCATGACCCCCGCCCCGGCATCAAGGCCGAAGGCGGAACCGCCGGACAGGAAGATCGCGTCCACCTCCTGCACCATGCGGTCGGGTGCGAGAAGGTCGGTTTCGCGCGTTCCGGGTGAGCCGCCCATGACATGGACGGAGGCGACGAAAGGCCGGTCGGCGGTCAGGACGGTAACACCGGAGCGGAGGTTAGCATCGTCGGCGTTGCCGACCCGCAGGCCGGGAATGTCGGTGATGAGGTTCTTTGGACCGGGGCGCATTGGGTCAGGCTAACGCAGTCCGGGCCGAGAGCAAGGCGCCTTTCCATACGACCTCGCCGTCTCGGCGCCGGAAGCAAGCGACAAGCGACGAAGTCGACAAGAAGCGTTCGGGATGTCAGAAGTCGAAAAGGTCGCCCAGGAAACTTTCCTTGCGTCTCTTCTTGTAGCGGTAATCGTCGTCATCATCCTTGTAACGGCGGCGGTCATCAGGGTGCGAGCCGCGCGGCTCGGGCTGGTAGACGGGCGCCGCGCGGGGCGGCATGTGCTGGGTCGCAGCGGCCTGCGGTGTCGGGGCCGGCGCCGCAGCCGGGCCGCCCAGCGACCGTTCGATGATCTTGTCCAGCTCGCCCCGGTCCAGCCAGACGCCGCGGCATTTCGGGCAATAGTCGATCTCGACCCCGCCGCGGTCAGCCATCACCAGGGTTTCGTTGTCGACCGGACAGCGCATTGCAGTCTCCCATGCCATGTTCACCGGGATTACATGGGGTCGCAAATCGGCCAAGCAAGGGTCGGAAACGCTGTTGCGCGAAATGCCGCGAAGGCGCATGGAGAGAGGGAGCCGTGGCGATGGCGTCGCCGCAGGGGTTGTCCGCCCCGACGCTTGCGGGGTCATCCCGTCACCGTCCTGTACGCCGGGACCTTTCGGGGTCCTGTCCACTGGCCAGACCCCAGAATATGAGGTCTGGAAATGTCGTTGAACCGTCCCGAGATGTACCGCTTCCACAATGGCGGCAAGAAGGACACGCTGCCCTTCGCCGACCCCGAATACCATGACCGGCTGGCGGGCCTGCGCGAGATCATGGAATTGCACGCGCTGGACGCGGTGGTGCTGACCTCGATGCACAACGTCGCCTACTATTCGGGGTTCCTGTATTGCAGCTTCGGGCGGCCCTATGCCTGTGTGGTGACGAAGACCGACTGCGTGACCATCAGCGCGGGGATCGACGCGGGCCAGCCGTGGCGGCGGTCGATCGGGGACAACATCACCTATACCGACTGGACGCGGGACAATTTCTGGCGCGCGGTGGCCTCGGTGACCGGGACGGGCAAGGCCGTCGGCTGCGAGGCCGACCATCTGACGATGGAACGGGCCGAGAAGTTCAACACGTTCCTGAAGCCGAAGCGCGGCATGGATATCGCCCCGGCGACGATGCACCAGCGGATGACGAAATCGCCCGCCGAGATCGCGCTGATCAAGCACGGGGCGAATGTGGCCGATGTGGGCGGCCACGCGATCCGCGAAGCGATCAAGGTCGGCGCGACCGAGCTGGAAGTGTCCATCGCCGGCCGGGATGCGATGGAGCGCGAGATCGCGCGGCGCTTTCCGGATGCGGAATACCGCGACACCTGGGTCTGGTTCCAGTCGGGGATAAACACCGACGGCGCGCACAACCCGGTGACGAACCGGAAGCTCCGGCACGGCGATATCCTCAGCCTCAACTGCTTTCCGATGATCAGCGGCTACTACACCGCGCTGGAGCGGACGCTGTTCCTGGGCGAAGTGGACGATGCCAGCATGAAGGTCTGGCAGACCAACATCGACAGCCATGAATACGGGATGACGCTCTTGCGACCGGGCACCTCCTGTGCCGAGATCACCATGAAGATCAACGAGTTCCTGGCCGAGCGGCAGATGCTGCAATACCGGACCTTCGGCTATGGGCACAGCTTCGGCATCCTGTCGCACTACTATGGCCGCGAAGCCGCGCTGGAACTGCGCGAAGATATCGACACGGTCCTTGAACCCGGCATGGTGATCAGCATGGAGCCGATGCTGACGATCCCCGAGGGGATGCCGGGCGCGGGCGGCTACCGCGAGCATGACATCTTCGTGGTGACCGAGGACCAACCCGAGGACATCACGCACTACCCATATGGCCCCGCGTTCAACGTGGTCGGGTAAGCGAGTGGGCCGGGGTCAGACCCCGGCCCTTTCCGGTCAGGCGCGCTTCACCAGGCGGATCAGCAGCAGCAGGATCACCGCGCCGACGGTTGCCGAAATGATTGCGCCGATGATGCCGCCGCCCAGCGAAACGCCAAGGCGGGGCAAGAGGAAACCGGCGATGAAGGCACCGACGATGCCAATCGCGATGTTGCCGATCAGGCCGTAGCCGTAGCCCTTCACGATCTGCCCGGCAAGCCAACCGGCCGCCGCGCCTATGATCAGTATGACGATCAACGAATCCAAGCCCATGATGATCTCTTTCCCCGTCCCCGGAATGGGGCGATCCCTGCACCATAGCACAAAAACCGGCCAAGGGGGGCTTGCTGCGCCCGGACCGGGAAGGCTGTGTCCGGTCGACTCCTGGTGCCGCCAGACTGCGGCCTTGCGGGCGGAAGCAGAGCGGATCCGCAGACGCACCCCTTCCGCACCGGAATCTGCAGCGAATGGGGGGCCTGTCGCTAGGCACCAGCGAAGATTCTGAAAAGTCTGCGATTTTTCGCTTGACCTGCGCACGCTTGCATGGCCGATTCCGCCAAACCCTTTCCTGAAGTCGAGGCAGCACCGTGTCCCCTAAACTTGCCCGGATTTTCGCCATCCTTGTCCTGCCGCTGCTGGCCGCCTGTGCAAGCACGGCGCAGGCTCCGAAAGCACCCGAAATCGTGCCGGGTTACGAAGGCATCCAGGACGGAGAGTTCTTCATTCAGCCGGTCGCGCCGAAATACCTGACCGAGGGCAACCGCAAGACAGAGGTCGCCTATGCCGGGACCGAGGCGCCCGGGACCATCGTGGTCGATATCTTCGCCCGCAAGCTCTACCTCGTCGGCGAGGGCGGGACGGCGCTGCGCTATCCCATCGCCGTCGGCCGCGAGGGGCTTGCCTTCAAGGGCACCGGCGTGATCGGACGCCGGGCGAAATGGCCGTCCTGGACCCCCACCGCCAACATGGTACGGACCCGGCCGGACCTTTACGCCGCCTATGCGGGCGGTCTGCCGGGCGGGCTTGAAAACCCGCTGGGCGCGCGGGCGCTCTATCTGTATCGCGGCGGGCGGGACACGATGTTCCGCATCCACGGGACGTCCGATGCCGCCTCGATCGGCTATGCCACCAGCGCGGGCTGCATCCGGCTGTTCAACCAGGACGCCATCGACCTCTACAACCGGGTGCCGGACGGAACCCTCGTCAAGGTGCGCACCGAGGCCGAAAGCATCGCGATGGAGGGGCGTCAGATGAAGGACGCCTTCGGTCGCATGGTGCCCGAGACGCCGGAAAACATCGCCAAGAAGGCCAGGGATGAAGCGCTGATCGCCAAGAAGGACGCGAAGGACCGGGCGGCCACCGAAGTCGCGGAAAAGAAGCGGCTTGCAGCCTGCGCCCGGCGCGGCATCGAGGTCGAGGATTGCCCGCATCCGCAACTGACCGAAACCAGCGTGACGGTCGGAACGGCCGGCCGCACTACAAACGGATGACGTAGTCCTTGAGGGTGGTCTGCACGACCTCCCATGTCCCCTCGAACCCCGGGCGAAGGATCAGGCTGTCGCCCGGATGCAGTTGTGTCACGCTGCCATCGGCCCCGGTCAGGATCGAATAGCCGCTCAGGATACGGAAGTACTCCCATTCCGAATAGCTGACGCGCCACTTGCCGGGCGTTGATTGCCACAAGCCGGCGTAAATCCCCTCGCGATCTTCAAGGTTCCAGGTGCTGTGGACGGGATCGCCGGAGATCACCTTTGCCGGGTCGGGGCGGGTGATCTCGGGGACGGTGCCGTCGCGGCTGACGCGCTGGATCAGGGGCATGACGTTCTCCTTTCCGGCCATTCAGGGCGATGGGGCGGATGGGGTCAAGCCCGAGGGGCAGCGGTCGGCGGTGCTGCGCTGCGGCGCAAATCTGTTGCGATGGGGGGACGGTTGTGCCCATATGGCAGGCAGAATGCGAACCGCTCGGCGAGGCCCCTCATGAGTGCGACGTCCCCCGTCCGGCCGGTGCTGCCCCCCGATATCCGTGCCCGCAAGGGCGGCACACCCCTGGTGGTGCTGACCGCCTATTCCACGCCGGTTGCGCGTCTGGTCGATGCGCATTGCGACATTGCGCTGGTCGGGGACAGCGTCGGAATGGTGATCCATGGGTTGCCCTCCACGCTGGGGGTGACGCTGGAGATGATGACCCTGCATGGCCGCGCGGTGGTCCGGGGCTGCACCAGGGCGATGCCGGTGATCGACATGCCCTTCGGCAGTTACGAGGAATCGCCAGAGCAGGCGTTCCGCAACGCCAGCCGCCTGATGGCCGAGACGGGCGCTCCGGCGGTGAAGCTGGAGGGTGGACTGCATATGGCCGAGACAATCGCCTTCCTGACCGCACGCGGGGTGCCGGTGATGGCGCATGTCGGCCTGACGCCGCAGGCGGTGAACACTCTGGGCGGCTACAAAGTGGTGGGCCGGGCCGAGGAGGCGGCGAAGGTGATGGCCGACGCCAGGGCGATCGAGGCGGCGGGGGCGTTCTCGGTGGTGCTGGAAAAGGTGCCGATGGGGCTGGCGGGCAAGATCACCGCGGCGCTGTCGATCCCCACGATCGGCATCGGGGCGGGCATGGACTGTGACGGGCAGGTGCTGGTGGTCGATGACATGCTGGGCCTCTTCACCGCATTCCGGCCCAGGTTCGTGAAACGCTATGCCGAGTTGGGAAAAATGGCGGATGAGGCGATAGCCGCCTATGCCGCGGATGTGCGGTCGCGGGCCTTTCCGGCGGCGGAGCATTCGTTTCCTGACGTGATCCCGGTCAAGACATGATCCTGAAGACTGTGGCGGACCTGCGGGTGGTGGCGCGGGGCTGGCGGGCGGCGGGCGAGGTGATCGGCGTGGTGCCCACGATGGGCGCCCTGCACGACGGGCATCTGTCGCTGGCCCGCCGCGCACGGTCGGAGTGTGACCGGGTGATCACGACGATCTTCGTGAACCCCAGGCAGTTCAACAACCCGGAGGACCTGAAGAAATATCCCCGGACGCTGGAGGCGGATGCCGCCCTGCTGGCCACGGTCCCGGTCGATGCGATCTTTGCGCCCCCGGTCGAGGAGGTCTACCCCGAGGGCTTCATCACCAACGTCACCATGCAGGGCGTGGCGCAACCGCTGGAAGGCCACATGCGCCCCGGCCATTTCGACGGCGTGGCGACGGTGGTGACCAAGCTGTTCGGGATGACCCTCGCCGACCGGGGCTATTTCGGCCAGAAGGACTGGCAGCAGTTGCAGGTGGTGCTTCGCCTTGCGCGCGACCTGAACCTTCCCGTCGAGGTGGTGGGCTGCGAGACGATCCGCGAGGCGGACGGGCTTGCCATGTCCTCGCGCAACGTGCGGCTGACTGCAGAGGGGCGGGCGAAGGCTCCGGTCCTGTATGCGGCGATCACCCGGGCGGCGCAGGATATCCGGGAGGGCCATTCCGACCGGATGGCGATCCGCGAGGCGGCCGAGGCGATGCGTGCGGCGGGGTTCAGCCGTGTGGAATACATCGAGTTGCGTGATTCCGAGACGCTGATGCCGTCCGACGACCCCCGCCGCCCGCGCCGGATGCTGGCGGCGGCCTGGGTGGACGGCGTTCGGTTGATCGACAATATACCGGTATGAGAGGCGGGTGACGAACAGCGCGCTGACGCGCAAGCCTTTGGTCTCGTCGTCGGGCTGCGCCGCCGCCTCGTGTGATGGGGGTTTCACCCCCAAACCCCCAGAGTATTTGGGAAATGGGCAAATGCAGGGCGACGGGATTCCGCGCTTGGCGGATGGGGTGAGTTGCGGCAAGACTTGTGGCATCGGGCGCGCCGAAAAACCGGCGCGCGGATGATGTAATTCGCCGTCACATCATTATGTGATGCAAACGTGGTTCAACGGAGGACGGCATGGCCGATTTCGAGACGCAGATCAGGGAAAGCCAGGCGCAGGTTGCCGAGGCGCAAGCGAAGATTTCGGCGATCACCAGCCGGATCGAGGCGGCGCGCTCGAAGCTGGACCAGGGGGTGCAGCTGGACGTGGAGAACGCCACGCTGGAGGATGTGAACAAGCACACCGAGCTGATGAACGCGAACATCGCCGAGCTGATCATGGGGCTGGACGACGTGACGGCAGGTTTCTCGGCGGAGTTTGCCGAGATGCGGTCGAAGACCGGGATGGAAAGCTTCATCGGCATCTTCTCCTCGGCCAAGGCGGAATCGATGCGGCAGGAGCGGATGCGGGCGGCCTCGGTCGATGACAAGCTGCAGGATCTGATTTCCAAGTCGGACGTGATCGTTCGGCTGTTGCAGGGGCAGCTGGATCTTCTGAACACCCAGAAGGGCCGGGTGGAGACGAACCTGGCGGCCACTCTGGTCGAGCGCGAAGAAACGGTTGGCGCGCTGGAAGCGGTGCGGAAGGAAGTCGCCAGCCTGGATCCGAAGATCATCGAGCTGGAGAACAGGATCGCGGTCGAGCAGGACGCGGCGGCGCGGACCAAGCTGGAGACGGAACTGGCGAACCTGAACGCGCGCTACAACGGGCTGGTGCAGGACGAGCAGGTGAAGCTGGCGAAAAGCCAGACGCTGGAGCGGTATATCGAGAAGGGCAAGACCTGGGTCGACAGTCTGCAGAACCAGGCGGCGACGCAACTGGTGCTGATCAACAAGCTGCAGACGGATACGAAGCAGCGGGTGGTCCTCTATGACGCCTTGTCGTCATCGCTGAAGACCGCCCAGCAGCAGGACGTGGCGCACCGGATCAACGAGATCGGCGTCAAGACCGACCAGGAGGCCCAGACCGCGATGGCGGCGATCGGCGCTGCGACCAACGACAAGATGGCCGACATGCTGGAAGCGCATGAGGGCAACATGGTCTTTGCAAGGGCGGTCCTGGAGCAGAAGGCGAAGGCGGATGAACGCTTTGCCCGGCGCTTCGCGGCGATTGTCGAGAAGCACGACAAGAACGCCTACGGTGGCTAAGTGGCCGACGTAAAGGACGTCCTCACGTCAGACCATGCCGAGCTTTACGACACGGCTGTCGCCCGGCGCTACTTCGCCAAGTTTGACCGGATCACCGGGCATCTCGGCCGGGTGGCGGCGGAGATGGAGACCGAAGGGCGGTTGACGCGGACCGAAGCCAGGGTGCTGGGGCGGTATCTGACTGCCGTTGCGGGGACGTTCCGGGCGCTGTCGCACAAGTATCTGATGACCGGGCGGGGCGAGACGGCGCCGCGCCTGACCATCGACCGGCACGAGAGCGGGTTTCCGGTGGCGCAAGAGCTGATGACGATGGCCGTCGATGCAAGCCAGGCGGCGAAGCATCTGGCCGGCATGCCCTCGGAGGCGGAGCTGAAGGACCGGATGGTGCGGCAGATTGTGGGGGAGCAGACGATCCCCACCGCGCTGCAATTCGCCTTGTCGCAGCGGTACTACTATGAGGCGCTGGCGGCGGGGGGCATCTTCTGGGCGCGGAACGACCCGGATGCGCAGTGGATCGAGGATCTGGGGGAGCGGCGGCATTTCCTGGTGCATTGGGCGGTTTGGGACACCCAGGTCAACCTGCCGGTGATCTATCTTCTGGACCTGGAAGATGCCGGGAGGAAACCCCTGCCGAATGACGCCTCGCGCTGGCCGCAAGCGCAGGCGGCACTGATGGCGCAGTCGGTGGGGGGGTTGAAGCTTTTGACGATTGCCACCGGGTTCGACAAGGATTTCCCGGACCTGCATCCCAAACGCCTGCGGCGGATCATCCTGGGTCCGATGTATTCGGCGAGCTTCACCCTGCAATCCGGCCCGATCTCGAAGGTTCTGGAGGGGGCAAATGCCCCGGAAGGCGAGGATTGGGCGCTGGTCTGGACGGTGGAGGACCTGGTGTCCGACCGTGAGGAAGAGGTGAAGGACGGCTGGTTCTCAAGCGCGGTCAGGCAGGTCTACAAGCTGGACCCGATGGCGGGGGCGGACCTGGGGGCCACCCGGCAGGACCGGATGATCATCCTGCCGGAGAAGCCCTATCAGGTGCTGGTCGAGCAAAACCCGAAGGGACTGCAGGGGTTGCGGAAGTTCGTCGTGGGGGCCGGGGGGCGGCTAATCCCGACGTTGTAGCCGGGGGCCAGCCCCCCGGACCCCCCGGGATATTTTCAGACAGAAAATGAGGGTTGCATGAGCACGCGCGACACGATGGAGCTTAAGGAAGAGACGATCCGGGCGCAGTATGAGGCGGCCTTGGGGATGGTTCTGGGCTTCGATCATGCGCCGCGGTTGGCGAAACCGCTGGTCGTCGCGGCTGTGGCGGAGCGGTCGCCCGGTGTGGGGGTGCGGCCGACGTTCCGCTCGACCGTGCCGGGGATGGCGACGCGGTCCACGGCTCGACCGGGTGGGGTGCGGCTGGCGGAGCGGGTGGAGGGCTTGGCCGACGGATTGGTGACGCCGGTTCAGGCGGCGGTGCTGAACGCGCTGCGCCGGTCGCTGGCGATTGCGCTGGCGATGGGAGAGACGTTTTCGGCGCAGTCGGGACTGGCGGAGTTGAAGCGCGCGAACCTGGAGGGGCGGCTGCCGGAGCCCCGTCGCGGTGAGTTCGGCGAGTTGCTGGCCGGTGAGGCGCTGGTGGTTCTGTTCACCTTTGCCAATGCGCTGGCCTACCTGATCGCGCCGCATGTCGGGACTTCTACCGTCGAGCTGGGCGAAGTGGAGGAGGTTCTAACGGACAACGCTCCGCTGGCGTTGCAGGGGGCGTTGTGGGAACTGGATCAGGACATCGGGGCTCTGGCGACGGATGATGCGCGTCTGGTGGCGGTGGTGTCGGCCTTTGCCGAGGCCTTGATGAAGAAGGTGCAGATCCGGGCGGAAGCCAGTAGTTCTGGGGGCGCCCGGGTGTCGGTCTTCACGGGGGCCTCGTGGAAGGTGGAGGCGGATGGGCTGACCATCGCGGGGTTCAAGCCGGCCAAGGCGGCAAAGGGCGGCATGATCGCCATGGCCTTCAAGCAGCCGCATGAGGTGGTGGGCAACCACATCGCCAAGTATCAGTCGCTGCGGTTGGCGAAGATGCTGATGGCCTATGATTTCGAACGCCGCCTGAACCCATTTGCGGAACTGGGTGGGTTCATCTTCACCCATCTTCACCTTCATGGGGGATGGCAAGCCGGGCACGGGCAAGACCACGCTGATCCAGATGATGGCGGGATTGCTCAACGATTACTGCAAGGTGGCGGGCTATCCGTTCCGGTATCAGAACTTCTCGATCGACCAGATCGACAGCTATCAGGGCAAGTCGGGCCAGAATGCCAAGGCGTTCATCGACGCGGTGCTTGATCCGAGTGTGATCGGGTTCGGGACCATCGACGACATCGACCAGGTGGCGGGCAAGCGGGGGGACCGGCAGTCCTCTGCCGGGCAGCAGGAGGTGACGGCGGTCTTCATGCAGGCCTTTGCCGGGGCAGGGACGGTGGTGCGGGGGAACTGCACGTTTGGGATGTTCTCGAACTACCCGGAGAACGTGGACGACGCCCTGCGCCAGCGGGCCGGGGCGCGGTTTCTGGTGGATGGGCCGCAGTCGAAGGAGGATTACATTGATATTTTGAGCCTTCTGCTGGGGAAGAACCATGCGATCCCGGTGGGGGAGCATGAGTTGTTCGCGGCGCAGGAGATCAGGAAGGCCGTTGCCGCGTCCTTCGAGGGGCATTCGAAGCCGCATGAGGAAGGCTTGCTGAAGGTCTGGGACCGTGTGTTCTCCGAGATCGGCAAGCTGGACACGCTGGCGAAGATGGGGGCTTACCTCAAGGCGATCCAGACGGCGGATGAGCGGTTCACCGGGCGGGCGATCAAGAACATCACCGATGCGGTGAAGGTCCGGGCGATGGACTTTGAACTGCCGGATGCGTGGATGGAGGAGCCGGACCTCTTCCTCTTCAAGCCCTATGACGAGAAGCTGGCGATGATCCGCGGCCTGATGACGCCGATCTCGGTGGAGATGGTGATCCAGGAGATCAACCGCTACGCCGATAGTGAGTTCCGCTATGCCGACAAGTCGGACGAGGTGGCCATCGAAGCGATGGTGCGCGACTTTGGCCGGACGGAAGAGGCGAAGCGAAGGTGGATGGAGGGGAAGTGACCAACGCACTGACGCTTGATCTGTGGAATTCGATCCTGCCGCTGGCGGGGCTCTGCGCGCTGGTGGCGTGGTTGCCGTGGTGGTTCGCGGGGGCTGGGTGCCTGTCGCAGCGGGTGCTGGCCTGGGCGGTGGTGAAGACGGCTGTGGTGGCGCTGGTCGTGGGGGCCGGGCTGGCGGTGGGGCTGTATGCGGCGATCAATGACGGGGTTTGGGCGGGGATCCTGGAAGCTCCGGTGGAGCGGGTGGGGTTCTTCCTGGGGCGCTCGGCTTTGTTCGCGCTGCTGTGGGGGCCGGTGCTGGGGTTCGTGTGGGTGGTGAAGGCGCAGGAGATGAACCGGCGGATCGGGATGCGGATGGTGGATGAGGGGGGGAAGGGGTGAGCGAGAACCGACCGTTGCAACTGCTTTACGCGTATCGCCTTAAGTGGCGTGACTTGAAGCATTTGTCCGAAGTAGAACTGGCCGCTCTTGCTGGTGTTTTCTTCTGCGACAACGAAGTGAACTCACTGCGGCGGCTTTGTCTTCTCTCCATGTTTTGGATTACGGAAAATGATCGGATACATAAAGCAGCTGAAATACAGAGAAATATGTTGTTGAGGACACTTACTGGCCGCCTTTTCGAGTTTCTAGAACTCTATAATCAGATATCGTCCAAGGGCCGGGAAAGCCTCGCAATCGTGGAAACGATGGCCTCTCTGAAGACGGACCATCGAGATTGCAGAAATCACCCAGGTTTCAAGATTGCAGAGCGAATTCGTAAGAGCCAAGCGCACCACTATGACTTCGACGCAATTAGAGGTCTGGTAGCGCGACATGACCCTAGTTCACTCTTTGATTTCAACCTAGCGCCAGAATCGGGCAGCTCTTTTGCTCCGTTTGCTGAAGCCCTGGTGTTCAATCCAGACCCAAAAGGTCGTCTAGAGGAGGAGTTAACGAAGGAGGAGACCGAGAGTTTGGTAAACAACTGGATCGACTGGACACATGTTGCAACTGATCTTCTCAAGAAGCTGCGAGAAGAATTTTTGAAGAGACTCGTTTTGGCGAACAATCCTGGTCTACGTCCGCAGTTTCGAACGGAATTTCTGCCTTCTGATCTGAAAGTTGAGGCAAGTTTTCGGCTACCTCTCTTTGTGCAGGCAAATCGATGAAACGCCTCATCCAACGCGGGCTCATGTTCGGGAACCTGATCGAGGTCTCCTCGCCCGCCCTTGTCGAGCGCTACAACCGGGCGCTCAAGCATTTGACGGGGAAGGTCACGAAGCTCGACGATTTCCACATCGACCTGTCGGGCTATTCGCCGGAGATTGGCGACGAGCTGGGCGACCACCTCTACCTCAACCCCAACGGGGCGAACCGGCAGTTCATCCTTTTGACCACGGCGCAGAAGGATGCGCCTTTGTTGAACATCAAGTTCTCCACCAGCCGGGGGATCCTGACGCAGTTCATCGAGACCAACGAGGCGCAGTTGTTCGCGCTGACCGCCCGGGATGCGGTGGCGGGGGAGTTGCAGAACTCGGTCTACGCGTTCGACACGCCGGCCAAGCTGTTCGATATCAGGCAGGTCACCGTCGAAGCCGACACCATCGGCGGCCATGTCGCGGATGCAGGCGAACTTCTGGACCAGCCATTTCGGCGGGGTCTACGTCTTTCAGGGGGTGCGCTCTCCGGCGGCGATCTCGACGCTGGACTTGAAGTCCCTGGGCGAGGTGCCCATCGCGCAGGTGATGGACTTGGGCGCGCGCAACCAGATCGCCGACTGGCTGGAGCGGAACGGGCTGGTGGAGCCCATCGTCCGGGCGCGCGGCGCGGACGCGGCGGCGACCCTGCGGCAGAAGATGGATTTCATCCTGGTCGATGCCGCCGACCGGCTGGGGCTGGAGCTGGGCGACGCGCGGCGGACGGAGCTGCGGAAGGTGGCCTACAAGCTGGGGTCGGCCTTGCCGGAGGAGTTCCTCGGGCTGGCGGCTCTTCTCCGCTGGGTGGAGGCAGGGGGGCCCTGGCCGAAGATCACCAGTGAGCACCCGGCGTATTTCTACATGTTGAGGGGCAAGACGGGGGCGGATCGGGATCTGGTGAACATGCTGCTGACCGAACTGGCACCGATGGACGTGCGGCAGATGTTCATTTCCCACAAGGAGCTGTTCTACGCCCAATATGCAGGCTGGAGCGACCGCAAGAAGACCTATGTGGCGGATTTCCTGGCGCGGGAGTATCAGGTGGACCGTGAGGGCGCGCGGACGGCCCTGTTCGGGCCGGAGCCGGGGATGGATGAGTTGCACCGCCCGCAGATGGCCGAGGGGCCGAAACCGGCGCGTCCGGTCGCGGGACCCTGGGGAGGACGGCGATGATCGGTTGGCTGCGGCTTGCGTTCTTCATGTATGTGGGGCTGACGATCATCTACTTCGTCACCTCCATCTACTCCCGTTCGGTCCGGCGCGAGAAGCTGGAGAAGGAATGGGACACCGACCCCGCGCGCGAGGGGCAGACGGTTGAGGAACGGTCGGCCTTCATCGAGGCGGGGATGGTCCATTACGACAAGGGGCTGAAAAAGCGGCTGCTCTGGCTTATCTACATCCTGCCGACCATCGGGTTTGTGGCGACGATCTACTTCGTGAACTGGCGGTAGGAGGGCTTGCGCATGTGGACCAAGATCAAATGGGGCCTGCGGATTCTGGCGCTGGTGATCGTCGGCTTGTTCCTGCACTACACTCTGCCGCAGCGCGACGTGGTGCGGATCGTCGGGGTCCGGCAGGAACCGATGGCGCTGGGCTGGGAAAACCGGCTGTTCTATGCCCGCTCGGATGCCGGGATGGCGGTATCGGACAGTCGCACCATCAAGCTGATCGATGCCATTGCGCCGGATGGGGCAGTCAGGGTCTACCGGAACGAGGATACCGGATGGGGCTGGCCGCCCTATTTCAAGCTGGACAGCCAGAACGTCCAGGCCCTTGCACAGGAGTATACCTCGACGGCAGCGGCGCCGGTCTGGGTCGCGCTGACCCATTACGGCTGGCGGTCCGAGCTGATCACGATCTTCCCGAATGCGGTCTCGATCACGCCGGTGGCGGGGCCGGATGTGCGGCTGATTCCCTGGCTGAACATCGTGATCCTCGGGTTTCTGGCCTTTGTGCTGTTCATGATCCGCAAGATGTGGCTGCAGTTCCGCGAGCGGATGGTGGACCCGGCGCTGGTCGAAGTGGGCGAGACGTTTGAAGCAGCGGGCGCGCGGGTCGAAACAGTGCGGAAGGAAGCTCGCGGGTTCTTCGGGCGGATCGGGGCGTGGATCAACACCTGGCGGGCGAAGAAATAGGGCAGGACCGGTGTTCGGTTGAACCCGCCCCGCGCGAACACCCGGAAATCCGGGCGATCGAGGTGACCGGCAGCCGGATCGGCGACGTCCGGCCGGTGCAGCGCCACCGGTTCGGGCGAACCGGCGACACCTCCTGCCTGACCTGGCGGACCAGATCCCGGACGACCTGACCCGCCACGCGTCGTTCAACCGGCCACGACCGGAGCCCGGTGGTGATTTCCGCCTGTTGACCTCGACCCGCGCTTGCCTCGCCCTCGCGGGGAAGACAAGGTTTGGCGGCTCCGGTCAGATCAGCGTTTCGGGCCTTTCGGCGGCACGAACCGCTTGGAGGTATCCCGCGCATCCGGCCTGGGTTTCTCGGAACGCGGCTTGTCGAACGGCGGCTTTCCTCCCCCGGCGGCGGATTTGAACCCGCCCGACTTGCCCGCGCCGACGCGCTTCGCGAAGGGCCGCGCCTCGTCGCCCTTGGGGGCATAGGTCTTCTTCGGACGGTCGCCATCTTCGCGCGGACGCAAGCCCTCGGCTTTCGGAGCATAGGCCTTCCCGGGGCGGTCGCCGGTCTGTCGGGGCTTGTAGTCGCCGCGCGGTTTGTAACCTTCCGACGGGCCGGCATAGGGTTTCCGCCCCGGGAGGTCCCCTTCGGCACGAGGGGCGTACTCGCCCCGCGGCTTGTAGCCCTCGGTCCTGGCCGCATAGGGCTTGCGCGCCGGACGGTCGCCCTCCGCCGGCGCTGCCCCTTCCCCACGCGGACGGTAGTTCTCTGGCTTGCCCTTGTAGCCGCCGCCTTCGCTGGCATGGCTCTTGTAGCCCATAGCGCGGGCCGGACGATCCGTCGACCCGCCGTGACTCTTGAACCCGGCCGAGCGCGGAGCCGACTTCTGGTCCGGCGTCCAGCGCGGCTTCTTCGGGGCGTCCCCGGTCGCCTCGGGGCGCGGCGCACGGTCGGCATACGGCTTTGCCGACGGGCGCGGACGGTCTGCCTCCTCGCGCCGCTGATATGCCGGGCGCGCCTCGGGTGCCGCCGCGGGCGGGCGGTCCTCCGGTTTCGGCTTCGGCTTGTAGTCACGCGGTGCCGCCTCGGCATCGTCCTCGACCACACGCGGCGGCTTGGGAGTGTAGGCGGGTTTCTCGCGGCGTTCCGGGCGCTCGGCCCGCTCGGGCTTCACGAACCGGGGCTTGTCGAGGTCCGGCTCGCCCTCGATCCGCTCCATCGTCAGGCCCTTGTCCAGCTCGACCGTGCCGCCGAACCTTGGGGCCAGCGCTTCGGAGATCTGAACGAAGGTCTCGTCCTCGCGCACCCGGATCGCGCCGATGCCGTCCTTGGCGATGCTGCCCGCATCGCAGATCTTCGGCAAAAGCCAGCGCGCTTCGGCCCGACCAGCCCGACCCACCGAGATGCGGAACCAGACCGACGGCCCGAACTCGCCCCGCTCTCGCGGCGCCGACGGCGGCGGGACCGGCAGGTCGGTGGACAGCACCTCGGGCGCAGACCGCCCCTCGCGCCACAGCCGCACGAAGGCTGCCGCCAGCGCCTCGGGTCCGAACTGCTCCAGCAGGTCCCCGGCGATGCCGACATCGTCCCCGATCGGCATGGACAGTGACGGATGTTCCAGGATCCGCAGGTCGTCCTTGGCCTGCACGTCGTCCGCCCCGGGGGCCGAGCCCCATTCGGCCACAACCTTCGCCCCCGCCAGCAACCGCTGCGCCTTCTTGTATTCCGCCGGAGTCACGATCAGCGCCGAAACGCCCTTCTTGCCCGCGCGCCCCGTCCGGCCCGACCGATGCAGCAGGGTTTCCGAGTTGGACGGCAGATCAGCATGGATCACCAGCTCCAGCCCCGGCAGGTCGATGCCCCGCGCGGCCACATCGGTGGCGATGCAGACCCGCGCCCGCCCGTCCCGCAGCGCCTGAAGCGCGTGGGTGCGTTCCTGCTGCGACAGCTCGCCCGACAGCGCGACGACCTGGAACCCCCGGTTCCCCATCCGCGCCAGAAGGTGGTTCACGTTCACCCGGGTCTTGCAGAACACGATGGCCGTCCGCGCATCGTAGAACCGCAGCACGTTGAAAATGGCGTGTTCCCGGTCGCGCACCGCCACGCTCAGCGCGTGATATTCGATGTCGACGTGCTGCTTTGCCTCACCCTGCGCCTGAATGCGCAGGGCATCCTTCTGGAACTCACCGGCCAGCTTCTCGATTTCCTTCGGCACGGTGGCCGAGAACATCAGCGTCCGCCGTTCCTCGGGCGCAGCCGCCAGGATGAATTCCAGATCCTCGGCGAAGCCCAGGTCCAGCATCTCGTCCGCCTCGTCCAGCACCACGGCGCGCAGGCCCGACAGGTCCAGCGACCCGCGTTCGATATGGTCGCGCAACCGGCCCGGAGTGCCGACGACGATATGTGCCCCCCGCTCCAGCGCCCGGCGTTCGGTGCGGTAGTCCATCCCGCCCACGCAGGTCGCCAGCCTAACCTGGGCACCCGCGTAAAGCCATTCCAGCTCGCGCGCGACCTGCAGCGCCAGTTCCCGCGTCGGGGCAATCGCCAGCGCGATGGGCTTGTCGGCGTAAAGCAGCACATCCTGCCCGCCCAGAATCTCGGGCGCGATGGCAAGGCCGAAGGCCACCGTCTTGCCCGACCCGGTTTGCGCCGAAACCAGCAGGTCGCGCCCGGCGACGCCATCCGCCAGCACGGCGTCCTGCACCGAAGTCAGCGCTTCATAGCCCTTGAGGGCCAAAGCCTGCGCCAGCGGCGAGGCCACGTCTTCTATCGTCATGATGTCTTTTCCAAAGGGGGACGGCCAGCGCCCATCAAGCCAAACGGCCCCTGTCCCCCTGCTGCGGGCCTCCTCGCCCACCGTCGC
>NCDY01000060.1 GCA_002280405.1 Rhodobacterales bacterium 32-66-9 | reverse complement strand
CGGATCGGCTTGCCGGTGACCGCGCGCATCGACAGCGCCGCGCCGCCGCGGCCGTCGCCGTCCATGCGGGTCAGCACCACACCGGTGATGCCGACCTTGCCGTCGAACTCGGTGGCGACGTTGACGGCGTCCTGCCCGGTCAGGCCGTCAACCACCAGAAGGGTTTCGCGCGGCTGGGCGATATCGCGGACGGATTGCACCTCATCCATCAGGACTTCGTCGATGTGCAGACGGCCAGCGGTGTCGAGGAAGACGACGTCATAGCCGCCAAGGTTGGCCTGCGTCTTGGCGCGCCGGGCGATCTGGACGGCGGTTTCGCCCTTGACGATGGGAAGCGAGTCGACGCCGATCTGGGCCCCGAGGATGGCCAGCTGCTCCATCGCCGCCGGGCGGTTGGTGTCGAGGGACGCCAGCAGAACCTTCTTGCCCTGCTTTTCCGTCAGCCTTTTCGCCAGCTTGGCGGTGGTGGTGGTCTTGCCCGACCCCTGCAGGCCGACCATCAGGATGACGCTGGGCGGGTTGTCGATCTTCAACGCATCCGCCGGGCCATCACCGGCAAGGACACGGATCAGTTCGTCATGGACGATCTTCACGACCATCTGGCCGGGGGTGATCGACTTGGTCACGGCGGCCCCGGTGGCCTTTTCGGTGACCCGCTTGATGAAATCGCGGGCGACCGGCAGCGAAACGTCGGCTTCGAGGAGGGCGACGCGAACTTCGCGGAGCGCGGTGACGACATCGGCTTCGGACAGCGCGCCGGCCTTGGTGAGACGGTCGAAGACGCCACCAAGGCGTTCTGACAGGCTTTCGAACATCGTGTCACCTCATCTGACGTTTGCCCCAATATGGGGCGGCGAACCCAAGGCGCAAAGCGGAAGGGCACCCGTGGGCGCGACGCGCTGACGGATGGCGATCCCGGGCATGCGCCACAGGGACCGGAAGCTGCTGCCTCCGGGGAATTCAGGGGGCCGATACGCCTGCGAGGCGCTGAAGTCAAGCGGTTGGTCAGGTCACCAGGGACCGGTCGGCCATCGACTTGACCGCCTCGCCGCGGCCGGTCAGGCCGTCGCGCGCAGTCGCCGGTCGACCTCGGGCGCGTGCCTGCGCCCGTGGCGACTGTTCCGTTCGCGCTGCACGGCGCCCTGGATGCGATCCTGCAGCGCGCCGAAGTCAGTCTCGAAATGCTGGCTGCGGATATGCGAGGTAAGACTTGGGTCGGACACCGCCCGCTGTTCGAACACCTTCTGCACGTTCCGCTTCGTCTTCGGGACGGAAGCGGCAGCCTTGCGGGACACGTCAAGGCAGCACGGCCATGGGGGCGGCAGGCCCTTGCGTGCCGGGAAAAAACCGGCTGATGTGCGCGTGCGCACAGGGCAAGAGGCAAGGATGGAAAGCTGGGACGAGATTCGCACGGCGTTTCAGGTGGCGCGGCTGGGCACGGTGTCGGGCGCGGCGGATGTTCTGGGCGTGCATCATGCGACCGTGATCCGTCACATAGATGCGCTGGAGAGGCGGCTGGGCGTCAAGCTGTTCCAGCGCCACGCCCGTGGATATACGCCGACGGAATCGGGGCGCGACCTGCTGGCCGTGGCGCAGACGACAGAAGAGCAGTTCGCCCATCTGGTCAGCCGGATCAAGGGTCAGGGCGAAACGGTCTCGGGCGAGCTGGTGGTGACCTCGATTGCCGGGATCGCCGATCTGCTGACCCCGGTGATGACCAGTTTTCAGGAGAAATGGCCGGATGTCCGGGTGCGGTTCCTGACCGACATGCGGGTGTTCCGTCTGGATTATGGCGAGGCGCATGTGGCGATCAGGGCCGGCAGCGGGGCAGAAGAGCCGGACAATGTCGTGCAGCCTCTGACCCGGATGAAGGCGGGCCTCTACGCCTCTCGCACCTATGTCGAGCGTCACGGCAAGCCCGGGTCCGAGGCGGATTTTGCCGGGCACCGCTTTGTCTGCAGCGACAACGAGACGACGCGCGCGCCGTTTCACCGCTGGTTGCGCGCGACGGTGCAGCCTGACCAGATCACCTACGCGGCGACCGAGCCCGCCGCGCTGGAACGGGCCGTCCGGCAAGGGGCCGGGATCGGCTTCATCATGGCGATGCGGGCGGCGGATGATCCCGGTCTGGTCGAGATCCTGCCGTCCCGGGCCGAATGGGACTCGGCGTTGCGGATCGTGACTCATGTCGACCTGCACCGCACGCGAAAGGTGCAGGCTTTCCTGGCCCATCTGAAGGATGCGGCGAAAGACTGGAAGTTCTGCGCCTGATGCTGGAGGGCCTCAGCCAGCCTGCGCGCGGGCATCTGGCGATGCTGGCATTCTCGGCGCTGGTGGCGGGGTCGTTCTCGCTGGGGGTGCTTGCCGCACCGCACATCGACCCCGGGGCCTTGTCCGTTGTGCGCTTCGTGCTGGCCGGGGTGCTGGTGGGGGCAGCGGCACTGGCGACGACCGGCATCCGGCGACAGGCCTTCGCATCCCCCTGGCGCTACCTGATCCTTGGCGGATTGCTCGCCAGCTATTTCGTGCTGATGTTCGAGGGGCTGAAAACCGCCCCGCCGGTGTCGGCGGCGGCGGTCTTCACCCTGACTCCGCTGATGGCCGCAGGCTTCGGCTGGCTGACCTTGCGCCAGCGGCTGACCGGACGGATGGCCGTTGCACTGGCGATAGGTGGTCTCGGCGCGCTCTGGGTGATCTTCCGGGCCGACCCGTCGGCTTTGCTGGCGCTGCAGATCGGGCGGGGCGAAGCGGTCTACTTCGTCGGCTGCGTGGCGCATGCGGCCTATGCGCCCCTGGTGCGCAGGCTGAACCGGGGCGAGCCAGCGGTGGTCTTCACCTTCGGGATGATGGTGGCCGGGACGGTCCTGCTGGCGCTTTATGCCTGGCCGGCCGTGCTGGCCACCGACTGGGCCGCGCTGCCCCGGATTGTCTGGGTGACGCTGGTCTATGTCGCCGTCGCTGCCAGCGCCATGACCTTCGTCCTGCTGCAATATGCGACCCTGCGGCTGCCGGCGGCCAAGGTGATGGCCTATACCTATCTGGTGCCCAGTTGGGTCATCCTGTGGGAGATCGTCCTGAACGGCGCAACTCCTCCCGGGCTGGTGCTGGTTGGAGTGGCGCTGACCGTGCTGGCGCTGGCGCTGCTGCTGAAGGAGTAAGCGGTCACGGGCGAAAGGCCGCAAGCCCGTCGGTCAGGTAGCGATCGGCCAGGTCCAGCGTTCCAGCCGTGTAGCCGGGTCCGTCCAGCGCGGCGGCGGTGTCGCTGTCGGCGCGGCTTGCAAGCCAGCCGGTCAGAAGCACGCGGCGGAGAAGGATCAGCGAGGGAATCATCGCGCGGTCTTCGGGCCGCAGGGTCGTGATCCGGGCATAACCTTCGCACCAGCGGGCGATCAGATCGGGCAGGCGCGGATCGGTCTCGATGAAACTCAGCGCCGCGGCAAGGTCGTAGGCCCACCAGCCGAAACCGCAATCGTCGAAATCGATTGCCGTCAACCGGTCGCCATCAATCATCAGATTCGCCAGTCTGAGGTCGGCATGGATCAGGCCAAAGACCTCCGGCCCGGTGCCATAGGCCCGCAGCCTTGCCGACAGGGCTTCGGTCGCGCGCGCCAGAACGGCCTCGCCATGCCTGTCCAGCCCCTGCGACTGCCGCCAGTGGCCCCAGTTGGGGTTGGGCCCGAGGATCCCCGGCAGATCCCAGCGCAGACGGGCAAAGCCCGGCGGTCGGATCCACTCGCGGGCGTGCAGGTGCAGGCGGGCGGTGATCTCGCCCAAAGGCGCGAACCAGCGGGCAAGGTCGTCGCCGGGCTGCAGCTCTTGCCCGGAAATGCGGGCGAAGGCGACAAGGAACCGCCCGTCGATCTCGGTCACAAAGCCTTGCGATCCCGCGACCGGGCGCACGGCATTCAGGCCGGGCAAGTCCTGCAGCGCGTTCAGCCAGGCGAGTTCGGCGGCAATCTCGGGCTTCGTATGATAGCCTGGACGGTGCAGGCGCAGGATAAGGTCGCCCGCAGCCCAGGTGTCGTTTTCAGACCGGTTGATGAGGGCGGCCGGGGTGTCCGGCGACAATCCGTAGATCGGCAGGGTCCGGGCGATCAGGTCAGACATCGTCACCTCGGCGCAGAAGGTAGATGTCCATGATCCAGCCATGCGCGGCCCTCAGCCGGGAACGGGTGGCGAGGATTTCCCCCGCCACATCCGACAGCGGGCCGTGAAGCAGGGTTTCCTCGGGCATGCCCACATAGGCGCCCCACCAGATATGCGTGTCAATGGGCTCGATGGCGGTGAAGGCCCCGCCCTTGTCCAGCATCACGGCGACGGTCGTCGCGCCCTCTGGCCAGCCATGGTCGCGCAACTGCCGGCCGGTGGTGATGGTCACCGGCGTGGCTAGGGTGTTGAGCGGGATGGCATGGGCCGCCGTCAAGGCCTGCAGGCTGGTGATGCCGGGGATGACCCTGACGGTCAGTCCGGGCAGCCGCGTGGCGATGCGCAGCGTGCTGTCATAAAGCGAGGGATCGCCCCAGACCATCAGCGCGACATTGGCCGCATCGGGCCTGTGGGCACCAATGGTCCCGGACCAGGCCTGCGCGATGGCGTCGTGCCAGTCGTTCACCGCGCCAAGGTAATCGTCCTGATCGGCCCGCGGCGGCACGTCATACTCGGCCACCTGGACCGGGGCGGTCAGCACCTGCGCCAGGATTTGGCGGCGCAGGTCGGCGAGATCGGACCTCGCCTCGCCTTTCCGCGGGATCAGGATCAGGTCGGCCGCGTTCAAGGCACGGATCGCAGCGCCGGTCACATGATCGGGGTTGCCGGTGCCGATGCCGACCAGCCAGAGGGTCGTCATGCCGTCCCCTCGGCCAGTGCACCGACCAGGATCAGGCCGGGCAGACTGGACCGGTCCCCGGCCAGCCTGCGCGCCAGGTCTGAAACGGTAGAGCGGACAATCAGCTGGTCGGGGGTAGAAACGGCCTCCGCCAGAAGCGCGGGGGTATCCGGCGGCAAGCCATGGGCGATCAGCGCCTCGGCCAGGGCGGGGAATGTGCGCTTGCCCATGTAGATCACGGTGGTCGCGCCCGGATCGGCCAGGGCGGGCAGGTTCAGGCCGGGTGGCAGGTTGCCGGTCGTGTCGGCGGCGGTGATGAACTGCACCCGCTGGGCGTGGACGCGCCGGGAAAGCGGTATGCCCGCCGCCGCCGCCGCCGCCGAGGCAGCGGTCACGCCGGGGATGATCTCGCACGGAATGCCTGCGGCGCGGACGGCGACAAGCTCCTCCTCCAGCCGGCCGAAGATGCCGCTGTCGCCTGACTTCAGCCGCACCACATGCGCGCCCGTCCGGGCATAATCGACCAGCAACCGGCTGACATGGTCCTGCTTCGGCGAGGCGCGCCCGGCCCGCTTGCCGACGCCGACCATGTCGGCCCCCGGCTTCGTCAGCGCGAGGATCGGGCCAGAGGACAGGTCATCGAACAGGACGGCATCGGCGGCGGCAAGCGCCTTCACCGCCTTTACGGTCAGAAGCTCCGGGTCGCCGGGGCCGGCAGAAACGAAGGTGACAAAGCCGGTCATTCGACGCCTGCAATCAGGTGGAAGTAGGTGCCGCTCGATAGTCCGCCTCCCGGCTGGAGTCGAGCCGACCCGGTCTCCGCAACCTTCGCCCCCGTCGCATCGGTGACGTCCGCCAAAGGCGCGTCAGGCTGGTCGAGGATGGAGGAATAGTGAAACTCGTGCCCCTTCAAGCGGCCCCCGGCGGGCTGGCCGGGAATGGACTGAGCAAGCCGTGCCACGCGATAACCGAGATGCATCTTCCGCAGGGCATAACTGGTCACCAGCCCCAGAAGCCCCGCCATCTGGTGCCGCGTGCCGTCCGTGTCGATGATGGCCTGCCCCATCGCCATGTAGCCGCCGCACTCGCCATGAACAGGCTTTCTGTCGGCGAAGGCGCGAAGGCCGGTTCGGAAACGGTCGGCAGCGGCCAGCGTCGGGCCGTGCAGTTCGGGATAACCACCCGGCAGCCAGCAGACATCGGCGGACGAGTCAGGACCCTGGTCCGCAAGGGGCGAGAACGGCAAGACTTCGGCGCCCGCCCTGCGCCAGCCGTGCAGAAGGTGAGGATAGACGAAGCTGAACGCCGCATCCCG
Source organism: Rhodobacterales bacterium 32-66-9 (assembly GCA_002280405.1). GTDB lineage: Bacteria > Pseudomonadota > Alphaproteobacteria > Rhodobacterales > Rhodobacteraceae > Tabrizicola. The sequence continues at coordinate 5,585 of NCDY01000060.1, read as the reverse complement.
GGCCAGCGCGATCCGTTGTCCAGGAGGGGTGATCCTGATCGGCGGGACGGGCGTCGTGCTGGAAGAGGCCGCCGCGATCAGAGCCTCAAGGTCCAGGCTTTCGCGCATCAGCCCGGCCGCCTCGGCGATCAGGGTCCGCAGGTCGGGCTGCTCTTCGGCCTGCACCAGACCCAGATGCCGCTCTGGCATCGCGATCCCCGCGCGTTTGGGCAGGGCACCAAGCACGGTGATCCCGGCCTCGGCCATCCCCGCGCGCACCAGCGCCGCGTGCCGGGGGCTGGCGATCCGGTTCAGGATCACCCCTGCCACCGTCACTCCGTCCCGGAACCGCGCCAGCCCCTGCGCCACCGCAGCCGCCGTCTGCGCCTGACCGCTCGCATCGATCACAAGCACCACCGGCCAGCCCATCCGCTGGGCCAGATCCGCCGTTGCGCCGTTGCCGCAGGCCCCCGGCACCGCCACCCCGTCGAAAAGCCCCATCGAGCCCTCCGCCAGCACCAGATCCGCCCCCTCCGCCGCCGCCAGCATCCCGTCCAGCATCGCGCCCGGCATCGCCCAGCTGTCGAGGTTGAACGAGGCCCTCCCGCTCGCGGCCCGGTGAAACGCCGGATCGATGTAATCCGGCCCGTTCTTGAACGGCTGCACCACCAGCCCCCGCGCCCTCAGCGCCGCCAGAAGCCCCAGCATGACCGTGGTCTTGCCGGTGCCCGAAGCCGGAGCCGCGATGATCAGACCCGGGATCACGACCCGGTCCCCGGAAAGCGCGGATGCGTGCCGACCGGGCGATAGCGGCGGTCATAGTCGCCGGCATATAGGCGGCTTTCCTCAAACCCCTCCTGTGCCAGCGACGGCCCGACCAGGATCAGGGCGGTTCGCTCCACCTCCACCGGGACTGCGGCTTTCACGGTGGCAAGGGTGGCCCGGAAGATCCTCTGGTCCGGCCAGGATGCACGCCAGACCACAGCCACCGGGCAGTTGGGGCCATAGTGCGGGATGAGTTCGGCCGTCAGCTTGTCGATCAAGTGGATCGAGAGGTGCACGGCCAATGTTGCCCCGGTGGCGGCGAAAGCGGGCAGCGTCTCGCGCTCTGGCATCTGGGTCGCCCGGCCCTCGGCGCGGGTCAGGACCACCGATTGCGCCAGCCCGGGCAGGGTCAGTTCGACCCCCAATGCCGCCGCTGCCGCCGCGAAGGAGGGAACCCCGGGAGTGACATCATAGGCAATGCCCAGCGCGGACAGCCGCCTGAGCTGCTCGCCCATCGCCGACCAGATCGACAGATCCCCGGAATGCAGCCGCGCCACGTCCTGCCCGGCTTCCTGTGCCGCGACGATTTCGGCAATGATCTCATCCAGCGACATCGGTGCCGTGTTCACGATCCGGCAGCCAGGCGGGCAATGTGCCAGCACGCCCTCGGGTACCAGAGATCCGGCGTAGAGGCACACCGGCGAAGCGGCGATCAGATCCCGCCCCCGCAGTGTCAGCAGGTCTGCCGCCCCCGGACCGGCCCCGATGAAATGGACAGTCATGGCGCACCCCTGCAGGGACGAACCCCTGCCTTTCCCATCTGCAAATATCCCCGCCGGAGGCCCTCCGCCCGAGCCGGTTGCGCGCATTTCGCGCGCAGAGGCGAGACATGGGCTTGCGCCGCAAGGCGCTCGATCTGACAGGCGTCCGCCATCCCGACCCGCCTTGTCATGCCGGACCCTCGGCAATCGCCGCCGTGGCCGTGCCATCAGCCGAAACCGCCCTCGGCCCCCGCAGCCGCGCGCCCGGCCCGGCTGCGGCAAGCGCCGCCGCCTCAGCGACCGAACCCGTGCCGAAAAGCGTCCTGACCCGATCGGATCGGGTGAGCGTCTTCTGCTGGCGCATTGCCTCGGCCGGAACCGCAATCACCGGCACGGCCAAGGCGCGGGCAAGCGGCGCAAGCCGCTCCGCCTTGACGTCTGGCGTCGCCAGATGCGTCACCCCTAGCGGCCCCCCGGCCCGCGCCAGCGCGTCCCGCAAGGCGGCCAGCGTCACACCGGACCGAAATCCGAACCCCGCGACGATCATCGGGTGACACTCCATTGCAGGATCGGCAAGGCAGCCTTCCAGCCGCGTTTGCGACCGATGGCGACGGGCTCGGACAGGTTGATCTTCATAAGTGCTCCGCCGTGGCGGGCGGACCAGTCCAGCACCAGCGCCTCGGTCTCGATGGTCACGGCGTTCAGGACCAGACGGGTGCCTGAAGGAATCACCTCCCACACCTGCGCGAGCAGCCTCGCGGTCGCCCCGCCGCCGACAAATACCGCGTCGGGGCAGGGCAGGCTCTCCAGACCCTCGGGCGCCTGCGCCTGATGCAAACGGTGGCGGTGCGACAGCCCGAAGGCCTCGGCGTTCGCGCGGGCGCGGGCGGCCCGCTCGGGGTCAGCCTCCACCGCCTCGACCCGCGCGCCCCCGGCCAGCAGCCATTCGATCCCGATGGAGCCCGAGCCTGCGCCGATGTCCCAAAGGGTCTCGCCGCGGCGCGGCGCGAGCGCAGAGAGAGTAAGGGCGCGCACCGGACGCTTGGTGATCTGGCCGTCGTGCTGGAAAAGGTCGTCCGGCAGGCCCGAGGCTTGAGGTAGGCCGGGGTCTTGGCCTTCAATGGCGACCGAGACCGGCAAGGCGATGTCCGTCGGGACTGCTCCCGTCACTTCGCGGATGCGCTCTGCCGGGCCGCCGAGGCGCTCCAGAACCGTCAGTTTCGCCGTCGGGTGGCCGTTGTCCCGCAGCCAGATGGACAGGTCGGCGACCGAGGCAGCGTCGCGGAGGGTGCAGATCGCGCGGACGCCTCTTCCCAGCCCCGGCCGCAGGCGGACGAAGGGTGCGGCGTGAAGGCCGAGGCACAGGGTTTCCTCCAACCGCCAGCCCAACCGGTTGGCGGAAAGCTGGAAGGTCGATGGCGCGGGGTGCGAGATCCATTCGCCGGAGGAGAGGTGGGCCATCAGGCTGCCGCCCGCGCCGAACCAGAAGGGGTCACCCGAGGCGAGGACGACGGCGGGGCGACCCCGGTGGGCAAGGACGGGAGTCGCGTCGAAAGGGACGGGCCAGGGTTGGCCACGGCTCCCGCTGTCCACCAGGGCAAGGTGACGCGATCCGCCGAAGATCACCGTGGCCGCCGCAAGTGCGGCACGGCTTGCGGGCGACAGGACCTCCGGTCCATCCTCGCCCAGACCGATGATCGTGAGCCAGGGATCAGCCATGCCCCGCGTCCTTCTTCTGGGCGGAACCACCGAAGCCACCGCCATGGCCCGCGCCCTGGCCGAGGCGGGCATCGACGCGGTCTTTTCCTATGCGGGCCGGACCGAGACCCCGGCAACGCAGCCCTTGCCGGTACGTTCGGGCGGGTTCGGCGGGGTGGCGGGACTGGCGGCTTACCTGACGGCGGAACGGATCACGCATCTGGTCGACGCCACCCACCCTTTCGCGGCGCAGATCAGCCGCAATGCCCTCGCGGCCGCTGCGGACGCCGGTGTGCCGCTCATCGCGCTGGAACGTGCGCCCTGGGCTGAAGGGCAAGGTGACCGCTGGACCCGTGTCCCCGACCTCGAGGCCGCCGTCATCGCCCTTGGTCAGGTGCGGCGCCGGGTCTTTCTGGCCATTGGCCGCCAGAACCTCGCGACCTTCGCGAAAGCCCCGCAGCATCACTACCTTCTGCGCCTCGTCGATCCCCCGACCGAGGCTCTGCCCCTGCCGGATGCCGATGCCATCATCGCGCGCGGCCCTTTCACGGTGGACGGCGACCGCAATCTTCTGCGTGACCACCGCATCGATGCGATCGTCGCCAAGAACGCCGGGGGCGCGGGGGCCGAAGCCAAGCTGACCGCGGCCCGCGCGCTGAACCTGCCGGTGGTCCTGGTTGACCGACCCTCCATCCCCGACCGCCCGGTCGCCCGCACGGTGCCCGAGGTCATGGCCTGGCTGAACCGGACCTGAACCGCCGCTCATCGAGCCTCTGCGGCTCTCTTCGCGGCAACGCACCGAGGAGTGCCCGAAGGAGACGAGGAGGTGTCCCGTCATCCCGCGCTCCGCGGGCTGTAGACCCAGCGCCCGACGCGGCGGGTGGACGCGTTGCCGACGATCACCACGGTGCGCATGTCCGCCATCTCGGGCGTCGCCTCGCCAAGGGTGACGGTGGTCAGGCGCTGCTCGGGGGTCGAGACGGCGCGGGCGAAGGTGATCAGGCGATCCGGCCCGCATTCCTGCCGCAGCACGGCCAGCGCCCTGGCGAAGCCTTCCGGGCGGCTGGCCGAGCGGGGGTTGTAGAAGGCCATCGCGAAATCGGCTTTCGCGGCATGCCGGAGCCGGGTTTCGATCACCGCCCAGGGTTTCAGGTTGTCGCTGAGGTTGATGCAGGCGAAGTCGTGACCCAGGGGTGCGCCCGCCGCCGCCGCCGCCGCCAGCATCGCGGTGATGCCGGGCAGGACGCGGATGTCCAGCGCCTGCCAGTCCGCGCGGCCCTCCAGCGCCTCGAACACGGCGCTGGCCATCGCGAAGACACCGGGGTCGCCGGAGGAGACGACGACGACCTTGTGCCCGGCGGCGGCCATCCCAAGTGCTGCCCGGGCGCGGTCCAGCTCGACGCGGTTGTCGGAGGGGTGCAGCGTCAGGCCCGGGCGCGGGGCGACGCGGGCGACGTAGGGGATATAGCCCACCACGTCGGTCGCTTGCGCCAGCGCGTCGGACACGTCGGGCGTGACCATGCGGTCATCCCCCGGCCCCAGACCCGCGATGGCAAGCCAGCCCCGATCCGGCGTTCCGGTCATTCGGCGATCTCCGGGCGGCGGCCGTGGCCGTGGACCAGGACGATGGCGAAATAGGGGACATCCTGCGGGTCGACCTCGGTCAGGCGGGCGATGCGCTGGCCCGGCATGGTGCCGCGCTCGACCAGCCAGGCGTCGTGCAGCCGACCGGCGCGTTCCAGCGCCCGGCGGACGCGCGGCAGGTTGCGCCCCGTCTTCATCACCACAAGCGCGTCCGCGTCCGACATGTGGCGCACGAGGTCGTCTTCCGGCAGCGTGCCCATCAGCACCGTCAGCACGTCGTCGCCCCAGGTGATCGGCGTGTCGGTGGCGTTCCAGCAGCCGGTCATGCCGGTGATGCCGGGGATCACCTCCACGGGCACACGGCCCTGCAGGCGGGAATGGAGGTGCATGAAACTGCCGTAGAAGAACGGGTCGCCTTCGCAGAGGACCACCACGTCATCGGTCGCGGCGAGAGTGGCGAGGCGGTTCGCCCAATTGTCGTAGAAATGCGCCAGCGCGTCGATGTAGCCCGGGCTGTCGAAGGGAAGCTCCGTGGTGACGGGGTATTCCATCGGGTATTCGATTGCGCCAGGGTTCAGCATGCCCTCGACGATCCGGCGGGCCTGACCGGCACGGCCTTCCTTGCGGAAATAGGCGACGTGTTTCGCGGTGCCGATCGCGCGGGCGGCCTTGAGGGTCATCAGGTCCGGGTCGCCGGGGCCAAGGCCCGCACAGATGACGCGGCCCATGGTCATTCCTTCCGGCTGGCGAGGGCGTTGACGGCAGCGACGGTGATGGCGCTGCCCCCAAGGCGGCCCT
>NCDY01000059.1:7983-26244 GCA_002280405.1 Rhodobacterales bacterium 32-66-9 | reverse complement strand
CAGTCCGGCCAGTGTCACCCCGTTTGCCGTCGCCCCGCGCGCAGCCAGCCAGCGCCCGCTTTCGTTCAAGGGGGCGTCGATCACCCCGCGCATCAGCCCGTCCAGCATGGTTCTTCCTCGCCCGGGCTGCATCCTCTCCGGTTGCTCCCCGCATGGGAAGTCAACTTTCCGCGCATTTCCGCCGAACTCTCGGCCGGAATTGGCCTTCTTCGGCGCAAGTGGGGCGCGCCCAGTCCGCATCACTGCTATTTCACCGTCTGCGCCACATTCTGCCCGATTGCGGCCCAAATGGGCTGCAACGCTTGTCCTGCGCCATTCCGGGGGTTTTGTCATGTTCACGCGCCTGACGCTTGCGGTTGTTGCCGTCGCGGCACTGTTTTCGTTCGCCTCTGCCGCCCGGGCCTGCTCGGATCCCGGCAATGCGGCGGCCTTGCAGAAGGAACTCCTGACCAGCCTGAATGCCGAACGACAGGCGCGCGGGCTGTCGGCGCTGGTACTGTCGGCCAAGCTCGACAAGGCCGCGCAGGGCCAGGCCTGCGACAATGCCAAACGCAAGTCCATCAGCCACGTCTCGTCGGACGGCGGCACGTTGAAAACCCGCCTGCGCCGCGTGGGCTATGGCTTCCGCACCGCTGCCGAAAATACCGGCCGCGGCTTTGCCAGCGGCACCCGGGCCGTCGAATGGTGGATGAACTCGCCGAAGCACCGGGACAACATCCTTCTGCGCAAGGCGCGTGAGGTCGGCATCGGCATTGCCGTCAGCCCGGCACCGGACAGCAAACTGCACTGGATCCTCGTCGTCGGCGCGGCGAAATAGCCCTATCTCGCGATCATCAGCTCGGCCTTCAGCCCGCCCAGGGCGTCGCTTTCCGACAGCCGCAGCGCCCCGCCGTGGCTGAAGGCGATATCCGAGGCAATCGACAGGCCCAGGCCGACCCCGGCGCCCAGGTTCGGATCGCGTGAGGCATCCAGCCGGGTGAAGGGTCGCATCGCCTCGTCACGCTGACCGGCGGGGATGCCCGGCCCGTCGTCTTCGACCGATATCCGCAGGCTGCGATCCTGAAAGACCAGCCGGACCTCGACCCTGCCGCCATAACGCCGGGCATTGCTGACCAGGTTTTCCACCGCCCGCCGGATCGCCTGCGGACGCATCTCCACCGGCCCTGCCCGGCCCTCGACCCCCGCCAGGCGCACCCCCGTCCCGGCGCGTTCGACCACCTCCTGCACCAGCAAGACCGCGTCCGTTGGCGCTGAACCCTCCATCGCATCGCCCCGCACGAAGGCCAAAAACTCGTCGACCATCCGCTCCATCTGCATGACGTCGGCCTGCAGCGCCGCAACCTCCGCATCCTCGGGCATGAGCGACAGCGCCAGCCGCATCCGGGTCAACGGCGTGCGCAGGTCATGGCTCACCCCCGACAGCATCAGGGTGCGCTGCTCGATCTGCCGCTCGATCCGCGCGCGCATGTCAAGGAACGCCCGCCCCGCTGCCCGCACTTCCAGCGCCCCGCGCGCCTTGTAGGGAACCGCACGGCCCTTGCCGAATTCCTCGGCCACCTCGGCCAGCTTGGTGATCGGCCGCAACTGCCGTCGCAGGAAGAAATACGCGATCACCGTCATGAGCGCCGACGTCAGCACCATCAGCACGATCAGCTGGTGAGGGTTCGCCGCCGACATGCGGCGACGGCTGACTTCGGCCTCGAACGGACCGAAGCGGCTGTCAAACCGAAGGCGGACGCCCCGGTTCCGGGCCGTCAGATCGACCGCCGCCAGCGCCGGAAGCCTGCTGCGCAGCGTCGCGATGATCGTGCCGCCCGACAGGTCGATGACCGCCATCCGATCCGCGACCGGAGCATCCTGACCCGCCGGCAGCGTCAGGCTGATTTCCAGCGCCCGGGCAAGCGGCACCACCCGTGCCCTGGCCGCCTCCAGACTGCCACTTGCCTCGATCTCGTCCAGAAGAAACGCCAGGTCGATCGCCACCCCTTGCGTCATCTGCCGGGTCACGTCTTCATAGAAGCGCTGGATGAACTCGGTCGAAAAGACCAGCTGAATCGCAAGGATCGGCACGATCAGGATCAGCGCCGCGCGGCCATAAAGGCCCCTGGGAATGATACGTTTGACGACCGACATCGCCGGAAAGCCTATCCGTCTCGCCCTGCCTTGGAAAGCCGCACATGACCGCCCACCCGCCGATTCGCAGCCTTCTGGCCCCGAACCCCTCGGCTCTGACCGGGAACGGCACCAACACCTGGATCCTCGGGGCGACCGATCTTGCCGTGATCGATCCCGGGCCTGACGACCCCGCGCATCTCGCGGCGATCCTCGCCGCGGTCGGCCCCGGCCAGCGGATCAGCCATATCGTCGTGACCCACGCCCATCTCGATCACTCCGGCCTCGCCCATCGCCTTGGCGCACTTTCGCGGGCACCCGTCTACGCCTACGGCACCGCAACCGAGGGGCGCAGCCCCGTGATGACCCGCCTGGCCCCCGGACTTCCGGTTCGCGGTGACGGGCTCGACCTGACCTTCGCTCCGGATCGTCGCCTGTCGGACGGCGACGCGCTCCTTGGCCCCGGGTGGGAGCTGCGCGCGATCCATACACCCGGCCATCTCGGTGGGCATCTCTGCCTTGCGCTCGGCGACACACTCTTCTCGGGCGATCATGTCATGGGCTGGTCGACGTCCACCGTCTCGCCCCCCGATGGCGACATGGGCGCCTACATGGCTTCGCTGCACCGCCTGGCACGTCGGCGCTGGCACCGCTTTCTGCCCGGACACGGGGCCCCGGTCGAAGACCCGGAGCAACGTTTGCGGGACCTGATCACCCACCGCCAGACGCGCGAGGCGCAGATCCTGTCCGCCCTGGGCGATGGCCCGGCGCGCATTCCCGAGCTTGCCGCCCGGTTGTACCACGATATCCCTCGCAGTCTCCTGCCCGCCGCAGAACTCAACATCCTGGCTCATCTTGTTGATCTGGCCTCCAGAAACCGCGTTGCCGCGCAGCCGTCCCTCCACCCGGACTCGGCTTTCTCGCTGCGCCTTGCTATAGACCCGCGCGTGTTCCGGCGTAGCTCAGCGGTAGAGCAGTTGACTGTTAATCAATTGGTCGTAGGTTCGATCCCTACCGCCGGAGCCAAGTTCCTAAAATCTAATGGGAAATCAACGGGTTGAGAGTTTTCTCTCAGCCCGTTCCCGTTGGTCTCGCCCTCTGTGCCCAATGTCGCGGTTTTTGCTGCGCCAAAACAGTTGATGTCCATCAAAGCCCAGCGGTTGGGGACTTGTGCTGTCCACTTTGCCCGCCCTGTTGATGTCCATCACCATGATGCAGACGGTCGCGGCATACCGCGAGGGCAGCAATCTCTGGCCGCTGATGCTGATCTTTGCGGCACCCCTGGCGGTGGTCTGGCTCTTTCCGGCCAGTTTCCTGTTCCCGGAACCCTGGACGCGGTATGGTCGGCTGCGGCTTCGACGGCGCTCAGAACCGTCCGTGCATCGCAATCTCGGCCACCGGCTTTCGCGCGCTCGGCGTCTCTCGCGCGCGCAGATCCTCTGGCAGGGCATCGGCAGGGCCCTGCTCGCCCACCGCCACCACGCAGTGGATCGTGTGACCCCGGGGCAGTGCCACCGCCGCTGCCAGCCCGTCCCTGTCGAAGCCCCCCATCGCATGCGCAAAAAGGCCCATCGCCCGGGCCTGAAGCGCGAGGCTCATCCAGGCGGCACCGGTGTCGAAGCCGGCGGTGCGGTTCGCGACTTCGGCCCCCTCGCGGGTCGGCACCGTATCTTTCGAGGCGACCACGACCAACGCCCCCGCTCTGCCCGCCCAGACCGGGTTGTTCCCCGTCAGCGCATCCCGCATGACGGCAAACTCCGCCTCGCCACGTCGCGCCCAGACCAGCCGCCAGGGCTGCTGGTTTGAGGCCGAAGGTGCCCAGCGCGCGGCCTCAAGCAGGGCCATCACCTCGGTCTCGGCCAGCTCCCGGCCGGTGAAGGACCGGGGCGACCAGCGCGCCGGGAACTGCGGGTCGACAGGATGATCGGGCTGGCGAGCGGCGGGCTGATCGGGGGTCATGGCCATGTCCTTCCTGGTTTGGGGCGAGATAGACCGTCGGTGCTCCAAGGGCAACCGCCCGCCCCTGCGACGCCCGTCGTTGCCCGCGCGCAGAACCCCGGCGACAGAGGCTTTCGCCCATGCCATGATCCGGGCAGCGCGGGAGGGCGGACATGCGGGCAGTGCGGTTGCAGGCGGTGGGCCGGATCGAGGTCGTCGAGGTTCCGACGCCCGCCCCAGGCCCCGGCGAAATCCTGGTCCGCGTCCTTGCCGCCGGCATCTGCGGCACCGACCGGCACCTCTTCAGGGGCGAGTTTCCCTGCGCCCCGCCCGTCACGCTGGGGCATGAATTCTGTGGCGAGGTCACGGCTGTCGGCACCGGTGTCCGGCAGGCCCCGGGCACCCGCATCGCCTGCGATCCGAACATCGCCTGCGGGGTTTGCGACCAGTGCCTGCGCGGCAGGGTCAACCTGTGCGTGCACAACATCGCCATCGGCATCCACCGGGATGGCGGTCTTGCCGAATATGCCACCCTGCCCGCCCACCGCGCGCTGCCGGTCGGCGATCTGGACCCGCTGCACGCAGCCTTTGCCGAACCGCTCGCCTGCATCCTGCACGGGCTGGACATCGGGGCACCGGTCCCCGGCGAGCGGGTCATCGTCCTTGGCGGCGGAGTGATCGGCCAGCTTGCGGTCCAGTTGGCACGGAACGCCGGGGCCGAGGTCATGCTGGTCACCCGGCATCCGGCCAAACGGGCCTTGGCCGAACGCCTGGGCGCGACGGCGACCGCCGCGACCGAAGCCGAGGCGCTTGCCCGGCTCGGCGGTGGTGCCGAGCTGATCCTGGAATGCGCGGGCGTGGCCGCAACGGTGGAAATGGCCCCGCGCCTGACCCGTGCCGGCGGGCGGATCGTGATCCTCGGCGTCTTGCCCAAGGGCGAGAAGGTGCGGATCGAGCCTTTCGACCTTCTCTTCCGCGAGGTCCAGCTTCTGCACAGCTTCATCAACCCCTTCACCCAAGGCCGCGCGGTCGCCATGCTGCGGGCAGGTCAGATCGACGTGGCCCCGCTGATCTCTCGCATCATCCCGCTGGCGGAGGCCCCGGACGGCATCGCGGAACCGGCCAGCCCGGGCGAGGTCAAGGTGCTGGTCGTGCCGGACTGAAACCACCTCGGGCGCGCCACGGCATCGACCCGACTGAACCGCGACCAGGCGCAAGCCATTCCGAAAATTGCCACGATTGTCGGTCACGCTCCCTGCATGGACCTGCTTCTCGGCATGCTCGTCATGATGTGCTTTCCCGTCTATCTGGCGGTGCAGGTTCTGGCGTTGATACGCTGGCCCTGGCGGATCTCGCTGGTGCCGCTTCTGCTCATGGGGGCCGCGCTGGTCTCGACGGTGGCGGGGTTTGCGCAAGGGTCGAATCTGGCACCGATCTTCCTCATCCTTGGCGCGCCCGTCAGTCTGGCCTGGCTTGGCGTGGCCTATCTCATCCGGCGCTGAGGCTCTGGACATTCCCGGCCCGCCCGGCAAGGGTCCGGCCATGACCCACCGCCCCCTTGCCGCCGCCCTCTGGATGACCGGAGCCATCGCCGCCTTCACCGCCATGGCCGTCGCCACCCGCCAGATCAGGGGCGTCCACGACACGTTCGAGATCCTGGCCTTCCGTTCCATGATCGGCTGGGTCATCGTCGTCGCCCTCGGGCTGGCGCTCGGTCAGCTTGGCCGGATCCGCACCGACCGGCTGGGCAGCCACGTCCTGCGCAACCTTTTCCATTTCTCGGGTCAGTCGCTGTGGTTCTATGCGATCACCGTGATCCCGCTGGCCCAGGTCTTCGCGCTGGAATTCACCTCGCCGATCTGGGTGATCCTGCTGGCGCCGGTCTTTCTGGGTGAACGGCTCAACCGCCGCAAGGTTCTGGCGGCGGCCCTCGGCTTTGCCGGGGTGTGGATCGTCGCCCGCCCCGATTTCGGCGCGCCCGAACCCGGAGTCGTGGCTGCCGCGGGGGCTGCCGTCTTCTTTGCCGCGACCAATCTCATGACCAAGGCCCTGACACGCGGCGAGGCGATCATCTCGATCCTGTTCTGGCTGACGCTGATGCAGGCGCTTCTTGGCAGCCTGGCGATGGCGTTTGGCGGCCCGGTCACGCTGCCGACGCTGTCCACGCTGCCCTGGCTCGGGCTGATCGCGGTCGCGGGAATCACGGCGCACCTGTGCCTGACCACGGCACTCAGCCTGGCACCGGCCAGCGTCGTGGTGCCGGTGGACTTTGCCCGCCTGCCGATCATCGCCGCCATCGGCGCAATCTTCTACAATGAACCGATTGAACCCGCATTGTTTCTTGGAGCTGGGCTTATCTTCGTCGGGATCTGGATCACCCTGGGCAGTGGGGCATCCCGGCCACAGGGGTCGGCGGTCACGAAACCGTGACGCGGCGTCATTGATTGACCCGTTGTCTCCGTCAGCCTAGCCTTTGCTCGGCAGGGGATTTTCCGGGCAGACGCGCACGGCGAGGGATGAGCATGATGCAACGTTTTCTCATGGCATCCGTCGCCCTGGTCGCAGCTGCGACGGGGGCGTCGGCAGGGGGCTATGACCGCTTCACCCAAGGCGTCGCCTTCATGTTCGAGCCCGGCAGCTATGCCGAACTCAGTTTCGGCTATGTCAGCCCCAGCGTCGAGGCCAATCCGGCACCGACGGGCGACATCGCGGTGGATTTCGCGACAATCGGGCTGGCCTACAAACGAGACCTCACGGACAAGCTGTCGCTTGGCATCCAGTTCGATCAGCCCTTCGGTGCGAATGTCCAGTATCCGGCTGTGCCATTTCTGGGCGCATTCGCCGAACTGAAATCAAGCTCGGTCAATGCGATCGGGCGCTACAAGTTCGACGGCGGATTTTCAGTCCACGCCGGCCTGCGCTACGTCACGATCGACGGCAGCCTCTACGTCCCGAGCTCGGGTGTCGCGCCGCAGTCGTTCTCGGCGGACTCCGAACTTGGGTATCTGGTCGGTATGGCCTACGAACGGCCCGACATCGCGCTCCGCGTCGCCCTGACCTATTTCTCCGAAACCGAACATGCACTGGACAGCTCGGTCGGAACCGTCGGCACGATCAACCCGCCGCAAGCCGTCAACCTCGATTTCCAGACCGGCATCGCCGCCGATACGCTGCTTTTCGGCCAGATCCGCTGGGCCGACTGGACGCGTTCGATAGTGAACGTGCCGCCCGCCGCTTTGCCGGGGACGCCGGTGATCACCCACAAAAGCGACTCGGTCACCTACACGCTCGGCATCGGTCGTCGCTTCAACGAGCAGTGGTCCGGGGCCCTGACGCTTGGCTACGAGGAAGGCGACGGCGGGCCGGACAGCCTGCTGTCACCGACCGACGGCTTCGCGACAGTGGGTCTGGCAGTCACCTACACGATGGACAAGGTGAAAGTGACCGGCGTGGTCCGCTATGTCGAGCTGGGCGATGCGAGCACGCCGATCGTCGGGCCCTTCACCGGAAATTCGGCTGTCGCGGCAGGCGTGCGGATCGGCTGGACGTTCTGATCCCCGCCAGGTGACCCTGAACCCCGCCCCGCTCGGGCGGGTTTACCGTTGTGGACCGGTCGCGGCGCGGATATCAGATGCGCCGATGAGGTGATGCGATGATCTACCGGTCCGGTGCAGAGTTTCTCAGGGCCCCCGGAAAGCGGGTGATGCTGTTCGGCATGTCGGGCCTTGGCAAGACCTACCTCTCGAACCTGCTGCGCGACCATGGCGACTGGTTCCACTATTCGGTCGATTACCGGATCGGCACCCGCTACATGGGCGAACACATCGCCGACAACTTCAAGCGCGAGGCGATGAAGGTGCCGCTTCTGCGCGAACTTTTGATGACCGACAGCGTCTACATCGCCTCGAACATCACCTTCGACAACCTGGCCCCGCTGTCGACATATCTCGGCAAGCCGGGCGATCCGGCCCGGGGGGGCGTGCCCTTTGCCGACTACATGAAGCGGCAGGAACAGCACCGCGCCGCCGAAGTCGCCGCGACGCTGGACACCGCGAGGTTCATGGAACGGGCCGCGGAAATCTACGGCTACGCGAATTTCGTCTGCGACACGTCCGGCTCGATCTGCGAGGTGGTCGAGGCCGAGGATCCGGCCGATCCGGTGATGCGCCAACTGGCCGACACGCTGCTGCTGGTCTGGATCAAGGGATCGGATGCCCACACGACCGAGCTTGTCCGCCGCTTCGACCGCGCGCCAAAGCCGATGTACTACCAGCCGCAGTTTCTTCATGCGGCGTGGGAAGAATACCGCGCCACTCATTCTGTAACCGAAGAAACCTGCGATCCAGACCACTTCGTGCGCTGGACCTATGCCCGCGCGCTGGCCCACCGCCAGCCCCGCTATGCCGCCATGGCGCGCTGGGGTGTGACCGTCCTGGCCGAGGAAGTCGCCGAGGTCGGCAATACCCGAGACTTCGACACCCTCATGGCTCGCGCCATCGATCGCGCCTGAAACCCGCACCCCTGATGACACCCCGCTGGATTATGCTTCTCCGAACGGCCCAAGGACCGCTGCAATGCCGATAACGCTGCCCGAAACCCTGCCCGCCTACGACGTGCTGCGGTCCGAGGGCGTCATGGTCATGTCGCCCGACCGCGCCGCCCAACAGGACATCCGGCCCCTGCGGATCGGGTTGCTGAACCTGATGCCGAAGAAGATCCAGACCGAGAACCAGTTCGCCCGCCTGATCGGATCGACCCCGCTGCAGATCGACCTGCACCTGATCCGGATGTCGACCCATGCGACGAAGACCACGGCGGCCGAACACATGGCGACCTTCTATCGCCCCTTCCAGTCGGTCAAGGCCGAGAAGTTCGACGGCCTGATCATCACCGGCGCGCCGATCGAGCATCTGCCCTTCGAAGAGGTCACCTACTGGGACGAGTTGTGCGAGGTGATGGACTGGACCCAGACCCATGTGCAGTCGACCTTCGGCGTCTGCTGGGGCGGAATGGCGATGATCAATCATTTCCACGGGGTGCGGAAACACATGCTGCCGCAGAAGGCCTTCGGCTGCTTCCGCCACCGCAACATTGCGCCGACCTCGCCCTATCTGCGCGGCTTTTCGGACGATTTCGTCATTCCGGTCTCCCGCTGGACAGAGATGCGTCAGGGCGAGATCGACGCGGCAACCGGTCTGCGCACGCTCCTTGCCAGCGACGAGGTCGGCCCCTGCCTGGTCGAGGACGCGGGCCGTCGCGCGCTCTACATCTTCAACCACTTCGAATATGACAGCGACACGCTGAAGCAGGAATATGATCGGGATGTGGCGGCCGGCACGCCGATCAACGTGCCGCTCAACTACTTCCCCGATGACAACCCCGCGAGGCCGCCGCTCAATCGGTGGAGAAGCCACGCGCATCTTCTATTCGGCAACTGGATCAACGAGATCTATCAGTCCACACCCTATGACATCGAAGAAATTGGCCACTAGCCTGCTTGTCGCCGTTCTGGGCTTCGCCGGGGTCACGCACTGGCGGGCCTCGGTGCGCGAGGCGGCTGCCGCGGCCGCCTTTCCGCCTTCGGGCCAGTTCGTCATCGTGGACGGCAGGCGAATGCACTACGAAATCTCCGGCACGGGGCCGGATCTGGTGCTGATCCACGGGGCCAGCGGCAGCTTGCGCGACCTGACCTTTTCCTTGCGCGACCGCTTGACCGACCGCTACCGGGTGATCGTGGTCGACCGCCCCGGCCTGGGCCATTCCGACCCGCTGGACGACACCAGCCTTGCGGCCCAGGCGCGCGTCATCAAGGCGGGGGTCGCGCAGCTTGGGGTGACCGACCCCATCGTGCTGGGCCAAAGCTACGGTGGCGCCGTCGCGTTGGCCTGGGCGCTGGACGGGGGGCCGCGGGCGCTGGTCCTGGTCGGCAGCCCCTCGATGCCCTGGCCCGGCACGCTGGACCTGTGGTACCGGGTCACCTCGACCCGGCTCGGCCGGGCGCTGGCGGTGCCCGTCGCCTCGGCCTTCGTGCCCGAAAGCTATGTCCGCGCGGCGACGGGGGCCGTCTTTGCCCCTGACCCGGTCCCGCCCGGGTACGAAGCCCACCTGGGCACCGCGCTGACCCTGCGCCGGGCCACGCTGGCCACCAATACCGCGCAAGTGAACGCCTTGCGCGCCGAGCTGGTCACCATGGAACCGCGCTACCCGACCCTGACGCTGCCGGTAGAGCTGATCCACGGCACGGCGGACACCATCGTGCCCTTGCGGATCCATTCGGCCCCCCTGGCGCTGCTTCTGCCCGATGCGACCCTGACGGTGATCGACGGCGCGGGCCACATGCCGCACCACGCGCATGCCGATCGGGTCATCGCGGCCATCGATCGCGCCGCATTGCGCTGACCGGGCCAATCGCCATACTGGCGCGAAACGGGAGGCACGGGATGACCCTACCATTCGACGGCGCGATCAGCCGCTATTTCCGCGAAGGTGCGCCGAAAGAGGTGCGCAAGGCCATCGAGGCGGCGGGCAAGGACACGATCATGACTGCGACCTATCCCTACCGGGAAGAGATGAAGGGCAAGGATTACGATGCCCGGATGGAAGTGCTGCAGATCGAACTTGCGAAGATGCAGGCGGGTCTGAAGGCCAGCGGCAAGCGGCTGATCGTCGTGTTCGAGGGCCGCGATGCCGCCGGCAAGGGCGGCACGATCAAGGCGGTGACCCAGAACCTGAACCCCCGGCAGGCCTATGTCGTGGCGCTGCCGAAACCGACGGAACGGGAAAGCCAGCAATGGTATTTCCAGCGCTATGTCGACTGGTTCCCGGCCAATGGCGAAATCGCGCTTTACGACCGCAGCTGGTACAACCGCGCGATCATCGAACATGTGTTCGGCTTCTGCAAACCCCAGGACCGGGCCAAGTTCTTCCGCCAGCTGCCCGAATTCGAGCAGATGATCCTCGAGGAGGGGATCGTCTTCCTCAAGATCTGGCTGGAGGTCGGGCGGGCCGAGCAGCTGAAGCGGTTTCTCGATCGCGAGAAGGATCTTCTCAAGCAGTGGAAGCTCAGCCAGATCGACGTTGACGGCCTGGCCAAGTGGGACGACTATTGCGCGGCCATCGACGAGACGATGGAGCGCACCCATTTCAGACATGCGCCCTGGACGGTGATCCTGTCCGACGACAAGAAACGCGCGCGGCTCGCGGCGATCCAGACGATCCTGTCGGCGGCGGACTATGCGGGCAAGGATGCGAAGGCCATCGGCAAGATCGACCACAAGATTTTCGGCGGGCCGAAACTGCATTCCAGCACTTGATGAAACGCGGATACCATCACGGCAACCTGCGGCAGGCGCTGGTCGAGGCGGCGCTGGCCCTGATCGCCGAGAAGGGGCCGCAGGGCTTTACCCTGTCCGAGGCGGCGAAGGCCGCCGAGGTGACCCCGGCGGCGGTCTACCGGCACTTTGCCGGGCGCGACGAGCTTCTGGCCGAGGTCGCGCGGCAGGGGTTCGACATCTTCGCGGCGCTGCTTGAATACGCCCATGATGCGGGGCGGCCCACCCCTCTTGCGGCCTTCGAGGCGACGGGGCGCGCCTACCTCGCCTTTGCGAGGAAGTATCCGGGCCATTACCAGGCGATGTTCGAAAGCGGGCTGCAGCCGGGCAAGCACCCCGATCTGGCCCAGGTCTCGGCCAAGGCGCGCGCGACGATGGACCGGGCGGCCGAGGCGCTGGTGCAGGGGCTGCCCGAAGGACGGCGACCGCCCGCCAGCATGATCTCGGCCCATGTCTGGGCGGTCAGTCACGGGGTGGTGGAACTGTTCCTGCGCGGCAACGGCGGGCCACAACCCTGGCCGGCCGAGGATCTGCTGGAGACCGGGATCGGGGTCTACCTGCGGGGCCTGGGGCTGTTGTCGCCGGATCGGTGAGACGGGGGCGGCGCGCGGGCTCAGGGCGTCCGCATCGCATCGCGGGCCCCGCCCGTCTCGGGACCGCACCAGTGATTGCACGCCGGATATGGCCGCCCGCCTCAGCGCCCGTCTCAGCGCCCGGTCACGCCCCGCAACCGGTCCGAGCGCCGGCGCAGCAGCTCGACCATGCTCAACAGCAGGACCGAGATCACCACCAGGATCGTCGCCACCGCCAGGATCGCCGGGCTGATCGCCTCGCGGATGCCGTTGAACATCTGGCGCGGGATGGTCTGCTGGTCGGGGCCTGCGATGAACAGCACCGCCACCACCTCGTCGAACGAGGTCACGAAAGCGAAAAGCGCGCCCGAGATGATGCCGGGCAGGATCAGCGGCATGATGACCTTGAAGAAGGTCGTGCGCGGGTTTGCCCCCAGCGACTGCGCCGCCCGGATCAGCGACTGGTCGAACCCCGACAAGGTCGCTGTCACCGTGATGATCACAAAGGGAATCCCCAGCACCGCATGGGCCACGATCACGCCAAGATGCGAATTCGCCAGGCACCCCTTTTCGGACAGGAACACTCCGAACACCGCCCCCAGTGCCGAATCGGGGGCCACGCAGGCCTTGGCGAAGAAAAAGCTCATCCCGACCGCGGTGATGATGATCGGCACGATCATCGGGCTGATCAAGAGCGCCATGATCAGCCGCCGATAGGGCATCTCGGGCCGCGACAGGCCGAGGGCGGCAATCGTGCCCAGCGTGGTTGCCAGGACCGTCGCCCAGAACCCGACCCAGAACGAGTTCTTCGCCGCCTGCACCCAGGTCGCCCGCTCCCACACGAGGGACCACCAGGTGCTGTCGCGCGGAGTTTCCGGCGTGGGATGGCCCAGCGTCAGCAGCGCGTCGTACCAGCGCAGGGAATAGCCCGACGGGTCGAAAGCCAGCATCTTCGGCGTGAAGGTGAAATAGGGCTCGGCGTTGAACGACAGCGGGATCACGATCAGGATCGGCGCGATCAGGAACAGGAACACCAGCCCGCAGATCACGAGGTAGGTGTAATGCCAGATGCGCTCCAGCGGGTCGGCGTAACTGGGAAGGGCCATGTGTTCCTCCTTAGCCGAGCTTCAGCCGGTCGATGCCGATCAGCTGGTCATAAAGCCAGTACAAGACCAGGATCGCCGCCAGCAGCATCGCGGCAATCGCGGCGGCCAGCG
Source organism: Rhodobacterales bacterium 32-66-9 (assembly GCA_002280405.1). Classification (GTDB taxonomy): domain Bacteria; phylum Pseudomonadota; class Alphaproteobacteria; order Rhodobacterales; family Rhodobacteraceae; genus Tabrizicola. The sequence continues at coordinate 13,074 of NCDY01000059.1, read as the reverse complement.
ACCAGTTCGACTTGGACATGTGGAAGGCGATGAGGTTGCTGATCAGCTGCCCGTCCGCGCCCCCGACCAGTGCGGGCGTGATGTAGTAGCCGACCGCCAGGATGAACACCAGAAGCGACCCCGCCGCGATCCCCGGCAGGGTCTGCGGCAGATAGACCCGGCGGAAGGTGGTCCAGCTGGTGGCCCCCAGGCTGCGCGCCGCGCGCGCATAGGACGGCGGGATCACCCGCATCACCGAATAAAGCGGCAGGATCATGAACGGCAAAAGCACATGCGTCATCGCGACGATGGTGCCGGTCATGTTGTACATCATGGTCAGTCGGCCATCGTCACCGATCACACCCAGTCCGACCAGCAGATCGTTGACAATTCCCTGTTCCTGCAACAGCGCGATCCAGGCCGTCGTCCGCACCAGAAGCGAGGTCCAGAACGGCAGGAGGACCAGGATCATCAACAGCGACGACTTCGCCAGCGGCAGCGTGGCCAGAAGATGCGCGATCGGAAAGGCCAGAACCAGGCAGATCAGCGTGATCAGGCCGGATATCAGGAAGGTCTTGACGAACAGATACAGGTAGATCCTCTCCTTGTCCCCGCCCCGCGCCCAGCCGTCATCGGTCAGCTTCCTGTCCGAGGCGACCTTGTAGAATTCGGTGGTGTAGACCGTGCTTGCCGAGGCCATCGCGCGCCAGAGCGCGGGCCGTGCCCAGCCGGGGTCGACGGCGACAAGTGCCTCTTTGTAGGGCGGCACCAGGTCCGCAGCCTCGCGCGCGGCCTTCTTGAACAGAGAGATGGTCCCCGGAACCGTGTAGTTGATCCGCGCCCCGGCAATCCCGGTGGTCTTCTCGGTCTGCATCCGCGCCAGATCCTGCACCAGCGCCGCAAAGGCCTCTTCCGGCGGATTGGCGGGATCGAACCCGGGATTCTGGGCGAACCATACATCCAGCGCCGGCGCCGAGGCGGCAAACCCGTCATGTTCCACCGACCGTTTCAGCATGTAGCCGATCGGGACCAGGAAGGTCAGGAAGACGAACAAAAGCAGGGGCAGGACCAGAAGGAAGGCCCGGCGCTTGGCCCGCGACTGCGCCGCGGCAAGCGCTGCCTTCAAGGGCCGGCCATCGGCGGTGGTCAGAAGTTCGGTCGCGGCCTCGGCCATTCCTGCCTCGTCTGGATGAAGATCGGGCGCGAGGATGACCCCGCGCCCGAAACGGCGATTACTGCGCCAGCCAGGCCTGGAAGCGCTCGTTCAACTCGGCATCCCGGTCGACCCAGAAGTCCGACGAGGTCAGCAGCGCATTGGTGAGGTTGGCCGGGTTGGTCGGCAGGTGCGGACCCATCTCGGTCTTGCCGTCACCGGCATAGATGATCGGCTCGATGTTGGCCGACTTGCGCGGCGGACCATACGAGATATACGAGGACGATCTGGAACGGCTTGCCCTCACCCACGGCAGCGGCGAAGATCCGGCCGTTGTAGGCGGTGGTCATCGCAACCTCGCCGTCCGCCAGAAGCTGCGGTGCCTGGGCACCGGCTTCCCACCAGACGGTTTCGGCCTTGATGGTGTCCAGCTTGGCAAAGGCACGGTCAACGCCTTCCGGGGTCGACAGCTCTTTGTAGACTTCCGCCGCCGGCACGCCATCGGCCATCAGCGCGAATTCCAGAACGGCCTTCGCACCCTTCTTCAGGCCACGCTTGCCGGGGAACTTCTGCAGGTCGAAGAAGTCGGCAGCGGTTTTCGGGCCTTCGGGGAACTTCGTCGTGTCATAGGCATAGACGTTCGACCAGATGTCGGTCGACACGGCGCATTCGGTCACCGCACCCGGGAAGAAGTCCTCGGCGGCAGGCGTGCCGTCCGCGCCCGCGGGCAGGGACGCCGCGTCGATCGGCTCCAGAAGGCCTTCGTCGCACAGCCGGATCGCGTCGGCATATTCGACCGAGGCGACGTCGACCGTGACGTTGCCCGCCTCGACCATCGCCTTGATCGCCGGGGCCGGGTTGTCGCTGTCGACCATGACGGCGACATTTCCCGTGGCAGCCATCCACGGCTTCAGATGGCCTTCGGTCTGGGCCGCGCCATAGGCGCCGCCCCAGGACATCACCGTCAGCTCTTGGGCATTGGCGGCAAAGCCAAGGCCGACAAGCGCGGTGGTCAGGATGAGGGTCTTCTTCATTCATCGTCTCCCTGTTCTGGTTGGTTGGAATTGGCCGGTCATCGCGGCCGGGTCTGCATCAAGGGTCCAGCGCGCGGGCGTCCTGGGGATGCCAGCCCACCTTGATCTTCTGTCCCGGGGCAAGCCTGGTCTGCCCCAGCGTGTTGCGCATCTTCATCACGAAGCCGTCCGACCCCGCGACCTTCAGGACCGCGCGCAGGATATCGCCCATGTAGATGATCTCGACCACTTCCGCGTCGATGGTATGGGCACCCGCGGGCATCATCTCCGGCTTGAACTCCACCCGCTCGGGCCGGATCGAGACCAGCGTCTTGCCGCCCTTTTCCTTGGCGTTCACCGCCGTCGCGTCGATCAATTCGCCCGTTGTCAGGCGCACCAGCGCCTTGTCGCCCGCCAATTCCTCGATGGTGCCGAACAGCTTGTTGTTCTCACCGATGAACTGGGCGACAAAGCTGTTCTCGGGGCGCTCGTAAAGGTCGGCGGGCGGCGCAAGCTGCTGGATCCTTCCGTCATTGAACACGGCCACGCGGTCCGACATGGTCAGCGCCTCGCCCTGGTCGTGGGTCACATAGACCACGGTGATGCCAAGCGAGTCATGCAGGTGCTTGATCTCGAACTGCATATGCTCGCGCAGCTGCTTGTCGAGCGCACCAAGCGGTTCGTCCATCAGCACGAGCTTGGGGTCGAAAACCAGGGCCCGCGCCAGCGCAATGCGCTGCTGCTGACCGCCGGAAAGCTGCGCCGGGCGCCGGCTGGCGAAGCTCCCCATCTGCACCATGTCCAGCGCGCGCTTGATCTTCGCCTCGCGCTCGGCTTTGCCAAGCCCCCGCACTTCCAGCGGGAAAGCCAGGTTCTCGCCCACCGTCATGTGCGGAAAAAGCGCGTAGTTCTGGAACACCATGCCGATCCCGCGCTTGTGCGGCGGCACCGTGTTGATGTTCACGCCGTCCAGCTTGATCTCGCCATGCGTGGCGGTCTCGAAGCCCGCAAGCATCATCAGGCAGGTGGTCTTTCCCGACCCCGACGGTCCGAGCATGGTCAGGAATTCGCCCTTCGCAATCGAAAGGTTCAGGTCCTTCACGACCAGCGTGACCCCGTCATAGCTTTTCTGGACGTGTTCGAACGCGACGAAAGCGTCGTTGCGGGGCTCAACCGTCACCCGTGTCTCCCTGATGGTGCCGAGGCTTTGCGCCCTCTGACTTGATTCGACTAAACCGAAACGCGACCCCCATTGCAACGCACTTTTTCGACGCCAAACGGCAGTTTCGCGACCTGTTCGCGCCACTTTGCGCCTTGACGGGAAGATCGCACATAAAATCGCCGACTTGCAGCCAATCCGCCTGCGAAAGCAGCAAGAAAAGGTGGCTCTCCCCGCATGGATCGAGGCAGCAAAGGCAAAGGGCGCGGGGTGTTCACCCCCGCGCCCTCGGTCATGTCCGGCGAACCCTGGTGCGGATGAAAAGACTCGAACTTTCACTCCGGTTAAGGAACAGCGACCTCAACGCTGCGCGTCTACCAATTCCGCCACATCCGCATGCGGGTCCGGTTCGGACGCCCGCTATCTAGCGACTGGCACACAGGATGAAAAGGGGGATTCTCGCAGGGCCGGGCGCTGATGACCGATCTGTCGCCGACCGCCATCCGCGTCTATATCTGGACCGGCACAACAGGCGGAACAAGCGAACCATGGTTGACTGGACCCACATCCCGGGCCTCGCCCCCTACCCCGAGACGCTCGCCGCGATGGAGGCGCATGTCGCCGCCATGACCGAGGGCCGTGCAGGCGAGGCGATCTGGCTGCTGGAACATCCGCCGCTCTACACCGCAGGCACGTCGGCACGGCCCGCCGATCTTGTCGATCCCGACCGGTTCCCGGTCTACGCTGCGGGGCGGGGCGGGCAATATACCTATCACGGGCCGGGTCAGCGGGTGATCTATGCGATGCTGGACGTCAGGGCGCGCGGGCAGGATGTCCGTTGCTTTGTCCGCGAGCTGGAACGCTGGGTCATCGACACTCTGGCAGAATTCAACGTGGCCGGTGAAATCCGGCAGGGCCGCGTCGGCGTCTGGGTCACGCGGCCGGACCGCATCGGGCCGGACGGTCGGCCCGGCGAAGCCAAGATCGCAGCGCTGGGCATCAAGCTGCGGCGGTGGGTCAGCTTTCACGGGCTGTCGATCAATGTCGAACCGGACCTTGGCCATTTCGACGGCATCGTGCCCTGCGGCATCCGCGATCATGGCGTGACGAGCCTGGTCGACCTTGGTCTGCCGGTGTCCATGGCCGATCTCGATGCCGCGCTGATGGCAACCTTCCCGCGCCGCTTCCAGACCCCTTGTCCGGTCCAGGATGTCGCATAGCATCAGCATGCTATTGCATATCAGACCGCTCCACCCTCATGTTTGCCGGGTGGGTGCCCCCCGCCGCACCCTGTTCAACACGAGGACATCATGACGAAGTTCATCCTTCTTGGCCTGACCGCCGCCGCGCTTGCGGCCCCGGCTTTCGCGGGCAACCATGTGGTCGGCGAGGAGACGTTCAAGACGTGCAAGGCCTGCCATTCGGTGATCGCGCCGGACGGGACCGAGATCCAGAAAGGCGGCCGCACCGGCCCGAACCTCTACGGCATCATCGGTCGCGGCATCGCCTCGGACCCGGACTTCAAATACGGCGAGTCGCTTGCGGCACTCGGGGCCACGGGCGCGGTCTGGGACCAGGCGAGCCTGGCGGCCTATGTCGCCGACCCGACCGCCTACCTGAAAAGCGCGCTTGGCGACGCGGCGGCCAAGTCGAAGATGTCCTTCAAACTTGCTGCGGGCGGCGAGGATGTCGCGGCCTATCTGGCTTCGGTCGCGCCGTAGTCCGGCCTTTCCGCCAGCCGTCGGGGCGCGGTTCCGGTGCGGGACCGCGCCCTTTGCATTTTCGCG
>NCDY01000059.1:0-7917 GCA_002280405.1 Rhodobacterales bacterium 32-66-9 | reverse complement strand
CTGCGTCAAACTCGTGCATTGCGACCTTGCCCCGGCACCGCTAAAGACGGGATCACAAGGGAACCGGGCCTCCGTTCGCGGCTGGCAAACGGGACAACGGAACGACCAAAGCGGAGGACGCCAATGGCGGACGCAGCCATCCACGGCCACGAACACCACAAACCCGGGTTCTTCACCCGCTGGTTCATGTCGACCAACCACAAGGACATCGGGATCCTCTAACTCTTCACCGGCGGTTTCGTCGGGCTGATCTCGGTCATGTTCACCGTCTACATGCGGCTGGAGCTCATGGAGCCGGGTGTCCAGTACATGTGTCAGGAAGGCGCGCGCTTCATCGCGGACCCCACGGCCACCTGCACCCCGAACGGCCAGTTGTGGAACGTGCTGATCACCTACCACGGCATCCTGATGATGTTCTTCGTGGTGATTCCGGCCCTGTTCGGCGGTTTCGGCAACTACTTCATGCCGCTGCAGATCGGCGCGCCGGACATGGCCTTTCCCCGGATGAACAACCTCTCGTACTGGCTCTATGTCGCCGGGACCGCGCTCGGCGTGGCCTCGATGCTCGCACCAAGCAGCGGCGGCGATCTGGGGACGGGCTACGGCGGCGGCTGGGTGCTCTACCCGCCGCTCTCGACCACGGCCGAGGGCGGCTATGCGATGGATCTGGCGATCTTCGCCCTCCACCTGTCGGGTGCCTCGTCGATCCTGGGGGCGATCAACATGATCACCACCTTCCTGAACATGCGCGCTCCGGGGATGACGCTGCACAAGGTGCCGCTGTTCGGCTGGTCGATCTTCGTCACCTCCTGGCTGATCCTGCTGGCCCTGCCGGTGCTGGCCGGCGCCATCACCATGCTGTTGACCGACCGCAACTTCGGCACGACCTTCTTCACCCCGTCGGGTGGCGGTGACCCGGTGCTTTACCAGCACATCCTGTGGTTCTTCGGCCACCCTGAAGTCTACATCATCATCATCCCGGCCTTCGGCATCATCAGCCAGGTCGTTTCGACCTTCAGCCGCAAGCCGATCTTCGGCTACTTGCCGATGGTCTACGCGATGGTGGCGATCGGCGTTCTCGGCTTCGTGGTCTGGGCGCACCACATGTATACCGCCGGCCTGTCGCTGACCCAGCAGTCCTATTTCATGCTGGCGACGATGGTCATCGCGGTGCCGACGGGCGTTAAGGTGTTTTCCTGGATCGCGACGATCTGGCGCGGCTCGGTCACGTTCGAGACGCCGATGCTCTTTGCCTTCGGGTTCATCTTCCTGTTCACCGTGGGAGGGGTGACCGGGATCGTCCTGTCCCAGGCTCCGGTGGACCGCGTCTATCATGACACCTACTATGTGGTGGCGCATTTCCACTATGTGATGTCGCTCGGCGCCGTCTTCGGCATCTTCGCCGGCATCTACTACTGGATCGGCAAGATGTCGGGCCGACACGACTATCCCGAGGCCTTCGCCTACTGGAACTGGTTCTCGTCGGTCGGTGCGTTCATCTCGTTCGCCTCCTTCGTGTTCTTCATCGGGATCGTGTTCTACACCCTGCTCTGGGGCCGCCGGATCACCGAGAACAACTACTGGAACGAATACGCCGACACCCTGGAATGGACCCTGCCCTGCCCGCCGCCCGAACACACGTTCGAGCAGCTGCCCAAGCAGTCCGACTGGGACAAAAGCCACGCCCACTGACCGACCAGACTGAAGCGAAGGCCCCGGGACCAGCGCCCGGGGCCTTCTTCATTTGCATGCAAGAGGCCCCCGATGCGCATAGCCTTGTTCGTGGCAGCCCTGGTCGCCCTCGCCCTTGCGGGCTACCTCGCGATCACCGGGTTCTTCCTGGCCCACAGCGTCTCGGCAATCCTGAGGGTGGTGACCGTCGGCGGGGAACTTGCCGCCGCGGACAAACCCGCCGACCCCCTCGCCTTCGGTTACCGGGGCGATCCGCAGGCGGCACTGTCACTGCCGTTCCAGACCGTCCCGATCGAAACGCCACTCGGCACCGCCGAGGCGTGGCTGGTCCCGGCCGCCGGGACCGAAACCGGCCGCGCGATCTATGTCCACGGCATTGGCGGCGCGCGCGAAGACGGTTACCGCGTGCTGCAACTTCTGCGCAAGGCCGGCTGGTCCGTTCTGATGATCACCTACCGCAACGACGCGGGTGCGCCCGCCGACCCCGGCGGCCGCTACGGCTTTGGACTGTCCGAATGGCCCGACCTGCAGGCCGCCGTCACTTATCTGGCGCCCGAGGAGACCAGCCCCGGACTCCTTGTCTTCGCCGACGCGATGGGTGCCGCAATTCTTGGCCAGTTCCTGGCGCAAAGCCCGATCGCGGGACGGGTGAAGGCGGTCGCGCTCGACAGCCCCGCGCTCAGCTTCCGGTCCGTGATCGGCGATCTGGCGGCGCGGTCCGGCAAGCCGCTGTCCGGGGCGATCGCCCTTGTCGCGCGGCTGCTTGTACCATGGCAGACCGGGCTCGACCTTTCCAGGGCCGAGGTCAGCGAGGTCTTCCGCGCTTTCCCGGGCCCGCTGTTCATCGCGCAGGGCACCGGCGACCGCCTCGTGCCAGCCGCGCCCAGCAAGACGCTGGCTATTGCACGCACCGCTCCCACCGTGACGCTCTGGACCGGGGCGGACCATCTGGGATCCTTCGCGGAAGATCCGGCGGCATATGCCAAGACCTTCGCCGGATTCCTTGCGGGCCTGCCGAAATAAGGACACGAGGCGAAACCCATGCCCTACGAATGGCTGCCCCCCGACGGATCCGAGCAGCACCTGCATCTGTGGCCGCACCGTTCGCTCAGCCAGCGCGGCTTTGTCTGGTTCGTTGGGGCGACAGCGGTCCTGATCGCCCTGCCGCTGCTTGGCATCATCGGCACCCCGGTGCTCTGGGTGCTCTTGCCCTTCCTTCTGACGGCACTCTGGGGGATCTGGTTTGCCCTGCGCAAGAACGGCCGCGACCGCGACATCGTCGAGGATCTGCGCCTGTCGCCCGACCGGATCACGCTGGTCCGGCACGGGCCGAAGGGCAAACGGCAGACTTGGGACGCCAATCCCTACTGGCTCCGCGTCACCTTGCACGCCACCGGCGGCCCGGTGCCGAACTATCTGACGCTGAAGGCCGAGGGCCGCGAGGTCGAGCTTGGTGCCTTCCTGTCGGAAGAGGAACGGCGTCCAGCAAAAGGAATGATGATGTTCAGGATCGCGTTCGTGACTGCCGCCGCCCTTGCCTTCGCCACGCCCGCCCTGGCCTTCGAGATCGAGTTCACCTGGGATGGCTTGAAGTTGTGCACATCCGGGAACCCCAACACCGTCGCCAACCCGCGTTTCGTCCTCACCGACGTGCCCGAAGGCACGAAGTTCATCCGCTTCAAGCTGGTCGACACCAATGTCCGGGACTTCAATCACGGGGGCGGTGTGGTGGCCTACACGGGTCAGGATGTGATCGAGCCCGGTGCGTTCAAATACAAGAGCCCCTGCCCGCCCGATGGCGTCCACAAATATGAATGGACGGCGACAGCGCAAAGCAAGAAGTCCGGTGGCAAGCTCGGGACAGCCAAGGCCGCCCGCAACTATCCCGAATAGCGATCGGGCGACCGGCCGGGCAGGCCGCCCTCCCTATCCCAGCCGCGCCTTCACCAGCGCGCCCACCGCGCCGAAATCCATCTGCCCGGCGTGGCGCGCCTTCAAGGCCGCCATCACGCGGCCGACGTCGCGGATGCTGGCCGCGCCCGTTTCCGCCACCGCCGCGTTCACCGCCGCCGCAACTTCGCCCTGGTCCATCTGGCGCGGCAGGAATTCCTGGATCACTCTGATTTCCGCCAGTTCCTTCTCGGCCAGTTCCAGCCGCCCGCCCTCTTCATAGGCCCGCGCCGATTCCTGGCGCTGCTTCACCATCTTGCCCATGATCTGCAGGATTTCGGGCTCACCCACTTCGCCGGCATCGGATTCGCCCCGGACGGCAATCTCGCGGTCCTTGATGGCGGCGTTGATCAGGCGCAGCGTGGACAGACGATCCACCTCCTTGGCCTTCATGGCCTCTTTGAGGGCCGTCTGCAGACGGTCGCGCAACAGCATGGTTCGGTCTTTCCGGTCGTTTCCCCAAGTTTTGCAGATTACCCCGAACCGCCCCTGACCGCAACCACGACCGGAAAAGTCAAACCCTTGATATTACGTCAAAATCCTTTTCGCATCCTCCCTTGACCCGGCTGCCCCCGCCCCGTAGTTTCCGCGCAATTTGCCAAATGGAGGAAAGCCCATGCCCGCGCCGCGCGATGCTACCGCCTGCCTGGCCCTGGCCGATGGCACCGTCTTTTACGGCAAGGGTTTCGGGGCCACCGGCGAAACCGTGGCCGAACTTGTGTTCAACACCGCGATGACCGGCTACCAGGAAATCATGACCGACCCCTCCTACGCGGGCCAGGTCGTGACCTTCACCTTCCCCCATGTCGGCAATGTCGGCGTGACACCCGAGGATGACGAGACCGGCACCCCGTCCGCCGCCGGGATGGTGGTGAAATGGGACCCGACCGAGCCGTCGAACTGGCGCGCGAGCGGAGAGTTGACCGCCTGGCTGGCAAAGATCGGCCGCATCGGTATCGGCGGCATCGACACCCGTCGCCTGACCCGCGCGATCCGTCAGCAAGGCGCGCCGCATGTGGCCCTGGCCCATGACCCGGAGGGCCGCTTCGACATCGGGAAACTGGTGGCGAAAGCCCGCGCCTGGAAGGGCCTCGTCGGCCTCGATCTGGCAAAGGACGTGACCTGCGCCCAAAGCTACCGCTGGGACGAAAAGCGCTGGGCCTGGCCCGAGGGGTATTCCCGCCGCGAGGGTCCGGGCTTCCGCGTCGTCGCCATCGACTATGGCGCCAAGCGCAACATCCTGCGCTGCCTTGTCTCCGTCGGTTGCGAGGTGACCGTCCTGCCCGCGACCGCGACGGCCGAAGACGTGCTGGCCCTGAACCCCGAGGGCGTGTTCCTCTCGAACGGCCCCGGCGATCCGGCGGCAACCGGCAGCTATGCCGTGCCGATGATCCAGGGCGTCCTGTCGAAAGACCTGCCGCTCTTCGGCATCTGCCTCGGTCACCAGATGCTTGCCCTCGCGCTCGGGGCCAGGACCCGCAAGATGAACCACGGCCACCACGGTGCGAACCACCCGGTGAAGGACCTGACCACCGGCAAGGTCGAGATCACCTCGATGAACCACGGTTTCACCGTGGACGCCGACACGCTGCCGAAAGGCGTGTCCGAGACGCATGTCAGCCTCTTCGACGGCACCAACTGCGGCATCGCCGTCGATGGCAAGCCGGTCTATTCGGTGCAATACCACCCCGAAGCCTCGCCCGGCCCCCAGGACAGCTTCTATCTCTTCGAGCGGTTTGCCGCCGCAATGCAGTCCCGCCGCGCCGCCTGAGGCGGGTTAACCGCCTGTTAACCGAGATCGCGCAAGCTGACCCCGCAAAACATGGGGACCGGCATGGGTGCCGCCGAACGGATCATCAAGCAGCAGCGCGCCCCCTTGGCGCGGGGACAGCGACGCTTTGCCGTCGGGGCCTCGCTGCTCCGCGCCGGAGTGGTCGCACCGGATGAAATGCTGACCGCCCTGTCGCATCAGGGGCGCGAGGCGGGTCGTCTTCCCGATGTGCTGCGCGCGCGCGGCCTAGTGGTCGAACGCGACCTCCTCGGCGTCGACGCCCGGAACTACGGCATCCGGCTTGTTGACCTCGATACCGCGCTGCCCGATCCCCGGCTGATCGATGCCGTGGGGGTGCAGGACTGCCTGCGCCATGGCCTTGTCCCCTGGCAGAAGGCGGGCGATGTCACCATCGTCGCCACCTCCCGGCCCGAGGAATTTCACCGCCTCCGTCCGATGCTCGAAGCACGGCTTGGCCCCGTGGCCGCCGGCATCGCCGCGCCCCGCGCGATCCTGGCAGCGGTCCATGCCCGGCGCGGTGATCTTCTTGCCCGCGCCGCGGAAACCCGCGTGTCGGACGCTGAAAGCTGCCGCTCCTGGCGGCGCCTGCATCAGGCTCCCGGTGCGGTCCTGGTGATCGCCGCTCTCCTCGCCTCCCTTGCCCTCGCCCCGCTTGTCACCGGCCTTGCAGCGCTGGGCTTTGCACTGGTCACCCTTGCGGCGCTGGTCGTCCTGAAGATCGCCGCCACCATCGCCGCCCTGCGCGCGCCCGCGCCCGGACCCAATCCGGCCAGCGACGCGATCCAGCCGATCGTCTCGATCATCGTGGCGCTCTACCGTGAGGCCGACATCGCGCCCCGCCTTGTCCGCCGTCTGGCCCGGCTTGACTATCCGGTCGACCTTCTCGACGTCATCCTGGTGGTCGAGGCAGAGGACAGCGTCACCCTCGACGCCCTTGCGCATGCCGAGCTTCCGCCCTGGATGCGCGTCGTCATCGTGCCCGAGGGGCAGGTCAAGACCAAGCCACGCGCCCTGAACCACGCCCTGGATCACGCCCGCGGGGCCATCATCGGGGTCTATGACGCGGAAGATGCGCCCGAACCCGACCAGCTTCTCAAGGTCGTCGAACGCTTTCAGAGATCGGGTCCCGAAGTGGCCTGCCTGCAGGGCATGCTTGACTATTACAACCCCCGCACCAACTGGCTCAGCCGCTGTTTCACCATCGAATATGCCGGCTGGTTCCGGCTGGTCCTGCCCGGCCTCGCCCGCCTTGGCCTCGTGGTGCCCCTGGGTGGCACCACGCTGTTCTTCCGTCGCGACGTGCTGGACAGACTGGGGGCCTGGGACGCGCACAACGTGACCGAGGATGCCGATCTCGGCATCCGTCTGGCCCGCCACGGCTACCGGACCGAACTGATCGACACCGTGACGTTTGAAGAGGCGAACTGCCGCGCGCTGCCCTGGATCAAGCAGCGTTCGCGCTGGATCAAGGGCTACATCATGACCTGGGCCGTCCACATGCGGTCACCCCGGCTTTTGTGGCGGCAACTCGGCCCGAAGGGTTTCTTCGGCTTCCAGGTCCTGTTCCTGGGCACCATAGCGCAGTTCCTGCTGGCGCCCCTCCTGTGGTCCTTCATGCTCCTGCCTTTCGGCATCGACCATCCGCTTTATGCCGCGCTGCCGCTCTGGGGCATCTGGGCGCTGGCACTCACCTTCTTTCTGTCCGAAGCCGCGAACGTCGTCATCGGTGCCCTTGGCCTTGGCCGCACGAAGCACGGGCTGAGCCTTCTGTGGGTGCTGACGCTCAAGGTCTACTACCCGCTGGCGTCGCTTGCCGCCTACAAGGGTCTGGCGGAACTCGCCACGCGCCCCTTCTTCTGGGACAAGACCACCCACGGCCTCTTCGATCCTGCGGTCGATGCCAAGGCCTGACACCGACGCGCCGGGCAAGCAGTGCCGCGGCGCGCGCGCGGCTATCGGGTCCGCAGCTCGCCCGCTTCGACGCGCAACCGGGTCTCGAAGGCCTGGCTGATGTGCGACTTCAGCGCCTGATAGGCCGCGTCGCCATCCCCCGCCTCGATCGCCGCCACGATCTGCGCATGTTCGACCAGCGCCACCTCGTCCCGCCCCTCGGCGGCAAACGAGGTGTTGGCCATCAGCGCCATCGACCGATGCACGAGGTCCAGCTGCTGCACCAGGAACCGGTTGTGGCTGGCCAGATGGATCTGCTTGTGAAACCGCTTGTTCGCGCGGGACAGGGCGCGGGGATCGCCACCCAGAAGCGCGCGATCCTCGGCCACCATGCTTTTCAGCACCCGCACTTCCTCGGGCGAGGCATGCCGCGCCGCCAGCCGGGCCGCCAGCCCTTCCAGCTCGGTGCGGACCGTGTAAAGCTCGGCAAGCTGGTTGTGGTCAAGGCTGGCGACGATCAGGCTGCGTCCGTCGCGCGTCAGCATCGCCTGCGTCTCCAGCCGCTGCAGCGCCTCTCGCACCGGCGTGCGGCT
>NCDY01000177.1 GCA_002280405.1 Rhodobacterales bacterium 32-66-9 | reverse complement strand
GCTTCGGCCAGCGCCGCGCGCACGGCCAGCTCGACATTCCGGTCAGCTTCCGACACGAAATCCTGATGGCCCTTCACGTCGATGGTCAGCCGGTCCCACTTGCGGAAATACTCCAGCGCCATCTCCCCCGCATCGGCGGCGATCCGGCGGGCGGTGGCAAGGCGGGCGGCGAGATCGGTCATGGGATGTCCTTTTGGCATTGACCCAGCCTTAACAGAGCCTGTCGGCAAAGGGAATTGAACGCATGATCCTCTCCGACTATCGGGCGGCCATCTTCGACCTCGACGGCACGCTCGTCCTGTCCGAACCCGCCTGGGAAGAGGCCAAGCGCCGGGTGCTGGCGCGTCTCGGCATCGCGGTCCCGCAGGCGGTCTATGACGCCTTCGTCGGCCGCGGCCTGCGCGGCTTTCTGAACGAGGTCCTCGGACCCGACCTGCCGGACGCCCGCCGCACCGATCTGGCCAACCAGATCGGTGCCGAAGCCGACATCCTGCTGCCCCAGTTGCGCCAGGCGGTTCCGGGTGCCGCCGCGTTCGTGAACCGCGTCGCCGAGGCCGGCCTTGCCGTCGCTGTCTGTTCCTCCTCGCCCTCCCGGCACATCGTCGCGGCGCTGGACCAGCTGGGCCTGTCCGCCCTCATTCCTACCCGCGTCTCGGGTGCCGACCTGCCACGCGGCAAGCCGGACCCGCTGCCCTATCTCGAAACGCTGCGGCGCCTCGGCCTCAGCCCGGATAAGGCCTTTGCCGTTGAGGATGCGCTGCCCGGCGTCCGCTCCGCCCATGCCGCAGGTCTGGCAGTCATCGGGATCGGGGCGCAGGCCCAGACGCAGGATTTTGCCCCGCTCTGCCGGTTCCGGGTAAGGGACTACCGGGGCTTGAACAGTCATTTTGGTTTGCCTTAGACACGCAGGCAGGGGCGCGCCGCCCGACGCCGCTCTTGCCTGCGCCAGGGACCGGATGCCGGTCGTCGCGTGTTGTCACAGCAAGTCACGCGATGGAATACGCTCATGACACCTGGCAGCCTTCTTGCCACCCTGCGCGACACCGACATGACGCTGCCTCTGGTCTGCAGCCTGATTTCCAGTGCCTTGACCGGAGGCGAGCGGGAGATCAACGGCAGGCCTGCGCACCCATGCGCTTGTCTGCTTTGCGTCGGCTTGATGACCCTGGCGGGCCTGCGCATGGCCGAATGGAGCGTCGCTCTCCCAGACGGCGCGCAGGTCGTGTCGGACATGGCACGGATGCCGCATGCGATCCTGACCGGGATCGACTTTCTGGGGGCAGGCGTGATCTATCGCGAAGGGGCCTCGGTGCAGGGCCTGACAACGGCGGCGTCGCTCTGGCTGACCGCCGCGCTGGGGATCGTGTTCGGCACCGGCCTGCTGGAGCTGGGAACCATCGGAACGGTCGCATCCCTGCTGGTGCTGGTCGTCCTGCGCATCCTGCAACGCCTTGCGCCCCAACGCCCGAAGGTTCGCGTAAAATTTACGGTTTGCGCGGAAAGTTCGCTTGGCCAGCATGGACTGACAGCGGGACCGCCGACCATCCGTCAACGCGCCGGCAAACGGCGTTGCACAGCGCTTGCTGGGGCGCGGGGCACGAACATCAACTGCGAAGTCCTTGCGGTCGCGTTTCAGAGCGATGATCTCGTACAAGAATCTTCGATACTGCCGGTATAAATGTAGATGGCTGTGTGCCGTAAAATTCGATCAAGGTCAGTGGTGTGGCTCGGCTGAGAGATCTCTTTGGGGTGCCTTTCTGAAACGGCCTGCGCGCCAGACGGCGGCTCTGGGCCGATCACGCGTACTCCGCGATGATCGCCCGCGTCGTTTGAACAGCCACTGCCAACTCAGTGTTGTCTGCCCCCTTGATCCCCAGTCCGGCAAGATCGAACGACAACGGGCCTGACCTACCACCAGCCGCCGCAGCCCGTGCAGCTCGGCCCCGCGCCCGACCCGACACCCCGGGATTAGGGTCCTGCGTCTCCGTTGCAGGTGCTTGCGCCGCCGTCGACAGGGGCGCGGTTCCAGAACCATCCAACTCCGCAGCCGCCCGTACCTCCTTCAACTCCTGTTTCAGCTTCTCCACGGTCTCCCATGTCTCGGTCATCAGCCGATCCCGCCGCAGCCCGTCCTCATCAGGGTACGGGAAACTCCCCGCCTGACCCGCATGAAGAACCTTCAACGCCGGGTCCTCGAAGTACTTGTTCCGCCTTGCCCGGATCGGCATTTGAGCGTCAATCACGAGGATCACCTCGTCGAGGTCCATGCGCCGGGCCTCGTCCTCTGTTAGAAGCGGGGTGTCCTCTGTCCGCTCAGAAACACTCCGCCCCTCGAACGGGTTGCGCCCGACCGCGCGGGACCGGGTGACCACGCGCTTGGTGGTCTTGCCGACGGCCTGGCTCAACTCCTCGATGGTCTTCTGCTCGGACGGCGTGAGGTAGAGCTTCACGCCCGCACCGCCCTGCAGCGACCGACGCGTGTTCTCGCCATAGATCTCGTCCAGCGCCGGGATGGTCTGGGTGACAATGGCGAGGTTCCCGCCGAAGGAGCGCAGCGTCTTGATGCTTTCAGCGACGATCGGCATTTTCCCGAGCCGATCGAACTCGTCGAGCATGATCATCACGGGCCATGGCTCATCGTCCCCCGGCTCCTGCGCCTGCAGCGAGGCGATCAGATCTGAGAAGAATAGCCGGATCAGTGGGGCCAGGGGGCGGATCATCTCGGACTCGACCACAAGATAGACCGCATGCGGCCGTCGCCGGATGTCCCGGAAGGAGAAGTCCGAGGTCGCGGTGGCCGCGTCGATTGCCCGGTTGTCCCAGGTGTCGAGACCCGAGGTCATCAGGAGCGACAGATAGGAGGTCAGGGTGTCATTGTTGGTCGAGGCCATGCGCTCGAAAATCAGCTTGGCCGACTTGTTCTTCACCTCCTGCGAGCGCTTCAGGTATTCCTTCTGCTTGTCACCGCCCGAGGCGGTGATGCGGTAGATCTCGCCGATGGTCGGTACGCCGCGCTCGAAGGCCAGAAGGCCAGCCGCGACAAAAAGATCGATACCCCCTGCCAGAAGCCCGCTCAGCTTTTCGTTATCGGTCTGCAGGAAGAGCTTGGCGGTGAGCTTCAGCTCCATCTGCTGCCGGTCGGGATTGGTCATCGCCGCGATGCGGGCCAGCGGGTTGTAGCGGTGCGTGGGGCGGTCCCAATCAGTCGGCGCGAACCGGAACACTTTGTCGCCCATGCTGGTGCGGAAACGCGAGGTCTCGCGGAAGTTCTCGCCCTTCACGTCGAGCACTACGGCAGAGCCCTTATAAGTGAGCAGGTTCGGGATCACGAAGCCCACACCCTTGCCCCTACCCGTCGGGGCCACAATCAGCGCATGCGGGAAAGTTATCGAGACGAGGAAGGGGCGCTTCGATTTCGGGGCGCTTCGATTTCGGGGGGCCGAGCTTGCCGAGAAGGAAGCCGCCGCCCGGTTTGGCGAAGAAGCCGTTGCGCTTCATCTCGCCCCGGGTCTGCCAATGCGTCGTGCCGAAGCGTGTGAGAGCATCGCCGAGAAGCGTAACGCTCAGCATCAGAGCTGCGACGCCGAAGCCCGCGAGGATCAGGTTCACCCAGAGGAAGTCGCGCGGGGCGGTGGCCCCAAGCGCGCGGTATTCCCGTGCGAGCAAGGTGATGTCGAAGGCCTGCGTCGACAGGCCGTAACGGATGGTCAGGTAGCCCGTGGCCACGACATAGCCGATTGCGAGACCGACCAGCGTCAGGCTCAGGATCCCGCCTGCGATCTTCCCCTTATCCATGGGTGATGCCCTTCTCGCCATGCGCCGCGGCGTGACGCGCGCGTTGCGACTCGATCTGCTCTTCGGCCAAGGCGTCGAGCACCCGCTCCATGGCAGGGCCGTGGGCGGTCACTTCGCTGCTCTCGAGATAGGCCTTGGCAAGTTCCAGCTGCCGCAGCGGGTCCTGGCTGAACTTGTCCAGAACCTCGGCATTTCCCGCGCGCAACCCCGCAACCGCGTCCGGCGTCAAACTCCTGTCGATCTGCGCGACGAAGCGCTGCTGCTCCGCCTCTGACATTGGCGCCGGATCGCCGGCCTCCGCCCGGCGCAGATAATCGGCGACAGCAGGCGTCATCTCTGCGAGATAGCGACGCTCGGCATAGTCTTGCCGCGCCTGGTCCTCGATCTCGAGGCTACGCTCACTGATATAGGCGCGCGACGCCCCCATGGCGCGCAGCCGGTTGACCTCCTCCTGAACTGCCGTACCAAACTCCTCTTCGGGCATTTCCGTGCGGTAGAGCGCGAGGATACGTATGTCCTCGGTGATCGGGCCCAAGCGGTCGTAGGGTTCCCGCAAAGCAAGATCCATGTCGCCAGCGTAAAGCGTCCGATCTTTCTCCTCCACGGCGTATTCCTGCGGCTTGCGGCTGTCAGTGATCTTGTCCCAAGCCATCGAGGCCAGTTCAGCATGATCAGGCGATCGTTGTGCATGGGGTCTGATGCCGGAGGGGGCAGAATCCTACGCTAAGGCTTAATTTTTGGGGAATTTCGCTGCAGCGTTCTGTAGACGGTCGGTCTTGAGACAGAGAAGAGCTCAGCTAGATCGCTGATGGAATATTCGCCGGAGGCGTGCATCCGGCTCAGTTCTTTTTGTTGTTTTTCCGAGAGTTTCGGCTGCTTTCCCCGGAGTTTGCCCTTGGCGCGGGCGATGGCCATACCTTCGCGGGTGCGCATGCGGATGAGGTCGGCCTCGAACTCGGCGAAGGTGGCGAGGATGTTGAAGAACATCTTTCCCATCGGGTCGGTCGGATCGTAGACCGATGCGCCGAGGGCAAGCTTGACGCCCTTCTTTTCCAACTGTTCCGCGATGGCCCGTGCGTCGGGGACCGAGCGCGCGAGGCGGTCAAGCTTCGGCACGACAAACACGTCGCCTGCGCGCACGGCGGCGAGGGCCTGGGCGAGACCGGGCCGGTCGCGGTTCGTGCCGGTCAGACCGTGATCTGTGTAGATGCGGTCTTCGGTGACCCCAAGCTCTGCAAGGGCAGCACGCTGCGCCGTCAGATCCTGACGATCGGTGGAGCAGCGGGCATAGCCAATTTTGATCGCGGTCATGCCGAGAGTGTACGGATAAGGGGTGGCATATGCGAATCAAATCGTACCATCTATACGAGATGTGATGGAGTGTGGTTTCCATACCGTTCTCAACTCTCTCGCCCCATGTCCGCTCACCGATCCCCTTACGGACGGTCGTCCATCACGATTTCCTGAAAGATCGCCATGCCAAGACGCAGCATTCTGACCGACCGCCAACGGGCGGCATTGTTCGACCTGCCGACCGATGACGCGTCGATGCTGCGCCACTACACGCTGGCAGACGACGATCTGGAGATCGTCCGCGCCCGTCGTCGTCCGCACAACCGCTTCGGTTTTGCGTTGCAACTATGCGCGCTGCGATATCCCGGGCGGTTGCTGGCGCCGGGCGAGGTCATTCCGTTAGCAGTCACACGCTTTCTGGCAGCGCAGCTTGGGATAAGGCCCGACGAATTGGCCGGCTACGCCGCCCGCGAGGAGACCCGGCATGAGCACCTGGCCGCCTTGCGCGCCATCTACGGTTACAAGATGTTCACCGGGCGGGGCGCCCGGGACCAGAAGGCCTGGCTTGAAGGCGCGGCCGAAACTGCCCGGTCGAACGAGGATCTGGCACGGCGCTTCGTCGAGCAGTGCCGGGCGGCTCAGACCATCCTGCCCGGAATCACGGTCATCGAGCGGCTTTGCGCGGATGCGCTTGTCGCGGCTGAACGGCGGGTCGATGCCAGGGTCGCCGGTCAGTTGGACGATGACATGCGAACGCGGCTCGATGCCCTTCTGACCGAAGATGCGGG